>SEAY01000022.1 GCA_004144865.1 Comamonadaceae bacterium
TCCCTACGGCGGACGCAACGCTTTCCGGGGTCGCGGCCACCGGCGCGCCCTTCGCCGGCGCGACCGTGAGCGTGTACGACCGAGCTGGCACCCGGCTGGCCACGACGACCACCGGTGCGGATGGTGGGTATTCGCTAACGATCCCGTCCAGCGCGCAGGCGCCACTCGTCCTGGAGGCGACGCGTGAGGACCAGACGCTGGTCAGCACGTTCGCTGAGACCCGCACGACCCGCCTGAACATCACGCCGCTCACCAATCTGATCGCGGCGCGGCTGGCGCCCCAAGGGAACCCCCTGAACCTGCGCGGCAACGTAGATGCCGTCACCTCGGCTGCCCTGCAGGCCAAGGTGGACGAAGTCATTGCCATCCTCAAGCCGCTGCTTGATGTGGTGGGCGACTCCGCCAACCCGCTCACGGGCGTGTTCACCGCCGATGGCACGGGCCACGACAAGGTTCTTGACGCGCTGCAGGTGGACATCCGGCTGACCGCGGACAGCTCCAACATCGAGATCACGGTCCGTGCCGCGACGGCGGAACCGATCCGCACCTCCTTCGCCAGCAATGACGCCTCGCCGCCGCCGCTGCCTTCCGGACAGATCACGGCCGCGGCGCTGCCCCCGGACAACATCGCTGGCATGCTCGCGGACTTCATCGCCCGCCAAAACGCCTGCTACGCACTTGCTCCCACGCAGCGCGCGAGCGCCACCACGGGAGACGGTAGCGCCGTCACTGCAGCCGAATGCAGGACGCTGTTCCTGAACGACGATCCGACGACTTACCTCACCAACGGCGCTCGCGTGGGATCGGGTGGCGCCTTCTCTAGTCTGTTCAACACGCCCGCCGGCGGCCTCGTCAGCGACGCGCCGCGGCTCGAGTTCCTGCGGAACAATCCCGAGCACGACATCGTCTTCACCTTCCGCTGGACGGCTGGCGGGAACGTGGGCTACGAGCAGCAGGTGGTGCGCAACGTTGGCGGCACGCTCAAGGCGGTGGGCAATCAGTACGCCTACAACGCGCGCGTGCGGGCGTTCATGCAGGAGCGGGAGTTCGTGAACCAGCCGGAGGCGGATTCGTTCTCCACCGGATACAACGTGGCGATCGTCAACCGGCTCGATTCCGGCAGCCCGGTGTTCAGCAAGGTACTGGTCACAGCGCCGAACGGCTCCGTGTTCACCTACAAACCAATCGGCGGCCGCAGCCAGCTGGTGATCGAGCGCTCCGATGGATCACTCACCGGCACCCCCGTCGTGCGACTCGCCGGCAAGTTCAAGAACGGCACCGCCGGCTCGCCCGAAGTGGAGACGGGCATCTTCTTCATGAGCCCGATGTACACGGACGAGCAGCTCCGTGCGATTCCGGAGCAGGGCGTGTGGAAGCTGGAGTTCTTCCACGCGGATACCTCCGTGGCCAATGTGGTACAGCATTACCGAACCACTTCCCGAGCGCCGACGCTGGCCGAGTTGGCAGTCACCAGCTTCGCCTCCTTGACCGACACAGCTAAGGCGGAGCTGCGCGCCGAGACGGGCACCACCGGCGCCGCCATCTTCGGTGCACCGAGCACGGCGGAGCCGAACGTCGCAGACCTGAGCACCGAGGGCGACAAGGACTTCTGGACGGTGCCCGCCGGCGCCGTCACGCCCACGTATGTCACCATCTACGGCCGCGGTCCTGACCCGGACGGCTCTGGCCCGCAGGTCCCGGTCGCCTACGACGACGCAGTGGGCTTGACGCCGAGTGCGCGCAAGGCACTGATTACCTGCAGCCCGCTGGGCGTGTCGGACAACCATTGCGATTCCAGCACCGGTGTCCAGCAATACGCGGAGAACACCACCATCACCTCCCTCGAGCTCTGGGGGAATACGCAGCGCTGGGTAGAGGCCAGCAAGGTCGTCAACTTGTTCCGGCTATCGCTGCCGTGATCTGAGTCATCGGTGCATTCGCAAAGGCGGGCTGCGGCCCGCCTTTGTCGTTTCCACCCCAGCCGCCGCGGCAGTCAGGACAACAAGCGTGGTCTAAATTTGCATGTCCGCACGCTCCGCTTTAGACCGCGCCAGGCAAAAGGGGACTCAGAGGAAAACGCCCCGAGCGTGGTCAGGACAAGGAAGCCCTGGTCTCCGGCGACTGCGGACGGCCATGTTGCCGTGCAGAACGGACCGTCTTGTTCGTTGGGGAAAAAGGCACTCTGGTCGTTGGTGCGTCGCTGAAGGCGGGCGAGTTGCCTACGCCGCTCGAACAAGCGCGGCGCCTGGGTGCCTGCTTAGATCCGACGCCTCGGGCCCCGCTGGTGCGCTGGTGGTGCCTAGCCCATCCCGATGCGCTAGCAATGTTGATCCAAGGTCGGCGATGGAGCACGTGTAGGGGAAGGGCTGCTATGGATCGAGAGCAGACTTGCACCCGAGCTCGATAAGTTCTCGGAACGCCTCTTGAGGGGGCGGGCGATGGAATCTGAACCAGTTTCGGGCGTGCAGCCTGCAGACAAGTACGAGGGGTGGCTGGATTGCTCCTTCGACGGGCAAATCGGAAATCGGAAGTTGCCTTGGTTGCCGTGGGTCGGCGCAGGATTCCGCGAGCAGACGGGTTCGTACTCGTGTCCTGCAAGAGAGCGTCTACGACTACTCAAAAGGCGACGCAGCCGAGCGGCCAACGATCCGTCGCCTGCACGGTCTGATGGCCTGCGTAAAGCCATCGACGGTCTCCTTCAAGAACGGCGTGCCAGACGACGGGACCCCATGGCGGCCGGAGTTAATCGTTCGTCGTAGTCCGGCGTGAGCGGCGAGCCTTCACGTTACAAGATGTATCGCGCGCAAGACAGCGTGTGAGCCGCAAGGCTGGCAGGCTGCCGTTCGCGCGAGATTCGCGTCGATACTCGCTGCTGAAGTACGAGGAGTCGGGAGCAGGAATGAGCAAATCGTCGCGAGCGGAGTCCGGCAGGCGTGAAGAGCACGCCTTGCGGCGCAGGATGTCGATGTGGGCGGCCGCCGCGGCGACGGCCCTTTCCATCGCGGGCTGCGTCACCATGCCCGCCGGCACAGCCACGCGAGCCGACCCGGCGCCAGCGGCCGGCGAGCCCGGCTACCGGCTGGTCGTCCCGAACCGCAACGCAGGAACTCCGCGCACCGTCTATCTCGTGCGCACGGGGGAGAAGCACTGGGACCTGCATTTCGAGGCCCGCGACCTGGCCCAGGAGCAGGTCGAACGCATCGCCTATTGGCCGGCGTCGCGGCAGATCGCCTTCGACTTCGAGCGCGGCGCACCGGCCCGCATCGACCAGATGACGCGGTGCAATCCCGCGCTGCAACAGCGCCGGCGCGGCAACTACTCGCCCTGCTCCACGCAGTTCAAGGTTCCGGACAATCCCCTGCTCGCCCGCGTCCTGGTGGGCGTCGCAAGCGGCGGAATGTCGGAGGCGGACATGGCCCTGAAGAACGAGGCCTTCTTCAAGCTGGACGCCCAAGGCCTGCTGGCCGTCGCGTCGCGCTTGCAGTTGCACGAACGCGTGGCCCGCCGAGCGTACCAGGAGGCGTATGCGCATGCCTCGGGTCGGGAGCAGCTGGCCGCGTTCGCCGCCGCCCATGTGGCCAACGATCCAGACGGACTGGCCGCGCAGGCCAGCCGCCGGGTGGCGGCCCTGGACGAGAACGCCGCGATCCTTCGCCAGGCGCGGGCGGGGCTGCCGGAACCGGGCGTCTACCGCAGCCGCTACACGCCGGCCGATCCGGTGCGCTACTGCAATCGCTTCCGGCGCGATGCGGAGGCCTTCGGCGTCTGCCGGCAAATGGCTCCGGCGGTGGTCGCCGAACTGGCGCAGGCCCGCGCCGCGGTCGCGCAGCGTTTCGATCTCTGCACCCGGGTCTTCCGCTCGGTCGGCGGAGGCGCCAACCCGAACCTGTGCCGCCGCTATGCAGCCAGCCAGGGCTGCACCGGCAGCGCAGCCGCGGAAACCCGCACCTGCAACGTCCTCCTTGGAAAGGGCTGAGATGAACCGCTTCTTGGCGCTGGCCGCGCTGCTGTTTGCCGTCCAGGCGCAGGCCCAATGGGGCGGCGTCCTCGATCCGGAGATCATGCGGCAAGCTGGCGAAGCCGCAACCGGCAACATTGACCTGGGCAACGTGGAAATGGACACCGTGCGCATCGGTCCTGACGCGGGCCGCGCTCCCACGGCGGCGGAGATCGCTGCGGAAATGCGGCGACAGGAACAACAGCAAAAAGACGAAGCCGCCTGGCGGCGGCGGCAGGAGACGCAGTCGCGGGTGCGAGCAGGCATCCAGGAGGCGTACCAGGCCGACTTCGACCGCTAAGCGGCCGGAAGCGGGGCGGAACCGCGCGAGCCGTGTTCTGGCTGGCGAGCCCCGCCGCGCCCGCGCGGGGCTCGTTGACGGGCGGGCTTCTAGTCGTCGTGATACCGGTCGTTGTTGGGATTCAGCTTGTCTGTTCCCTGCAGTTGGACGCCGAGGGCCCCAACCAGTATCGCGGCGGCGCCGGTCCACTGGGCCGCGCTCAGACGTTGATCGAACGCGATGAAGTCAGTGATCATCGCGACGATGGGATAGATGAACGACAGGGCACCAGTCATCGCTGTCGGCAGCTTCTGGATCGCAGAATAGAGAAGGATGAAGACCAGTGCCGTATAGATGAACCCCATCGCCGCAAACGAAGACCAGGCGCTTCCGGTGGCCGGAAACTCCGCTCTCAAGGCCCAAGGGGCGAACACCACGGCACCCACGCAAACGTGGATCAAGGTGATCAGCTGGGGCGGGGTGCCGTCCAGCTTCTTCGTCGTCAGGGCTGCCAGGGCATACAGGAAGGCGGCTCCGATGGACATCAGGATACCCAGGGAGTAGTCGCTGCCTGCGGCCGCGAGACTGGGCTTGCCGTTGGCGATCATCACAACTCCGCAGAATGCCAACGACAGCCAGGCCAATCGCGCGGTGGTGATTCTCTCGCCCAGAAATGCAGCCCCGAATGCGAGAAGCATGAACGGTTGCGTGTTGTAGACCGCCGTGGCCACCGAGATCGGGACGTGCGAGAACGCCTCGAAGATGAGAACCCAGTTGAAGGCAATGGCCAGTGCACCACCCGCCGCCAGCGCGAAATCCCGCTTCGGCATGCGCCGCACGTAGCCGAATGCCAGGCAAAACGGCAGCAAGCCGACCGCGCCGAAGACACAGCGCCAGAACAACAGGTTGACGACGGTCTGGCCAGACCGGACGACGAACCAGCCGATGGTTCCCGAAATCGCCATCGCGGCCGTCATTTCGAGTGCGCCTGTCAGAGTCTTGCTCATCGTTCGTTCCGACTGGTCCGCGACCGATCTTCGAGTTGCCCGACGCTTGGACGGATGCCATGCAAGTGGGGGTCGTTAGCTGTTGGCGACCGGCGTGCCACGCAGCCCGTGCACCTGCAGCCGCCGCGCCGCCCAGACGCTGAGTGTTAGTGCTGCCAACATCCAGGCCAGGGCGGCCGGACCGAGCGCCCCCAAACCGTGGGATGCCAACACCGCGCCCCCGCCGGCTGCGCCCATGGCCTGCCCCAGGTAGATCGCCGACGTGTTCATGGCCATCAGCGCCGGTGTCAACTGTGGCGCCAGGTGGCCGAGGCGCGCTTGCTGTGCGGAGTTGCTCGCGAAGCAGGCCAGGCCCCACGGGACTACCAGCAGCAGCAGCGCCGGCATGGTGGTGACCAGCGGCCATGCCGCGAGACTCACCGCGATGCCGAACAGCACCAGGTTCACGCTGCGCGCGGGGCCCATCCGACCCACCAGCCGCACCAGCAGCACGTTCCCAGTCACTCCGAGCGCTCCAAACCACAGGTAGGCCAGACTGACTTCTGCCGCGGTGGCCTGCAGCATCTGCTTGCAGAAAGGCAAGAAGTACGACAGGACGGTGAACTGCCCGGCGCCCTGCAAAGCCGTGACCAGTACGATGGCCATCAGCGCCGGTTCGCGCAGCGCCGCCTTCCATGACGCGGCGGAGGCGGGTGGCGTGTTCACGCCCGAAGGCATGCTCCGCCAAAGCACGGCCGCGGCGAGCAGGGCGAGACCGGCCACCAGGCCGAAGGCAAGGCGCCAGCCCAGAACCTCTCCCACGTAGCTGCTGATCGGCGCTCCGATCACCGCCGAGGCCGACCAGCCGATGAAGATGAAGGCAATGGCCGAAGAGCGCTCCTGCGGCGGGGTCATGACCGCGATAGCGGCTGCGGCCTGCGGCGTGAACAGCGCGGCGGCCAGCATCGACAGCGCGCGCGCCACGCCAAGCGTCAGGTAGCCGGGAGCCACCGCACAAGCGGCGTGGCCGATGCCATACCACAGCAACGCGAAGGCGAGCAGGCGTCGCATGTCGCGCCCACGCCCGAGCCATGCCGCCAACGGCGCAGCCACGCACACCACGATGGCGGCGATGGAGATGAGTTGCCCCGCCGTGGCGATGCTCACCCCCAGCGAGCGCGACAGGTCCTGCAGCGTGCCCGCGACGACCTGCAGGCCGGCGCCGATGACGAAGTTGCCGAACAGAAGGGCACGACGGGTGGAAGGCAGCCCGGCGCCGGCGGCGGTGTCGGTGATCCTCATGGCCGGCGTCCTTCGCTACCGACCTGTATCATGGCTGGCACACCGAGGAATGCCCCGTGCCTGCAAGTGCCCCCACCAGAGCCAAGCGAGCCCCTGCGCAGGGGGAAGACTCCGCCCGCGACAAGGTGTTCGCGACGGCGCGCGACCTGTTCTACCGCGAGGGATTTCGCGCGGTGGGCGTTGACGCGGTGGTCGCCGCCTCTGGCGTGGCCAAGACGACGCTCTACCGTTGGTTCCCGACGAAGGACGACCTCGTCCTGGCCGTCCTGGACTCGCGCAACGAGGAGTTCTGGGCGCAGTGGGAAGCCACCGCCGAGCGGCACATCGGACGTCCGCGCGAGGAACTTCTCGCGCAGGTCAAGTGGATCTCCCGCTACATCGGGAGCGAGGACTCCCGGGGCTGCGCGTTCCTGAATGCGGCGGCGGAGTTTCCCGATCCGGCGCATGTCGTTCGCGACAAGGTCGCTCGCAACAAGCAGACGCTGCGCCGGCGGCTCCTGTCGCTGTGCATGGCGGCCGGCGCCGAAGACGCTGCCCTGCTCGCGGATCAACTGATGCTGATGATCGACGGTGCCTTCGCCGGAAGCGAAGCCCTGGGCAAGAACGGACCGGCGAAGGCGCTGCAGCGTGCCTCCCAAGCGGTGATCGACGCGGCACTGCCGCACAAGTAGCGCATTCATGCCGCCGCCTCGGCGATGTAGGCGGCCGTCTGCTCGGGATTCACCACCATCATGTCGTGGCCGCAGTCGATCTCGCGGCAGCTCCATTCGCCGCCTTGGCGCGCGATTTGGGCCACGCGCGGGTAGCCCATCGCCGTCGTCGGCGGGTTCGCGGCCATGACATACGTCTTGGGGATGCCGGAGGAGCCGCCATGGGGCAGGGCCACCGGGTCCAGCCAGGTGCGAAGCGGATGGGGACGCAGGCGCTGCTGCAGCCAGCGGGCGTCGTCGGGATCGCTCACGCCCACCATGGCAGGTGCAACCGGGGGAAGCCAGATTCCGTCCGGCGCCATCGAGCGGAATGCCGCCTCCCGCCGCATCACGTCTTCGGGTGCGATGCCGGGCACGAACGACGCGAAGGTTTGGCCGTCGGCCGGTACCGCGGCATCCAGGTACACCAGGTGGCGTATGCGATCGCGCAGCGCGTCGGCTGCGCCCGTGATGACCATGCCAGCGTAGGAGTGGCCCACCAGGACCAAGTCGCGAAGGTCCTCGGCCACCACCAGGTTCACGACGTCGGCCACGTGGGTGCGCAGGCTGGGGACGGGATGGCGCAGGTGCTCGCGCTCGCCCAGCCCGCTGAGGCTGGGTGTGAACACGCGATGGCCCGCCGCCTCGAGGCGGGGGCGTACCTTGTCCCAGCACCAACCGCCATGCCAGGCGCCGTGCACGAGAACGATGGGGGATGTCATGGGTGTCTCCTTCGGGCTCAATCGTTGGGGGCGGGCGGCACCAGGACCAGCTTGCCGTTCATGTGGCGTTCGGCGACGCGCCCATGCGCCTGGGCCACTTGGGCCAGCGGGAGCACGGCCGCGACGTGCGGCTTCAGCCGTCCTTCGCGCACTAGCCTGGCGAGGGCTTCGAGAGCGCTGCCGCTCGGTTCGACCAGGTACCAGCTGGCGCGCACGCCCGCGGCCTGCGCGGCTTGCTGCAATCCGGGCGCCCAGGCAGCTTGGGCGCTGACCAGCAGCCCGCCGGGCCGCAACGTGCGCAGCATCGCCATGCAGGTGTCGCCCCCGACCAGTTCGATCACGACGTCCATGCCGGAAACCTGCTCTGCCACGGGTCCTGCCGTGTAGTCCACGATGCAGTCCGCGCCCAGCTGCCGCAGGAATCCATGTTTCTCGGGCCGTCCCGTGGCCGTGACCGAAGCACCTAGTGCCTTGGCCACCTGTACAGCGAGGTGGCCGACGCCGCCGGCGCCCCCGCTGACGAGCACCCGCATTCCAGCCTGCACGTGGGCGACCTCCACCAGCATCTGCCAGGCCGTCAGGCCGGCCAGCGGCAGGGCCGCGGCTTCCACGTGGGTGACCTTCGCAGGCTTGTGCGCCAAATGCCGCGCCGGCGCAGTGACGTACTGCGCATAGGCGCCGCCCTGGCGTGGGAACCAGGGCATGCCAAAGACAGCATCGCCCTTCCTGAAGCGCGTCACCCCATAGCCCACGGCTTCGACAACGCCGGAGACGTCCCAGCCCGGCACGTGCGGAAGCTCCAGCGCTCGGTTGTATGCCCGTCCCTCACAGGTGAACACATCCACGGGGTTGACGCCGGCGGCCTCGACTCGCACAAGCACCTCGGTGGGCAGCGGCTGCGGGCACGGGATGCGTGCGAGTGCCAGCGGACCGCCCCATTCGTGCAACTGCACGGCGGTCATCAATGGTTGGCGAGAATCAGTCATCGGAACACGGCCTCACTGACTAAAACGATACCGAACTGTATCCTAAACGATACCTAATAGTAGCGCTCGCGTCGACGACCGCAATTCCCGCTGTGTCAGTCGGGCATATGTGTTCACGCATGCCGGCGAACGGCATCCGCCGCCAGCCGGCTGGCCAGCTCCTCCGCCGAATCCAGGGCACCTTGCAGCGAGGCCTGGTGGCGTTCGTCTCGGAACTCCTGGTACTCGATGGCCACGTGATGCACGTCGTCGCTCGCCACACCCAGGTAGCGCGCACAGGTGCGCACGTGCGGCTCCAGGTGCTCCCAGCTCTCGCGCAATCCGCCGCGGCCAAATTCAAACTCGCCCGAGGCAGACAGCAGCACCAGCTTCTTGCCGGAAAGCAGCGGCGACAGTGGCCAGGTCTTTTCCTCCGCGTCGAAGCTGAATGTCCGGTCGATGCGGATCACCTGGTCGAACCAGGCCTTGAGAGCTGCTGGCATGCCGTAGTTGTAGCGGGGGGTTGCGATGATCACGACGTCCGCTCGCGCGAGTTCCTCGATGGCCGCGTCCGAGTAGGACAGGACGGCGCGCTGGACTGGCGTGCGCTCGTCGTCGGGAGTGAAGCACGCCGCGATCCATGCCTCGGTCAGCAGTGGCGGGTGGTCGATGCCGACGTCGCGTTCCACGACGACGTCGCGCGGTCGCAAGGCCAGCCACTTTGCGACGAAGGCAGTAGCCAGCTGCCGGGACAGCGATCGCTCCCGACGGGGACTCGCGTTGATCAGGAGCAGTCTCATGAGGTTCTCCGGGTGCGCGTCATGCGCGGTTTGAAGGTGGTCGAGGCCAGGACGCCCACCGCCCAGCGTTGCATCCACCTGGGCCAAGGCGGCTTCACTTTGCCGAGGGTCCCAGCAGGTCGTGCATGTGGATGCTGTCCGCCATGGCGCGATAGCCCGCGTCACTTGGATGGAGGTGATCGCCGGAATCGAACTCCGCCCGCAGGCGGCTGGGACGGGATGCGTCGCGCAGCAAGCGATCGAAGTCGACCACCGCATCGAATGCACCGGAATGGCGGATCCATTCGTTGACGGCCAGGCGCACGGACTCCTTCTTCGGGCTGAAATGGCCTTCCAGCGGTGTTCCCTTCAGCGCATCCTCGAACGGCGTGAGGGTGGCCCCGATCACGCGCACGCCTCGCAAGTGCGCCTGCTCGATCAACTGGTGCAAGCCGTTCGTGATCTCTGACGCCTCCGGTACGTTCTCGTCCGGCGCGAAGGCCCCGCCTGGCCAGCCGATGTCGTTCGTTCCGAGCATCACGATCAGCGCGCGCACTCCCCGGTGCTGCAGCACGTCGCGGTCGAGCCGCGCGAGCGCGCTGTCACCCATTCCGGCACGCAAGAGGCGATTGCCCGAGATGCCTGCGTTCAGCACGGCGATGCCATGCGGTTCGAGCCGGCGTGCGAGAAAGTCGGGCCACCGGTGATCTGCGCCTGGTGTGGAACCGTTCCCATCCGTGATCGAGTCCCCCAATGCGACGACCGTCACCGGCTCGCGCGCAGACTCCACCAGCACGGCGGAGAGGAAGGCGCGCGTGGCAAGCTTCTCGCCGCCTGCGGGCGCCGGACGCCCGGCGGCGTTCCCGGACAGCAGCAAGGCCCGGTCGCGGGCATCCCAGTGGAAGCCTGCGAGCTGCGTGCGTTCCGGCAGGTAGAGATCGACCTTCAGGCGCGCGCCTGGTGCAACCGGCAGCGTGACCGGATCGCTCACCGCCTTGGCGCCTGCCGCAACGACGACCTCCCTCGCGCCCTGGAACGTAACGTCCATGCCGCCGCCGGAGGATTCGAGCCCGACATGGCTGCTTCCAACCTTCAACGGCGCACGGCCGTACTCGTTGCTGACCATGACACGCAGGCGTTCGCCTCCGACGCTGATGCGCAGGTGCTGGCGCAGGGTCACGTCGCGCAACAGCTGCGGCATGCCCAGCGGAAGCGCGAAGCCGCTCCCCCACGCTGGCTCGGCCGGCGCGATCCAGCTCGGGGCCCAGTACCGGGGCGCGGCGGAGGCGGAAGTCGGACCGGGCCCAGCGAAAGACAGGGCCGCAACCCCGGCCAGGAGCACGGCGAGGCCCAGCCGGGTGATGGATCTGCTCATGAAAGTTCTGCTTGAAGGGTGGAATTGCCGTGACTTTCACGCATTCCAGAACGCATGCGAAGACGCGAGAATGGAAGACGACCTCTTCACGATCGGAATGGGTGATGGATCGACTCAAGGCCATGGGCGCGTTCGTTCGCGCCGTTGAACTCGGCAGCCTCTCGGCCGTTGCGCGGGAGATGGCGACCACGCAACCGACGGTCAGCAAGATGGTGGCCTGGCTGGAGCGCGAGGTCGGAGCCCGGCTGCTGGAACGAAGCAGCCAGCGCGTGCTGCCCACCGAGGAAGGCGCGCGTTTCCTGGCGAGCGCCAAGCGGCTGCTGGAAGACTACGAGGAGGCCTTGGCCGAAGTGGCAAGCGGCGTGCGCGAGCCACGCGGGCTCGTGCGGCTCTCGGCCCCGGTGGCGCTCGGCGAGTTGCGGCTCAGCGCCCTGATGCTGGAAATGCTGGCGAAACTGCCGCACCTCCAGGTGGAACTGCTGCTCGAAGACCGCTTCGTCGATCCCCTCGAGGAGCGCGTGGACCTCACCATCCGCATCGGCGGCGTACTCCCGGCCGACCTGGTCGCGCGCCAGCTGGCCGTCTGGCCGCGCTATCTGGTGGCCTCACCCGAGTACGTGCGCCGCAAGGGCCGGCCACGGCGGCCGCAGGATCTGATCGCCCATGACTACTTGCGTTACGCGGGCCGGAGCGACGAAGCCGTCCATTTGAGCAGCAGCGACGGCAGCATCGTCCTGGACCTGGCCTCCCGCTACCGGATCAACAGCGCGATCGCGCTGCTCGATGCCGTGCGTTCCGGCGCCGGCATCGCGCTGCAGCCTTGCTGGATGGTGGACGAAGCCTTGCGGCGGGGCGACCTGGTGCGGCTGCTGCCTCGCTGGACGGGGCCGGCGCAGACGGCACACATCGTCCATGCGCCGCGCCGGAGGTTGCCCGCGCGTGTGCAAGCCGTCATGGAGTACGTGGAGGCGGCCGTGGGGGCTTGGTAGGCGCAGCGGCTCGCATTGGCCCAGCACCTGGCGGCCTAGGCCACGGCGCCGGAGCGAAGAGCGGGCCGTGCACGCGCGGCGCTCGGCGGCGTGCCCATGATGCGCTTGTAGGCGCGGCTGAACGAAGCCTCTGACTCGTAGCCCAGGCGGTCCGCCGCCACGCTCACGCGCATGCCCCTGGCGGCGATCCATTCGCTGGCCTGGAACATCTGCAGTCGCGCGATGTACCGGGCCGGCGTCTGGCCGACAGCGTTCTTGAAGGCCGCAGCGAAGGCCGAGCGCGAGGTCCCCGCCAGGCGTGCCAGCGCCGGGATGGTCCATTTCCGCGCGGGGTCGGCATGGATCGCGGCGAGCGACTTGCCCACGATGGGGCAGCGCAGCGCCGCGATCCAGCCCGTGGTTTCGCCGCACACGCATTCCACCCACGCGCGGATGGTGGTGGCCGCCACCACATCCGCCATCCGCGCGAGGATGCCGCAGGCGCCGACGCGCTGATGGGCGACCTCGCGCTCCATCGCCTCGAGCAGCGCGGGCACGGTGGCGTCGCGCCTGGCGAGTTCACCCGCGCGGATGACGTCCGGCATCATGGCCAGCAGCGGGTGCCGCGCTTCGAGGTTGAAGCGCAGTCCCGCGCAGAACAGGCCGTGCGTGGCTTCGCCGCCGCCGGGGCGCTCGCCGTCCACGAAATGGATGAAATCCGAAACCGGCACGCGCGGAAGCGACGCGATGGGCACCGCGGGGACGTCCGTCGCACTGGCCAGGATGTGAGGCGTGCCTCGGGGCAGCAGGACGGCGTCGCCCTGGCGCAGCAACACCCATTCGGCGTCGCCCGCCTGCAACCAGCAGTCGCCGTGCGCAACGAAGTGGAACCGCGCCGAGGGCTGGCCCGGGAACGCCACGGCCCATGGCGCATGCAAGTGGCAGCGGCCGTACTCCACCCCATCCAGCCTGAGGTTCAGGAGGATCTCCGTGAGCGGGTCGGGGCCGCGGGCGGAAGTGTCAAGTGATTTGGCGTTTGGGCCATTCATCGCGGCGGATGCTATTCCTAAGCTGGCCAACCTCACTCACCACAAGGTTTCAGTGCCATGTCATCACCGTGCAGTGCCTGCCTTCCGCAGGCATCCGGCCCCGCGGCATCCGTAGCGCACCCTGACCGCTGGGCGGGCGTCGCTTCCCTGAGCCTGGGCGTGTTCGCGCTCGTCACCGCCGAATTCCTTCCCGCGAGCCTGCTGACCGCGATGGCGACCGACCTTGGCGTCACCGACGGCGCGGCGGGCCAGGCGGTCACCGCCACCGCGCTGGTGGCTGCCGTGGCTGCGCCCGTCATTCCCGTGGCCAGCCAGCGGCTGGACCGCAAGTGCGTGTTGCTCGCGCTGACGAGCCTGCTTCTCGTGTCCAACGTGCTGGCCGTGATGGCATCGTCCTTGCCCGTGCTGCTGGTGGCCCGTGTGCTGCTCGGCGTCGCGCTCGGCGGCTTCTGGGCGATGGCCGCCGCGCTCGCCATGCGACTGGTGCAGCAGCACCTCTTCGCACGCGCCATGTCCCTGGTGCTGACAGGCGTCTCGCTGGCCACGGTGTGCGCCGCGCCTATCGGGGCCTGGATGGGAGAGCTCTGGGGATGGCGCAGCGCCTTCGCGGCCTCCGCCATCCTGAGCGTGCTCACGCTCGCGGCGCAGTTCGCCGCGTTGCCGCACTTGCCGCCCCGCGACCGGCCCGACGTGCGCGTCCTGCTCAAGCTTCTCGGGCGCCCCGGGGTGCGGGTGGCGCTGCTGGCCGTGCTGCTGGTGATCTCCGGGCACTTCGCGGGCTTCACCTACATCCGGCCCCTGATGGAGAAGGTGACGCTCGCCAACGCGCACACGGTCGCGGCCGTGCTGCTCGGCTACGGCGTGGGAGGCTTCTTCGGGAACTTCGTCGGCGGCTGGATCGCCGACCGCAGCGAACGCTGGAGCATCGTGGCGGGTGGTTCGCTGATCGCGGTGCTGGCCTTCGCCTTGCTCGCCGGCGCCGGCTCGGCTGCCCTGACGGCCGTGGCCGTGACGCTGTGGGGCTTCGCGTTCGGCGCCTTCCCCGTCGGGTTCCAGACCTGGATCGTGCGCGCGGCCCCCGACCAGGCTGAGGGCGCGGGAGGCTTGCTGGTCGCCGCGTTCCAGGTCGCGATCGCGAGCGGCGCGGTCGGCGGCGGCCTGCTGGTCGACCGGGTCGGTCCGCTGGGAGCGACTGCTTTCATGGCGGCCGCGATGGTGCTCGGTACGCTAGTGACGTGGCGAAGCGGGCCACGCCGCGCTTCCGCGATCATCGAGGGAGGGAAGTCGCATGCGTGAGCTCGTCAACCGACGCATCCTGCTGGCCGCCCGCCCGCGTGGCCGGCCGACCCGGGACAACTTCCACCTCGTGAGCGAACCCGTGCCGACGCCCGCGGACGGCGAATTGCTGCTGCGCACGCTGTACCTGTCCCTGGACCCCTACATGCGCAACCTGATGGACGAAGTCGGGCCGGGCTACGCCCCTCGGGTGGAACTGGGTGCGACGATGGTCGGCGCGACGGTCAGCCGCGTCGTGGCATCGCGCAATCGTGATTTCAGGGAGGGTGACCTGGTGCTGGCCAGCGCGGGCTGGCAGGAGTACGCGGTCTCCGACGGCAGCGGGCTGACGCCGCTGGGCGCCATGGACCATCCATCGCATGCGCTTTCCGGGCTGGGGATGCCTGCCTTCACGGCCCACGTCGGCCTGCTGGACATCGGGCAGCCGCGCGAGGGCGAGACGGTGGTCGTGGCCGCAGCCACGGGCGCCGTCGGCGCCATCGTCGGCCAGCTCGCCAGGCTCGCCGGGGCGCGCGTGGTCGGCATCGCGGGAGGGGCCGACAAGTGCACGCATGCAGTCGAAGTGCTGGGATTCGATGCGTGCATCGATCGTCACGATCCGCAAATGCCTGCGAAGCTGGCTGCCGCTAGCCCACGGGGAATCGACGTGTACTTCGAGAACGTGGGCGGCGCGGTGCTGGAGGCCGTGCTGCCGCTGCTGAACATCGGTGCCCGCGTGCCTGTTTGCGGGTTCATCGCGCACTACAACGAGGCCGGCGCCTCGGATGGTGAAGACCACCTGCCGGCTCTGCTGGCTGCCGTGCTCCAGAAACGGGTCCGCATGCAGGGATTCATCATCCTCGACCACTACGGTGAGCGCTTCGAGACCTTTCGGCGGCAGATGCGCGAACTCGTGCGCGACGGGGCGATCCGCATCGACGAGGAGGTGGTGGTGGGACTCGAGAACGCGCCCTCTGCGTTCATGGACATGCTCGATGGACGGCACCTGGGGAAGGTGGTGGTCGCGATTCCGGAGTGAGCGGGTGATCGGCCCGCACCGGCGAACTCGAAAAAAATCCGCCCGTGGCTGTCACAAGCCGCGGGGCAGGGCCGTCTAGGAGACGGAAGCATCACTTCCTTTCTCTTCAATCAACCAGGAGCATTTCCCATGTCCGAACCGCGCCTCGATTTCCACACCCTCGCCCCCAAGGCCACCCGCGCACTCACCCAGCTGTCGTTCGCCACCGGAGCAGCGCTCGACGAGCGGCTCAAGACCATCGTCGACCTGCGCATCAGCCAGATCAACGGCTGCGCCTTCTGCATCGACATGCACTGGGCGCACCTGCTGAAGCTGGACATGGATCCGCGCCACATCAACGCGGTGGCCGGCTGGCGCGAAGCGCACCGGTTCTTCGGCGACAAGGAACGGGCGGCCCTGAACTGGGCCGAGGCCGTCAACGCGATTCCGCACCGCAGCCCGAGCGATGCCGATTTCGACGCCGTGCGGCGTCACTTCAGCGACGCCGCGATCGCGGAGCTCACCTACGCCGTCGGCGCCATTCGGGCCTGGAACATGCTCAATGCGAGCTTCCACACGCCGGTGCCTGAAACGCCGTACGTCGCGGGCTGAGCAGGCGGCCGCCGATCAGCCTCTTTCCAGGAACGTCACATGCACGCGCTCATCGTCGCCGCGCATCCCGATCCGCGATCTTTCACCCACGTTGTCGCGTCGGAACTGGCCCGTGCCGTCACGCAAGCCCTTGGCAGCCATACGGCGGAGGTCGCCGATCTGGCGGCCGAGGGGTTCCACCCGCGCTACAACGGCGCCGATCGAGCCAGTCATGACACGCAGTCGCTGACACCGGACGACGTCCTGCGTGAGCAGCAGAGGATCGACCGCTGCCACGCGCTCGTCCTGGTGTACCCGGTGTTCTGGTGGTCGTTTCCGGGTTTGCTCAAGGGCTGGATCGACCGCGTCTTCTCGAACGGATGGGCCTACCGCGAGACTCCTGGCGGGAAGCTGGTGAAATTGCTGGGACGACTGCCGGTGCACCTGGTCGCCATTGGCGGCGCGAATGCCGCAACCTACGATCGGCACGGCTACCTGCCCGCGATCAAGACGCAGATCGAACATGGCATCTTCGACTACTGCGGCGCACGGGTGGTGAGCTCCGAGTTCCTGCTCGATGCGCATGCACCGGGTCGTGCGGCCCTGCTCGAGACCGCGCGCAATATGGGGAACGGACTGTTCGCCCAGTGTTCAGGCTGAGCCCCTGAACCTCTTCATCTTCGCGCACATCGGCCGGCGTCTGTGAAGCCCGGAAAAGCGCCTGCCATGGCGCGCCGTGCCGTCAGATGCCTGCGCCGAATAGCTGCTTCGGGTCGAAAGCAGACTCTTCCCCGGTGCGTCAATTGAAGTGAATTAAAGCTCCGAGCCCTGATTCACGCAGTTGCCCGAGTGGCTCCCTTCGATCTTCGGGTGATTGGCCCCGCTCGCTGCGTCAGCGCGCGACTATGGCCTTGAATGCGCGGAGGGCCGCTTTCGGCCAGGAGCAGACGTCCCGATCGCCAGAAATCCAGGCGACAGTTCGACGGAGCCCGACCGGTCGCTCAGCGGGCTCGCTTCGGAGTTCGACGGCCTCCGGCAGTCTTGGCACGTGTCGGCGGCGCCAGTTTCCCTGCACCCGCGGCGCGCAGCAGACGCTTGAACGTGGGGCACTCGAAATGATTGGGCGCAGGGCAGACCGCCGCATGATGAAGGCCATTGCTCAGGGCCTGCAGGCGCTTGATGGTGGCGTCGATCTCGCAAGCCTTCGCCTCCAGCGCCCGCCGGTCGATCGAAGCGCGTCGTCCGCCTGCGAACATGTCCTTGATCTCGTCCAGCGAGAAGCCCGCGGCCTGTCCCAGCGCGATCAGCGATAGCTGCTCCAGAACCTCCGGTGCGAAGGTGCGCCGCAACCCGGCGCGCCCCACCGACGCGATCAAGCCCTTCTGCTCGTAGTAGCGCAGCGCCGACGCCGCCACTCCGGACCGGGCAGCGACTTGCGAAATGTCCATCCCAAAACCCCTTGACTTCAACTTGACTTGAGGTTGCATAGTGACGTCCAGACCCGCTCACGTCAACAGCACACCATGATCATTTCACTCGAACACCTCGCCCGCGTCGTTGCCATCGGCGTCCTGGCCACTGCATGCATGGACGCATGGGTGCTTCTCCTGAACCGGCTCGGCGTGCCGTCGCTCAACTTTGCGATGGTCGGTCGCTGGATCGGTCATTGGCGGCAGGGGATCTTCCTGCATGGCTCGATTGCGAAGGCCCCGCCGGTGAGGCACGAGGCGGCCCTGGGCTGGACATTCCACTACGCCACCGGGATCGCTTTCGCAGCGCTATTGGTCGTCGTCACCGGCGTCGAGTGGACAGGCAGGCCGACACCCGGACCTGCCATCGTGTTGGGTGTAGTGACCGTGGTGGCGCCTTGGCTCGTCATGCAACCTGCCATGGGCGCAGGCATCGCGTCCTCCAGGACACCTTCGCCCGGAAAGAACCGGGCGAGAAGCCTTGCGAACCACTTCGTCTTCGGTCTTGGCCTCTACCTGGCCGCGCTCCTCGTCGCATGGATCTCGCGATGAGGACAGGAATTCTTGGGATCCGTCAATGAAAAGGAACAGTGAAATGAAAAACCTGGCAGTCATCTATCACAGCGCCCACGGCAACACCCAGCGCATTGCCCACCTGGTGACCGAAGGTGCCGCTTCGGTCCCGGGGGTGCGGGTTCAACTGCTGCGGGCCGAGGACCTGGTCGAGCATCCGGAGCAACTCCTCGCGTTCGACGGCTTCGTCTTCGGTTCGCCCACCTACCTGGGAGGTGTTTCGGGGACGTTCAAGTCGTTCATGGACGCGACCGGGCGGCTGTGGAAGACGCACGCGCTCAAGGGGAAGCTGGCTTCCGGGTTCACGGTGTCCGCGCTGCCTTCGGGCGACAAGCAATCGACCCTCATTTCCATGTTTGTCTTCGCCATGCAGCACGGTATGTACTGGGTCGGCAATGCCATCCTTCCAGAGCAGCATAGGGGCGTCCCTGTCGAGGAAGCGGCCAACCGACTCGGCTCCTGGTCGGGACTGATGGCGCAGGCCGGGCACTCGGCACCCGGGGGGAGAGGCTTTGCCCCCGGCGACCTGAAGACCGCGCGCCTGTTCGGCGAGAACATCGCGAAGGCGCTGGTGTGCGTATCCTGTGCGAGCGAAGTGGCGGCGGCCTGATGATCCCGAAAAGATTCGAGCCGATTCTTTTCGGTCTGGTGCTCTCCGGTTTCATGTCCGTCATCGTGTCCGGCGTCTCGACGGCAGTCACCAGGGGCTTGGTACCTGGCTTTGCCGGTGCGTGGGCCATCGCATGGCTCAGTGCCTGGTTGCTGGCGTTTCCGGTGGTCCTCGTGCTGGCGCCGGTCACGCGTAAGCTTGTCCGGCTGCTGGTGAAGCCGTGCTGACCGATCAGGCCTGTGGAGGCCCGTGCCTCCCGCGGCCGGTTAGAGTCGGGCTTGGCCTCTTGGGGTCGGGCCGCTGGCCGGGTGGGCTAGTGGTTTGGTGCTCGCAACATATAGGCTCCAAAGAACCCCGGGTTGAAATGCAAACGCCCACCATCCGGTACTCGACTTGGCAGCTTGCGACGTGATCACTGAGCGTGCCCGGCGTTCAATCGCCGCAGCGTTCTTGGCCTGCTTGCTGGCCGCGCATGAGCCGGCCGCCGGCGATCCGGCAGCCGGCGCACGGCTCGCTGCGGCGCGCTGTGCGGCTTGCCACTCGTCGAGCGAAACGATCCACTCCACGGTTCCACTGCTGGAAGGGCAGCCGAAGGCGTTTTTCATTGCGCAGTGGCGTGCATTCCGCGAACGCAAACGTACCGCCCCGGTCATGGTGAACCTCGCCCAGGAGCTGAGCGAGCAGGACGTCAGGGACCTCGCCGACCACTATGCGGCACGGGTGCCTCCTCCCGTGCAATCGCCTGGCAGCGAGGCCGGAAGTGCTTTGGCGGATCGCTTGCGATGTGCCGCCTGCCACGGTTCGGCGCTGCAGGGAACGAACGCCGGCGCGGCGCGGCTCGCCGGACAAAAGATGCGTTACACCACCTGGTCTTTGCAGTTGATGCGCAGCGGCACGCGCTTGCACGGAACCGCCGCGAAGCCCGATCCGCTGCTTGCCGGCCTCAGCAATGCCGAGATCGAGTCGCTGGCGGCGCACTTCGCTTCGCTGCGCTGATCTCGGAGCCGCTGCTCACCGGCCTTTGCGGTGGGTCGAAGCAGCCGTATGCTCGCAAGATGAGCCCCTTCAACCTTCAGCGCTTCGTGGATGCACAAGCGCCGGTGTGGGACGATGTGCGCGCCGAACTTGGTCAGGCCAACAAGCGCTCCCACTGGATGTGGTTCGTGTTTCCCCAGCTTGCAGCTCTCGGCCGCAGCGGCACCGCCAGGTTCTACGGAATCAGTGGAGCCGATGAAGCGCGCGCGTACCTTGAGCACCCGGTGCTCGGAGCGCGCTTGCACGAATGCTGTGCCCTGTTGTTGAGGGCGACTGGGGTCTCGGCGCGAGACGTTTTCGGCGAGATCGACGCGATGAAACTGCGGTCGTGTCTCACGTTGTTCGAGGCCGTGTCCCCGCAGACACCCATCTTCAAGGAATGCCTCGATCGTTACTTCGCCGGTGAGCGCGACCAGCTGACGAAGGAGTTGCTTGCCAGCTGAGGGAGGACTGCTTCCGGTCAGGAGCGGACTTCCCTCAGCGAGTCGGATCAGGAGTTGCCGGCGGGCCGCGCAGTGGTGACCACCTGTCCGTCCTTCACCGGCAGCTTCTCGCCGGGCTTGAAGGACATGCGCGCGACACCTTCCTTGCCATCGAGGCGATAGGTGACGTCGTAGCCGACCACCTTCCGGGATGTCTCGTTCACGGTCCGGCAGCGCTGCTCCGTCTTCGTGACGACATCGTTCTGCTGCATCTTCTTCTGGACCTGGTTGCCGGCGTAGCCGCCCGCCACGACCCCTGCGACGGTGGCGATCTTCTTGCCGCTTCCGCCGCCGATGGTGCTTCCAAGCAGCCCACCCGCCACTCCGCCCACCACGGTTCCGGCAATCCGATGCTGGTCTTTCACGGGCGCCTGGTGCTGCACCTGGACGGTTTCGCACTTTTCCCGCGGCGTCACTATCGTCTGGACGACATCCTTCACTGCGACGACATCGGCGAACTGCGGCCCCTTCATCGCCTTGTAGCCGCCGACGGCGCCGGCGCCGACCACCACCATGGCGATACCGCCGACTGCCATGCCCTTGACCATGGACGTGTTCATGTGGCCCTCCTCGTTGTTGACCTAGCGGGAAATTCTCGCTGAACCACCGGCTGCTTCACCGCCATCTGTTTCCGTTAGGTATCAGCACGTACACCGCTCATCCGACGTCATCACGACATGACCCGCGCGACTATGATGCCCCGGTGGATGCGAAGCGAGTCGGTGGTTGCCTGTGCGGCGCGGTGCGCTACGAAGTGCGCGGCGAGATCACGCAGGAAACGCTTTGCCATTGCACCTCCTGCCGCCGCGCCAACGCCGCGCCGGTCGTCGCCTGGTTCTCGGTGCCGCCCGAAGCCTTTCGACTGACGAAAGGCATGTTGAAGTCTTTTTCATCTTCGCCCGGCGTCGTTCGCAGTTTCTGTGGCGAATGCGGCACACCGATAACGTACCAGCGCGATGGACTCCATGAACTGGATGTCACGACGTGCAGCCTCGACGACCCCGAATCCGCGCCGCCGCGGGACCATACCTTCGTACGGAGTGCGCTCGCATGGGCTCCCGTGGAAGATGGCTTGCCGCGGTACCCCGCGCTGAGGGACGAAGCAGAGGGATCTCCGCCAAAGTAGGAAGTCGTGCAGACCTTTCCTATTCGAAGCTCACGGTCGCCTTCAACTCGTCACGCGCCTCGCGGATCGCATCGAGGTGCGTCTGCCGAAAGGCGTTCATCGTCATCCGTTCAGCCCGCACCGACAGGCTCACGGCCGCCATCGTCTTGTCGGGGAAGCTGGAAACCGGAATCGCGATGGAGCGCACGCCGAGTTCCAGTTCTTCGTCGCATTCCGCCCACCCATGGGTACGGCAATGCTCCACCTGTTCGACGGCGGCTGCCACGTCCCGCACGGTCTTCGGCGTGTAGGCATCGAGCGGCGTGGCCTCGAGGTAGCGCACGACGTCCGCGCGGGGCAGGGTCGACAACACGGCGCGACCGATGGCCGAACAAAAGGCAGGAAGGCGGGAGCCGATACCCAAGCCGGTGGACAGCGTACGTCGGCCCGTCGACCGGGCGATGATCAACACCTCCTGGTCCAACAGCAATCCCAGGGATGCGGACTGCCGCGTGCGGTCGGCCAGTTTGTCGAGCACGGGCTGCGCGAGCTGCGGTGCCGGCCTCGACATGAGATACGGCCGGGCCAGCAGCAAGGTGCGAGGCGCCACCCAGAACCGCTTGCCATCGCTGTGAAGGTAGTCGAGCTCCTGCAGCGTCATCAGCAACCTGCGCGCCGTGGCGGGTGTGTAGCCCGTGAGGCGCGCCACTTCGGACAGGTTCAGCTTGGAGTGCTTGCGCTCGAAGCAGAGCAGCACCCTCAACCCCTTCTCCAGCGATGCCACGAAGTCGCGCGGGTGCGATCGGCCCTGGTCCGTCATCGGGCCATTATCTGCGCATTGCGCAAGAACCCGTTGTCCGGCACCTGCGGGCCCGCCAGAATCAGCGGCATCCTTGATGCGATCGCTTGCTTTCGCAGCGCGCATCTGGCAGGCGCGGTTCCGTGCCGATCCCTTCCGCAAACTTCAAGGCGCTGACCAATGATCAAGAGACGAGACATCCTGGGATTCGCATCGCTTTCGGCGGTCCCTTTCCTGGCGCGTGCGAACGACTATCCCCGCATGCCCATCAACCTGGTCACGCCGCTGGCCGCTGGCGACGCCGCCGATCGCGCCGCACGCCTCATGGGGCAGGAGCTGGCGCGCCTGCTGGACACGACCATCACGGTCGTCAACCGGCCTGGCGCTGGAGGCTCGCTGGGCACGCAGTCCGTCATCCGCGCCCCGAAGGACGGATACACGCTGCTCTATGCGCAGAACAGCCCGCTGACGATCCGGCGCGTCATCGAGCCGGACGCCGCCAACTACGATCCCCTGCAGGACCTGACGCCGCTGGGGCTGACGACCCGCAGCCCCTCCGTGCTGGTGGTGCGCAAGGATGCGCCCTTCAAGACCTTGAAGGAGATGATCGCGTACGCCCCCAAGGCCCCCAACGGCCTGCGCGTGGGCAATGCCGGTCCCGGCTCCGTGGGCGAGATCAGCACGCAGTTGATCAATTCGACCGCCGGCGCCGCGCTGGTCCCGGTCAACTACAAGGGCGCGGCACCGGCCATCACGGATCTTCTCGGCGGCCACATCGAGGGCGTGATGATCGCCCTGGGCGCGGTGAGCACGCATATCCGCAGCGGCAACCTGCGCGCCGTGGCGATCTCCTCGCCCTTCCCGGAATTCCCGGACGTGCCGACGCTGCGCCAGCTGGGCTACAAGGCCGACATCCTGGGCGTGTGGTTCGGCTTCTTCATGCCGGCCGGCGTGCCCAAGGCGGTGGTCGACACGGTCGTCCCGGCGCTGGAGAAAGTCACCCGCAATGCCGACATCTCGGCCCAGCTGCTGCCGGCCGGGATCGTGCAGGAGTGGGGTTCGAGCCGTGCGCTGTCGGAGGAAATCGCCAGCGAGTTCCGGTCCGTGACCGAGTTGCTAGTCGCCAAGGGCAAGAACGCAAAATGAAGAATGAGGCTGTCATGGCAAAGCGTATTCATGTAGCCATCGTGGGCGGAGGCATGGGCGGCCTGGCTGCAGCCGTGGCCCTGACCCATCGGGGCATCAGCGTCGCGGTGTACGAACAGTCGGGCGTGCTGCGCGAGGTGGGGGCCGGCGTTTTCATCTATCCCAACAGCCTGCGGCAGATGGAGCGCATGGGCCTGGGCGATGCGCTTGCGCGCGTCGGCGCCAAGGTGGGCTCCGGATCGGAGTACTACCGCATGGACGGCTCGGTCGTTGGAAAGATCCTCACCACCGACTCCAGCGGCTGGAACGGCATGTACGGCATGCACCGCGCCGATATCCTGAAGGTGCTGGCCGATGCGCTTCCCGCAAGCGCCATCCATACCGGCCACCGATGCATCGGCTTCAGCCAGGACGAGGCCGGAGCCCACCTGACCTTCGAGAACGGCAACGTGGCGCACGCGGATGTCGTGATCGCGGCCGACGGCATCAACTCGGTCCTGCAGAAGCACGTGGTGGAACCCTCGCCGCCCGAGTACGCCGGCTTCCGGGCCTACCGCGGACTGCTTCCCGCGGACAAGCTGCCCGAGTGGCGGCGCGAGGCTCACCAGGTGTGGATGGGGGACGGCAAGCACTTCATGGTGTTCCCCGTGCGCAGCGGCGAGTTGTTGAACTATGTCGGCTTCGTGCCGACCACCAGCGAGACGGCAGAGTCCTGGTCGGCCGTCGGCGACCGCGACGAGCTCGCCGCGTCCTTTGCCGGTTGGGACCCGCGCGTGACGTACCTGCTGGACAAGGTCGAGACCTGCTTCTGGTGGGGCCTCTACGATCGCAAGCCGCTCCGCACGTGGGTGAATGGGCGGCTGGCATTGCTCGGCGACGCCGCCCATCCGATGCTTCCGCACCTGGGCCAGGGCGCCAACCAGGCCATCGAAGATGGCACGGCCCTGGCAGTGATCCTGCAGGCCTGCGCGCAGGATGCCTCGTTGTCGTTGGAAGATGCGCTCAAGAGGTACGAGGCGCTGCGGCAACCGCGGACTTCCATGGTGCAGGCCGAAGCCCGCAAGAACGGGATGCGCTACGACTCCAAGTACGCAGACCTGGCGCAACGTGACAGGGAAATTGCCAACTCCGCGCAGCTGCGCCGGTCCCTGTACGACTACGACATCGAGAAGGAAGCGCTCCAGTTCTTGAGCATGGAGGGGGCCACCACCCCGGATCGCGGATAGGCATGTCCGGCTGGGCATTGTTCGTATGCATTGCGTTGCGCCGGCGCATCGGCGCGAAGCCGTTGCGTGCCGAACGCCTCCATCCGAGTTCCGGCCTGCGCTGACCATGCCGACATTCGATTGTCAGGGGGGGTGGCGCTTCTTACACTTGCGCCTTCGAATGGAGGAGGCAGTATGAAATTTGGAGTGATTCTGTTTGCACCGGTCCTCGCATTGCTCGTGTCGGGATGCGGAAATCTGCAAGCACTCAAGGTTGCGGAAGTCCCGACCCCGCTGAAATCTGCACCGATCGCGCTGAGCGCGCAGCGGGCGCCGGCGAGGGTATCGCCAGGCGCGATTGAAATTCCGAATCGGTCGGTTTTCTTGAAGCAGACTGCCGGAGGGAGTCTCGCGGCCGGACTGCTGCTCGGCCCGATCGGTGGATTGGCAAATGCAGCGAACATCGAGCGACTGAGCAAGGAGTTGGCAGAAAACAGCAAGGGATCCACGATCTTGCAGCTTGACGCCATCGAAGAAGCGGCCGCAGCTTGGGGAGAGCAGTCGCTTCAGAAAGATGCGAAGTCGCTCCAACTTCGCCCCTACCTTGTCTTGTATCCGGACGACCGTCGCAAGAGCGTCACGATCATCGGAGGCGTGTTCGTAACGTCGACCCATGTCATCGCGGGCGATAAGGTGTGGAACGCTGATTACCACTACGTGCTGCCCTCGGAGTTTGGCTTGGAGGTCCTAGAACGGCCAATGGACTCGGGGCAGGTCGCACTGTTCAAGGAAGAGTTGAGGGAGGGCTTCCGGCAAATCCGCGCCGAGATGGTCCGTGACCTGTCAGCAGCGCAACCAAGCCGACGAGTCGCGCTCATCTGGGCCGAACCACTTCGGGTGAGCCTGATGGGATTCGCCGGGTTCGCCTCGGGAGATGTCGAGACCGAGCCTTCGGGCAGGCTCGTGATACGGACCAATATGGAGAACTGGGGAGGCAGCGTAGGTGCAGCTTCGAGGGATACCCCGCATCAAGTTTGGATCTTCTCGAAGGCAAGCCAGTATCGATTCGACGCAGAACCTCAAGAGCGCAGGACGAAGTAGCCTCTCGAGCGCCCAGATCCCGATGGCTGATACTGGCCGGCACCGGTCGTCGCGATGCCTTTGAAGTGATAGGGTCCTGAGTGGACGGCTAGATGGCGACCACGCGCAGCCCGAGGTTGTTGTCGTTGGCGACGAGGTCCACCAGAGGCGTGTCCACGTACGAGCAGGCGAGGGACAAGGCCGGATCCGTGTTCGCGCGGTCGTCGGCGCACGTGGCTTGCGCGAAGAGGAGGTAGACGCCGGGGCCCGGGGCAAAGTCGAAGGTGAACGATCCTGCGTCCGAAGGCGGGCCGGATGGGATGGCCTGCAGGGCGTCACCCGTGAGCTGGCATGGCGTCCATCCTGCGCCGCCCGGGCGCCAGGAGGGCGGAGGCGTGTTCGCGAGCCACTCCTGGTACCAGAGGCGCACGGCGACGTCGTTCGCCGTGGTGCTCCCGCGGTTGCCCACGCGCACCTCCACCTTCCCATCGCCATCCCGCCAGATGATGCCGGTGGCCGGGTCGGCTTGCCAGCGCGGTGCGTCGCCGGCAGCGGCGTCGTCACGAGCTTGCCAGTGCAGCGAGACGGGAACGTAGCTCCCGGGCCCGTAGTCGGTCCGGTCGTCCATGGCGTCGTCTTTCGTCGCGCGTCCATCTTCGATGTAGATGTCGACGGGCTCGGGCGAGCCGGGACCATCGCCGCTCCCATAGAGTCCCTGCGCCTCGAAGGCCCAGCGGATCACCTTGGATAGCGTTCCGCCGACACGCCGGAACACCAGCGGCGGAAACGCCGCCGTCCACGCTCCGGGCTGCAGGTCGGCCTGCCGGAGCCAATGCACGAACATCGCCGGCGTGGAGGTGGCCTGGATGCGCGCGTCGCCCATCAGTTGCATCGCCTGCATGATCAGGTAGAGGACGTAGTGCGACGCGCGGCGGCGCTCGTCGGCATCCGGCGTGGCCGGCGCATCGCGCTGGTGGGTATCGCCCCCGATGCAGCGGTAGAGCCGGAACAGCGAGGACGACAGGATCTGCTCGCTCGCGTAGCCCTTGCGCCGCGGATGAAGGGCCTCGGGCACCTGGGCCAGGGCCGCGTGCAGGGTGCCCGACCAGCTCCAGCCATGGTGCGCGCACCGGTCGTGCCGCCGCGGCAGGAACACGAAGGGGAACGTGGCGCCGCGCAGTTTCGCGGGCAGCTTCGAGTCCGGATCCGCAACGATGGCGGCCATCGCGTCGCCCGGACTGTGGGCGAAGCGGAACTCGAGCTCGCCGGTGCTCGCCACCAGCAGCACGTGGCCGAACTCGTGCCACATCCAGCGTCGGTCCGCGGCCAGGCCGAAAGGAATCGCCGGCGCGGGCGGTCCGCCGTGCGTCCACACCTTCCGCTCGCGCCGCCGCAGGTCGGCCGCCGCCAGGTGGATTTGGAGGGCTGGGCGCTGTGCGTTGGGCGGCATGCCCATCTCCTCGCGACGCCAACCTTCCGGGATCACGCGCGCATTCACGGTGCGCCCGTCCCCTCCGGGCCCGGGGGACACGCCGGACCGGTAGAAGATCTTGATCTCGGGGGCGGTGAGGCGGAAGTACGCCGCCGGATTCGTCCAGCCGTAGGCCTCGATGCGCTGCACCAGGTCGCGCCCGTGGAAGAACGCCTGGATGGCCGATGCATCGTCGTTGCGGATCGGCGGACCGTTCAACCCGGCGAGGTCCACCGGGCGCGGCCGCTTCGCGTCCAGCCCGTCATCGGACTGCACGAAGCGGGGGCAGGGCATCACCTTGACGATGGGCGCATCGGCCGGGTACTGCAAGGGCCCTTGTTCCTTGCCCACCGCGAAGATGCTTGCCGGGCGCCGGGACTCGTCCAGGCCTACCGGGCGGCGCGGCGGGCGGGCCTGCTCGTCGCGCGTGGGCCGCACCGGGCGCCCGCCGTGCGAACTCGGATCGGCGTCGAACACCCGCGGGTCCGCCGCGTGCGTGACGAGGGGAGAGACATGGGTGATCGTGTGGGTCGCCTCCGGCGCCGCCTTTCCACCCACGCTGAGCATGGTGACGGCATAGGGGACATCGACGCCGCCTCCACCCTCCGCTCCCACGGCAACGGTGCGGACGCCGACACCGCGCCGTTCGATCCACCATTCCTGCTCGGAAGCCGCGATGCGGATGCTGCGCACGACGACGCGCGCCATGTTGGCTGCCCGCGCCATGGCCTCGACGGCCTCGTCGCGGTAGAGGCTGCGTTTCCTGAACACGTTCTCGAAGGTCGACAGGGCGGCGGCCGAGATCGGATGCTCGCGAAAGTGGGCGTAGGGCAGCCCCGCGGCCAAGCCCGTGAAACTCGCCTTGAGCGAGCCGGCGTCCTTGCGAATGTGCATGGCCAGCGCGAGCGCGAAGCCGGAGCCGGTGTAGTGGCGAGGCGAGATCCGGTCCGACGCGAACAGGACGGCCATGTGGTCGGACGCGGAGCGGAAGCGGAAGGATCCGCGCGGGCCGGCGAAGGTGTGCCCGCCCTCGTGATCCTCGAACGGGAGCCATCCGAAGTACGGCGTGACCGTTCCGGCAGCGGCCGCGGGGTCCAATGCGGGGATCCATTGGTCCTTGACCAGGCGCGGGAGCTGGCTGCCCAGGTGCGCATCGGCGGACAGGTTCCGCAGGTAGCCATGGGCCGCAGCGTACAACGCGAGATCGCCGTCGTCGTCCAGCACCGCCTCGTAGGGGTCGTTGAAGTGCTCGATCAGCAGGGAGCCCGGCCCCGCGTCCTGCGGGTCGAAGACCGTCTCGACGTGCGTGGCCAGTGGCGACGGCTTCCAGTCCATGATGCGGCCTTCCGATGGCTCACTGGGGCCACTCGGCCTTCGCGCGCGCGAGGACGCTCAGCAGCGTCGGACAGGTGATCTTCTTGTTCACGTCCTTTTCGTGCAGCAGGGCGTGCCACATGTTCGCCGCGAGATGCCGGCCGGCGGCGGAGTCGGACGGGTAGTGCACGCCCAGGCGTTCGCGGTTCTTGGCCAGGCGCGCGGCGAGCCAGAGCAGCGGCGAGTTGATGGGTTGCGTCTTCTGGAGATCCGTCCGGGAGACGGGCCCGCCGCGGACGGCGGGGGCGCCTTGGGCATTCGCCTTGAAGAGCCCATAGCGCGCGCACAAGGCGGGGATCTCGAGCAGCAGCAAGGCGATCAGGTGGCCCAGCGTCGCATGGCCGCTGGGAAACGCCGGATGGCCCGGGGGGCCAAAGGGCGGCGCGAGCGCCGGACAGAGGAACGAGGGACGCACGCGGCGATACAGGCTCTTCCAGCGCATGTACGCGACGTTGCCCATGGCCAGGCCGCACTGGATGAGTTCTATGGTCCAGGGATGCCGCTCCTGGCTGGCGCCGATGAAGGCGATCACATAGCCGGGCAGTCCGTCCGCCTGCGCTTCGATCTCCGCCATGTAGCGGTCGCGGTCGTCCTGCATCAGTTGCTGCAGCTGCGCGATCTCCGATTCGATGTGGGCGAATCCTTTCGCGCCGAACCGCCAGTCCAGGTCCTCGGTCTCGATCCAGTTGCCGTCGAGGAAAGCCGTGTCCTTGCCCCACCGCTCGTACTGGGCCGCGAATTCCCGCGCGGCCAGGATGGAGGGTGAGGATGGATCCACGGACTTGAGCCACTCGGTCAGCTGCGAATCGAAGACCGGCAGGTCCCAGAAGCGCAGTGCCGGATCCCAATCCTCGGTGGTCCACTCCAGATGGGGATTGACTGCGTAGGGATCGACGATGACGTCGAACAGGAATGGAGGATTGCCCGCGTCGTCGGGCGTGACGTCCAGCGACCACGGCTTGTAGCCCAGGTCCCAGGGGGTGGCGTAGTAGCTGCGCCGATAGCCGATGGAGGCCCCTGCGCCAGCTCCTGCACCAGCACCAGCGCCCGCACCAGCGCCCGCGCCGGCTCCTGCGCCTGCGCCAGCTCCTGCACCCGCACCAACTCCTGCGCCTGCGCCTGCGCCTGCGCCAGCGCCAGCGCCCGCACCAGCGCCGGCTCCTGCACCCGCACCCGCACCAGCTCCTGCGCCAGCACCCGCTCCTGCACCCGCACCTGCACCTGCACCGTAAGCCATTGCGATTCTCCTTTTCTTCTTGGGAATGGCGTTGACCGACCTTGCAATCAGTCCGGCAACCCGGCTGCGCGCAATCCCTTTTCCAGGCGCGCGAGATCCTCGGCGCGGCGCAGGGGGTACCACTCGATGAACTTGCCGACGCGGAAGTTCGGCTCGACGGCGAGCAGTTGCTGGCCGACGGCGCGGGCGCCTTCCTCGTCCCCGGAGAGGGCCAGCGCGGCGGCCAGGGTCCGCATGGCGGCGATGAAGCGCGGATTGGCGCGGCTCGACTTGCGCGCCCACGCGATGCATTCCTCGTAGCGCTGCGCGACGAAAGCGGCGATGCCGGCGACGATCCAGAAGTAGAAGTTCATCGGGTCGTAGGGATTGAGGCGCCAGACGTTGCGCAGGCGCTCCGCGGCGTCGTCCGCCTCGCCCTGGTACGCACGGTTCAGCGCGCTCAGGCCCCAGGCGAACGCGGAGTTCTCGTTCAGCGCCAGGGCGCGGTCGTACAGGTCGCTGGCCAGGTCGAGGTCCTTGGCGGTGAAGCCATGGATGTGGGCCGCCACGCAGAGCACGAACGGGTCTTCCGGATCGAGTTCGAGCGCGCGCTGGGCAGCGGCGAGCGCACGCGCCCGGTCGCTGGCCGGATCCGGGGAGCGGTTCTCGCCCAGCACGAAGTTCAGGCGCCACGCGGTATACGCGTGCGCCTGGGCATAGCCCCGGTCGAGCGAGGTCGCGCGATCCAGCAGTTCCCCGCTCTCCCGGAAGCTCTCGTCGGTGAACCGGTACAACCGCGACATGGCCTTGAGGACGGAGTCGAAGGCGTCCAGGCTCTCGGTGGGCCGCTCCGCCGCGCGCGCCGCTTCCACGGCGCGCAGCCGCGGCTCCAGGGAGCCGATGATGCTGGCGGCGATCCGGTCCTGGAACTCGAACACGTCGGCGCCGCCGCCATCGAAGCGCTGCGACCAGAGCGACAGGTTCTCGTTGACGTCGAGGAGCTCCACCTTGATGCGCAGGCGGTCCTGCTGGCGCCAGACGCTGCCGTCGAGAAGGAAGCGCACGTCGAGCTCCGCCGCGATCTGGCGCAGGTCGCTCTCGCCGGTGCGCTTGCTGTAGCGCAGTGTCGAATTGCGGGCGATGACGTACATCGAGCGGCTGCAGGACAGCCCCGTGATGATCGCGTCGGTGATGCCCTCGCCGAAGTAGCTGTCGCTGTCCTCGCCCGTTCCGCTGCGGAACGGGAGGACGGCCAGGGTGGGCCGCGACGTCCAGTGCAGGTGAGGCTGCGGCATCAGCCGCGCGCGTCCACTGTCATGCCACTCGATCTCGAAGACGCGCACGGGCTGCACGATGTTCTTCATCGCCGGCGTGCCGAGGTCGCGAAAGTTCAGGGGAAGGCGGTTGGTGACGAATTCGCGCACCCTCTGCGTGATGACGATCTGCCCCGGCGCTCCCGCCTGGTGGATCCTGGCCGCGATGTTCACGCCGTCGCCCTGCAGGATGCCGTCGTCGTCGATCAGGTCGTCGACGTTGATGCCGACGCGAAGGTGCAGCGCGAACGGATCGGCCTTGTCCTGCAGCGCGTGCTGCACGCGCTGCACCTGCGTGGCCCATTGGACGGCATTGACGGCGCTGGCGAACTCGATGAGCACGGCGTCGCCGGCGATTTCGGCCACGCGTCCTCCGTGCTGCATCATGAGCGGCTCCATGACGTCGGTCCGCAGGGCCTTCCATCGACGCACGGTCCCGGCGTCGTCGGCCGCCATGAGGCGCGAATAGCCGGCCACGTCCGCGAACGCCACCGCGGCAAGGCGCCTGCGGAGGGACGGAGCCCCCTCCAGCCTCTCGCCCGCTTCGGGTGTCGTGGTGCTCATCCCGTGACCCCGATCGGCTGCAGGCGAGCGGCCGGTGCGGCTGCCGCCGAGCGACTGGACGGTAGGCGGGGAGTGACCGGCATGTCCCCAGTATGTTCAAGCGCGAAGAGCCGTACAAGGGAGATTGCTGGGGGGTGTTCATGTTGCGCCGGCCCGCGCTTGCGAATCGTCGAGTTGCAGTTCGCGCAATGGCTGAGGCAGCCGGCGCCGCGCGCGGGGTGCAGACTTGACGCTGCGGCGGCCGGGAGTAGAACGGAGGCCTCGATCGGCGGGTGACCGCGCAAGGAATCCAGTGGAAATCCCCATGCCCAAACCGGTGCAGCCATCCATCGTGGGCTTGCGAAGCGTGGAACTGCTTCACGGCCTGCCTTCCGAGCGCCTGCAGGAAATCAGCCACCAGTGCGTCTGGCGCCGCTTCGACGCGGGGCAGACGCTCATCGCGCGCGAGCAGGAAGACCGGGACCTCCACCTGATCGTGGCGGGCGCGGTGCGCGTCACGAGCTATTCGCCGGGGGGACGCGAGACGAGTTTCCGCGAGCTGGCCGCCGGCGCTTCCTTCGGGGAGATCTCCGCGCTGGATGGCCGGCCGCGGTCCGCCGATGTCATCGCGCTGCGCCCGGGCTTGATCGCGTCCATGCCGCCGGCCGATTTCCGCGCACTGCTGCAGCGGGAATGGACCGTCAACGAACGGGTGCTGCTGCGGCTGGCCGACCTGGCCCGGGGCATGATCGACCGCGTGCTCGATCTCAGCACGCTGAGCGTGCAGCAGCGCGTGTGCATCGAGCTGCTGCGGCTTGCGCAATCCACCGGCGGCGCCGGCAACGAGGTGCGCATCGCGCCGGCACCGAAGCACGCCGACTTGGCGCACCTGGTGAGCAGCTACCGCGAGCAGGTCACGCGCGAGCTGTCGGCGCTGGCGCGGGCGGGCGTGCTCACCCGGGAGCACGGCGCGCTGGTGGTGCGCGACCTGGACCGGCTGAAGAAGATGGCCAGCCGGCAGGGCGCCCACTGAATCGCGGATCCGGTGCGCAAGCGCACTGATGCGGGGGCGGTGAATCTCCAGTATTCGTCCTGTCGGTGCCTGGTTCGCAGGTGCCGACGGACAACACCCCAACTGGAGTACACCATGAACCGCACTTACGCCCTCTCCCTCGCGCTCGCATTCGTCGCCGCCGGCAACGCCCTCGCGGATGACATCACGATCGACCCGCATCCCTTCGTCTCCACGGCCTCACGCGCCCAGGTGATGGAGGAGCTGAGGCAATACCGCCAGGCCGGCGTCAACCCGTGGAGCTACGAGTACAACCCGCTGGCGCACTTCCGCGGCAGCAAGACCCGCGCCGAAGTCACGGCCGAGTTCATGGCCTCGCGCGAAGCGACCGTCGCTTTCAACTCGGAGGACAGCGGCTCCAGCTACCTCGCGCGCATGAACGCCCCGGCCATGCGCCGTGGCGTCGAACTCGCCCGCATGGAGTGACGCCGTGAAGCCGCCCGCCCCCCGGCGGCGCAGAGCGCAACGGCCGGGGTGCCGGTTCACGGCCAAGGAGTCTGCCATGAACAGCATCACTTCCATCGCACAGTACTGCGTCACCGCGGGCGCGGCGGTTGCCTGCGCGGCCGTGTTCGCCATGCGCCCGCCGCACCAGACGGAGATGCCGAACCTCAGCAATGCGGAGCTGAAGGTGGCCTATCTCGACTGCGCACGCATCTCTGCCGCGTCGTTGCTCGAACCGGACCTGGTGACCATCTGCTCGACGGTCGCCAGTGCCTTGCTCCACCGTGAATTCGGCGGCAACCCCGACCTGCAGCAGCAGTGGTGGCGGAAAGCGCAGCACGATGCGAGCAGCATCCAGACCGCGTCCGCGTTGAAGAACCTGGACGCACTGCTGGCCCGCTGAGGCGGGCGGCAGCCACCTGGCTGCGCGTCGACGGGCGGTGCCCGCCGATGCTGCGGCCAGGTCGCGCGCCGTGGCCCGCACACCGTACGCAGATCGCATGTCCGGAAGCGGCGCGCGGCGATTCCGCGGCGACGGCATGATCCGCACATGACGCACCGGCTCCCCCATGCCTTCCGGCTCCTGGCCGGCGCCAACCTGGGCGCGCAGTCCGCGGAACAACTGAGCCTGGCCGCCGTGCCGCTGGTGGCCGTGCTCGCGCTCGGCTCCGGGGCCGCGGAGATCGGGATGCTGGGCGCCATGCAGACGCTCCCCTTCCTGTTGCTGTCCATTCCCATGGGGCTGCTCACCGACCGGTTGCCGCGCCGCAGCGTCATGCTGTTCTCCGAGGTGGTGCGCGCGGTTTCCCTGTTGTTGTTGCTGGTGGTGGTGGCATCGGGCAGCACCAGTTTCGCCGCGCTCGCCGTGCTGGGCTTCATCGGCGCGGTGGGGACGGTCGGCTTCACCGTCGCGGCTCCCGCGCTCGTGCCCGCGCTGGTTCCCGTCAACCTCCACGCGCGCGCCAATGGCCGGCTGGAGCTGGCGCGCAGCGCCGCCTACGCCGGAGGGCCTGCACTCGCGGGCGCGCTGGTGGCGTGGGCCGGCGCGGCTTCCGCCTTCGTGCTGGCGACCATCCTTTCCGTTGCCGCCGTCGCCCTGCTGTGGCGCGTGTCCGAACCGCCGCGCCCGCGGGTGCCTGCCCGGCATCCGCTGCACGATATCGGCGAAGGCCTGCGGTTCGTTTGGCGCGACACCTTGTTGCGCCCCGTGCTGCTGACGGGCATCGCCTGGAACATCGCCTGGTTCGTGCTGCAGGCCGCCTACGTGCCGTATGCCGTGCGCATCCTCGGCCTTTCGGCGCAGGCCGTCGGGGTGACCATGGGCTGCTACGGCGCGGGGATGGTGCTGGGAGCCTTGCTCGCGCCGCGCGTGATCGGCGCGATGCCTTTCGGCCGTGCGATCCAGCTGGGGCCGGCCGTATCGGTCTTCGCGATGGGCGCCATGGTCGCGACGGTGGCGGCGCCGACCGGCCTGCTGGCGGGCCTGTCCTTCTTCCTGTTCGGCGCCGGGCCCATCATCTGGACCATCACCACGACGACGCTCCGCCAGGCGATGACCCCCGGCGCGATGCTCGGGCGCGTGGGCGCGGTGTTCCTCACCGTCAACGCCGGCGCGCGGCCGGTGGGCGCGGGCATCGGCGCAGTCGTCGGCGGCCTGTGGGGCGAGACCGCGTGCCTGTGGCTGGCGCTGGCGGGTTTCGTGCTGCAGGCGGGCATCATCCTGGCGTCGAGCATGAATGGACTGCAACGCTTGCCGGAGCTGAAAGGCACGTGATGAAGCGGCAGAATCCACGGCACGCCGACTTCTTCCAAGGAACCACGAATGGAAACCCAGGAACTGCACCGCGGCCGCCTCATCGACCACGTCCAGCTGGTCGTGCGCGACCTTCGCGCTTCGCAGGCGTTCTACGCGGCCGTCTTCGAAGTGCTGGGTGTCCCCATGGGCGGCACCGGCGAAGGCTACTTCTGGGCGGATGAGTTGTTCGTCTCTTCGCCCGACAGCGCGGCCGCGCAGGGCGTGCTGACCGGCCGCCATCACCTGGCGTTCCAGGCCCGCGACCGCGCCATGGTGGACGCCTTCCACAGGACGGCGCTGGCCCACGGCGGCAAGGACAACGGGGCGCCCGGTGAGCGCCCCTACCACCCCGGCTACTACGCGGCGTTCGTGCTGGACCCCGACGGCAACAACATCGAAGCCGTGTACCACGGAGAGGCCAAGCGCAGCGCGCCCTCCGTGCGCATCGAGTTCTAGTCTCCAGCTCGGCGTCGTCCGGCGCCGACGCGAGCCAGCGCACTGCACCTACGGCTCCTTGTCGCCCCGGCGCGTTGCAGGGGTGGGCTTTTCGCCCGCACCGACAAGGACACTCCATGAAAAAGCAACTGACGACCATCGCCCTCGCACTCAGCCTGGGCGTCGCCCTGGCCCCGGCCCTGGCTGCGGACGCGGCCATGAGCAAGGAGGCTTACAAGGCCGAGAAGGACAAGATCGAGGCGCAGTACAAGGCCGACAAGAAGGCCTGCGACGGAATGAAGGCCAACGCGAAAGATGTGTGCGGCGCCGAGGCCAAGGCCAAGGAAAAGGTTGCGAAGGCCGAGCTCGACGCCAAGCGCACGCCCGGTGCCAAGGCCGACGAGAAGGTGAGCATGGCCAAGGCCGACGCGGAATACGACGTGGCCAAGGAAAAGTGCGACGACCAGGCCGCTGCGGCCAAGGCCACGTGCAAGAAGGAAGCCAAGACCGCGCACGACGCCGCTCGCAAGGCCGCGAAGCCCGCTGCAGCCGGCAAGGCGCCGGAGGGCGAGAAGAAGTCCTGACGGTCCTGGCGGCGGGCTGGGACTCGCCGCGGTGTAAGCTGCGCGTCCTATGCATGAGAAGGTGACATGGCGCGGCTGACGGATCCGGTCCATCTGGGCCGGCGCCGCGAATACCTGGCCCGGGGGATGGCGATGGCCGTGGCGACGGCGCTGGCCGGGTGCTCCACGCTGCCGGATCGCGCCCGTCCGGAACCGGATGCGGATGCGCCGGCGCCGGCGGATTCGCCGGGTGCCGAAATCGATCGCGGCAAGGCCTCCTGGTACGGGCGGCGCTTTCACGGCAAGCGCACGGCGAGCGGCGAGCGCTTCGACATGAACGGCCTGACCGCGGCCCACCGGACACTCCCGTTCGGCACCCGCGTGCGCGTGCGCAATATCCGCAATGGCCGGGAGGTCGTCGTGCGCATCAACGATCGCGGCCCCCATGTCAGGGGCCGGATCCTCGACTTGAGTCAGGCAGCGGCCGCAGCGCTCGACCTGTTGCAGGCCGGCGAGGCGCCGGTGGTCCTGATCGGCCTTTGACGGGGGCGGCGCCCTCCGCTTTGCGGCGTGCCGTGCTGGGGTCGGCTGACGCCGAACCCAGCCTACGAATGGACGCCGGGTTCCGCGCCATGCATGCACCGCCAAAGAAAAAGCGGCTCCAGGAGCCGCTTTCCTTGCATGCGCCGTGAAAACGCGAAGCCTACTTCTCGTTCCAGGGCATTTCCTGCCACAGCTTCTTCAGTTGCGCCTCGGTCTCCTTCAGCTCCGTGGCATGCGCCGCGGGCGGCAGGTAGCGCAGCGGGGCGAAGTAGCCCGTGGCCTTGGCCTGGAATTCCGGGTCGGCGGCGGCCTTCTGCACGGCGGCGACCAGCTGGTCGCGCACCGCGGGCGGCAGGCCCTTGGGCGCGGCGACGCCGCGCAGCGATGCCGAGACGATGCTGAAGCCTTGCTCCTTGAAGGTGGGCACGTTGGGCGCGAGGTTCGAGCGCTTGTCGCTCATCTGGCCCAGGTGGCGCAGCGGCGTGCCGCCCTTCTCGTACTGCAGCGCCTCGCCGATGTTCATCGAGGCGACCATCACTTCCTTGCTCGCGATGGCCCGGTGCACCTCGGCCGCGCCCTTGAACGGCACGTGCGTCAGCTTCACGCCGGCGACGCGCTCGAACATCATCGCGGCCAGGTGGTCGTCGGAACCGATGCCGGTCGTGCCGTAGGTCACCTTGCCCGGATTGGCCTTGGCGTACGCCACCAACTCGGCGAGGTTCTTGACGGGGGTGTCGGCATGCACCGAGAAGTTGCCCGGGTCGTCCACCACGTTGCCCAGCAGGTCGTACCCGCTCCAGTGGTAGTTCACCTTGCGCTCGATCGGGATCGACAGCACGTTGGGCGTGTTGACGAAGCCGATGGTGTAGCCGTCCGGCTGCGCGTTGGCGATTTCGGCGAAGCCGATGCCGCCGCCCGCGCCCGGCCGGTTGACCACCACGATCGACGCGCTGCCGCCCATGTGCTTTTGCATGTACTGCGCCAGCA
>SEAY01000202.1 GCA_004144865.1 Comamonadaceae bacterium
ACGTTCTCCTGGGTCGCGTCCTGCTTCAGGTTCTGCTCGCGCGGCAGCGTGACGGCGATGGAGCTGTTCACCACCGGGATGGTGATGAGGAAGATGATCAGCAGCACCAGCATCACGTCCACCAGCGGCGTCGTGTTGATCTCCGCGATCAGCCTGTCCTCGCCCTCCTGCTGGCTGGCGTAGCGGATGCCCATTCAGGCGCCCTTCCCGCTGGCGAGCAGCACGGTGTGCAGGTCCGAGCCGAAGGCGCGCACGGTGTCCATGGCCACCTTGTTGCGGCGCACCAGCCAGTTGTAGCCCAGGACAGCCGGCACGGCGACCGCGAGGCCGAGGGCCGTCATGATCAGCGCCTCGCCGACCGGGCCGGCCACCTTGTCGATGGAAGCCTGGCCGGAAGCGCCTATGCGCACCAGCGCGTTGTAGATGCCCCAGACCGTGCCGAACAGGCCGACGAACGGTGCGGTGGAACCCACGGTGGCCAGCACCGCGAGGCCCTCCTGCGTGCGGCTGTGCACCGTGCCGACCGCGCGCTCGATGCTCTGCGCCACCCAGGTGTTGAGGTCCACCTTGCCGATCAGCCCGTCGTGCTTGCGGGTGGCGGCCAGCGCGGACTCCGCGATGTAGCGGTAGGGGCTGCCCGGCTGCAGTGCCGCGGCGCCCTGCTGCACGGTGTTGGCCTTCCAGAAGCTGGCATTGGCGGCGCGGCCCTGCCCGCCCATGCGCCACTGGGCGAGGAGCTTGGTGAGCAGCACGTACCAGCTCGCCAGCGACATCACCACCAGCACCACCAGCGTGGCCCGCGAAACGAGGTCGCCCTGGGCCCACAACGCACCGAGCCCGTAGGGGTTGGCGGCGGAGGGGGCCTGGATGGCCGGAAGGGCGGGTTGCGCGCCGGCGGCAGCGGCGGCGAGCGAGAAGAGGAGCGCGGCGGCGGGTCTGTGCATGGGTGGTGGATGGGGTGGAAGGCCACCATTCTGCTGAACTTCAACATAATGCGCCATGGACAACCGCTGGCGACCGAGCGTCACCGTGGCCGCCGTGATCGAGCGGGACGGGCGCTTCCTCATGATCGAAGAAGAGACGTCCGAAGGGGTGCGCATCAACAACCCCGCGGGCCATCTCGACCCGGGCGAGACGCCCGCGGAAGGCTGCGCGCGCGAGGCGCTGGAAGAGACGGCCTGGCACTTCCGGCCGACGCAGCTGCTGGGCGTCTACATCTCCCGCTTCCAGCGTTCCACCACCGGCGAGGACATCACCTACCTGCGCTTCGCATTCACGGGCGAGCTGGGCGACCCCGTGCCGGGCCGCGCGCTCGACCACGGGATCCTGCGCACCCTCTGGATGACGCCCGACGAACTGCGGGCCACGGCGGAACGCCACCGCAGCCCGCTGGTGCTGCGCTGCCTGGAGGACTACCTCGCAGGCATCCGCCTTCCGCTGGAAGCGGTGTACTGCGACCCCAGCATCCGCGGGCCCGGGCAGGAGGCGCACGCGCGGCTGGGCGACGGCGAAGGCAAGTAGCCGCATGTCGCCTGCCTAGCGCGGGCAGTTCCCCGACAGCGCCCGGCCGATCACCGAGGGCGCATTCAGCAGCCCGCGTTCCGAGCCTTCGGTGCCGCCGCGCATGCAATCCTCGCGCGCCGCGCCCTCCATCCCTGACGCCAGCGGGTCGCGCGGCTTTCCGCGCCGCAGCTGCTCGTTGGCCATGTCCGCGAGGCTGCGCCGCTGGGTGTTCCACGGCCCGGGGACGATCACGCGCGGCGAAGGTGGGGTGATCACCGGCGCGGGCGGCAGGGCCGGCCGCGCGACGGAGGGCGGCGCCACGCCGGGGGCGCCCCAGCCGGGCAACGGCGAAGGCGTCCCCGTCCCCGGGCCTGCCTGCGGGGGCCCCGGTGCAACGGGCACGCCAGCCCCCGGGGCGGGACCTGGCGTCGCCGGGGCGACGGGACCCGGCGCGGCGGGCGCCGCGATGACCGGCGCAGGGACAGGCGGCGCGGGGGCTGCAGGAACGGGTGCGGGTGCGGGAAC
>SEAY01000203.1 GCA_004144865.1 Comamonadaceae bacterium
CCGTCGCCGGATTGCGCGTGCAGCAGCCAGAGCGATTCCGCGGTGCGCTTGAGCTTGCGCGTCCTGCGCGGATACGCCTCGGGCTTTCCCTCGCGCTGCGCGACGCACTGCTCCTGCACCGGGCACAGCAGGCAGCTCGGGTTGCGCGGCACGCACACCGTGGCACCCAGGTCCATCAGGCCCTGCGTATAGCGCGGCATGTTCTCCTGCAGCTCGCGCGCGGGCAACAATGCGCGGGCATGGTCCCACAGCGCGCGCTCGTTCGTCGCGCTGGCCAAGTCCTCGCCGAAGCCGAGCACCCGCGTCAGCACGCGCTTCACGTTGCCGTCCAGGATCGCCGCGCGCTCGCCGAAGCAGAAGGAGGAGATCGCAGCCGCCGTCGAGGGGCCGATGCCGGGAAGCGCCTGCAGTTGCTGCGCGGTCCGCGGGAACGCGCCGCCATGCCGTTCCACCACGGCCTGCGCGCACAGGTGCAGGTTGCGGGCGCGGCTGTAATAGCCGAGGCCGCTCCACCGCGCCAGCACATCGTCGAGCGGAGCGGCGGCGAGGGCCTGCACGTCGGGAAAGCGGGCCAGGAAACGCTCGTAGTAGCCGAGCACCGCAGCCACCTGCGTCTGCTGCAGCATGATCTCGGAAAGCCACACGCGATACGGGTCGCGCGTGTTCTGCCAGGGAAGGGTGCTGCGGCCGTGCGTGCGCTGCCAGCGCACCACGCGGCCGGCAAAGCCGGCCGGAAGGGCATCAGGAGTACCTCCAGGCTGCGCCTTGCGGTCCGCGGTCTTGGGGCGGCCCGGCGCCCGCTCCGTCATGCCGTCTTGAGAGCCGCCTCGTTGGCGGGCCGCCCCACCAGGGGAGTGTTGGTGAGGTGGGTGGTCAGCTCGGCGAGCTTGGCGTCCAGGGTGTCGAGCGCGGCTTCCTGCGACTCGATCTCCGCGATGCGGTCGTCCAGGCCGGTCGCGGCCTGCTGGATGCGCTCGATCGCTTCCAGGCGACGGCCGAAGTTGCGGCGGCGCTCGCGCAGCTGCGCATCGAGCTGTGCGGCCGCGGACTTGTTCCACAGCTCCACCTCGCCCAGCGCGGATTCGTAGATTACGCGCAGCCGGGTGGCCAGCGCGCGCACCAGCCGGTCGGCGAATTCGGGTTGCGCCAGGCGCAGCGCGTTGCTCACGCCCAGGTACTGGTTGTGGCTGCGCTCCACGAGGTCGAGGTCACGCTCGTAGCGGGCCAGGTCGGGTTCGCGCGGGGCCTGCAGCGAGAAGCCGTATTCCGCATTGAGCTGGCGGAACGTGCCCGTCAGCATCGTCTGGATCTCGCCGCTCACCTTTTCGGCCTTGCGCAGGCCCTCGCGCAGGCGGTCGAAGGTCTTGCCATACGCCTTGCGCACGCCCAGCTTCAGGCCGGGGGTGCGCAGGGCATCGGTGAGCTCCTGCATCTCGCTCTTGAGCGTGGCGGTGCCCAGCAGCGTGAACACGTCGCGCAGCAGCTTCAGGTGCACCGAGCGCACGGCGTGGATCTTGGCGCCGCTCGCGTCGAAGTCCGCCTGCTCCTGCTCGATGCGCGCGCGCATGTGCTTGATGACGGACATGTTCTTGCCGCGCAGGCCCTTGAGCTCCACCATCTGCTCCGCGAGGTCGCGGCGGCGGATGCCCAGCGAGCGCGTGGCTTCGGTGCGCAACTCGGTGATGTTGGAGCCGACGGCGGAATGCAGGATCTTCTGGCGCTGCCCCATCACGCCTTCGGCGAGCGCCTGCTCCAGCGCGGGCAGCCGGCTCGCCTTGAGCAGTTCGGCGTTGTTGTTGACCTTGGCGACCAGGCCCTTCTGGCCCGACACCGGAATCACCTGGTGCTCGTTGATGCCCAGGACTTCGGCGGTGGTCCTGCGCTGGCGGTCGATCTGCGCCTGCACCTGCGCGGGCGTGCTCAGCGCATCCCACATGGTGTCGATCTTGTTCAGGACCACCAGCCGCGAGGCGGCGTCGCCGTCGTCCTCGGCGATCAGGTGCTCGCGCCAGATCGCGAGGTC
>SEAY01000023.1 GCA_004144865.1 Comamonadaceae bacterium
AGTTCGCAGGCGCGCGGCGCGAAGTCGCTGCCGCCGGACATCAGCGCCACGGCGAGCTGGCAGGCCTGCGCGCAGTCCATGTCCAGCCCGATGCAGCGCACCATGTGCTTGACGTCCGGCTCCTGCAGGCAGCAGGCGGCGCAGTGGTTGCACGACACCACGCAGGCCTGGCAGGCGACGATGCATTCCTGGTATTCCTCGTACTTCTCGTGCGACATGGCATCTCCTTGCTGCGTCCAGTCTAGGGACCGCACTGGCCGTCTGCGCCGGTCCGTGCAGCTGCTTACCGGTGAAGGGCGGGGGTTACACACGGCCGCGCTTGAGGCGCGTCAATCGGCCCGCGCCGGCACTGCCTACACTGGCGCCCTGACAACGAGAACGATGGCGCATGCTGGAGATGGATCCCCTGCAGGCGGCGGCGCGGCTGGCAGCGGCGCTTGCCGTGGGCCTGCTGGTCGGCCTGGAACGCGGCTGGCGTGAGCGCGAGCGGCCGGAAGGCTCGCGCGTCGCAGGGCTGCGCACCTTTGCCCTCATAGGGATGCTGGGCGGCGTGCTGAACCTCTTCGACGAGCCCGCGCTGCCGCTCGCGACGGGACTGGCGGCCATCGCGCTGCTGTTCGCCGTGTCGTTCGGGCGCGCTTCGGCCACCAGCGGCACGCTGAGCATCACCACCGCCGTGGCCGCCCTGGTTTCCTACGGCCTGGGCGCGCTCGCGGCGGCGGGGCACATCGCGCTGGCCGTCGGCGCGGCCGCCGTCGTCGCCCTGCTGCTGGACCTGAAGGAAGAACTGCACAGCGGCATGCGCCGCATCCAGCCGGCGGAACTGAACGCGGTGCTCCAGCTCGGCGTGCTGACGGCGGTCATCCTGCCGCTGCTGCCGGACGAGGGCTTCGGCCCCTACCAGGCGCTCAACCCCTTTCGCCTGTGGCTGGCCGTCATCCTGATCGCCGCCCTGTCCCTCACGGGGCATGTCGCGGCGCGCTGGCGCGGCGCGCAGCAGGGACTGGTGTGGAGCGGCCTGCTGGGCGGGCTCGCATCCTCGACCGCCGCGACGCTGTCGCTGTCGCGCGCGGCGCGCGCACAACCGGAACTGGCGGTGCCGGCCGCGGCCGGCATCGTCGCGGCCGGCGGCATGATGTTCGTGCGCATGGCGGTCGTGGCGTCGGCGCTGCAGCCCGCGGTCGCCGCGTCCATCGGCGGGCTGCTGCTGCTCATGGCCGCCGCCTCCTTCGCCGCGACGGCCTGGCTCTGGCGGCGGCGGCCGCCTGCGGCGCTGGCACAGCCGCGCGCGGAAGGACCGCTGTTCGACCTGCGCACCGCGCTCGGCTTCGGCCTGTTGCTCGGTGCGGTGGCGGTGGCGGCCCGCGCGGCGCGGGATCATCTCGGCGACACGGGCCTGTACGCCGTGTCCTTCTTCTCGGGCCTGGCCGACGTCGATGCGCCGATGATCTCGGCACTTTCGATGCGCGCGCGCGGCGAGATCGGCACGGCCGTCGCGGTCACGGCGATCGTGCTCGCGGTGGCGGCCAACATGATCGTGAAGGCGGGGATGGCGCGCGGCATCGGCGGTGCAGCCGTCGGCCGCCGGGTCGCGGCCGGTTATGCCTTCGCGCTGGCTGCGGGCGCGGCCGCCGTCGCGCCGCGCTTCCTCTGAAGGGGTACAAGGGCGGATGGACAAGCAAAAGGGGACGACAGCATGCGATTGACCTTCCTGGGTGCGGCCGGCACGGTGACCGGCTCGAAGTACCTGCTGGAGCACGGCGGGCGGCGGGTGCTGGTGGACTGCGGGCTGTTCCAGGGCCTGAAGCAGCTGCGCCTGCGCAACTGGGATGCCTTCCCGCTGCCGGCGCGGCAGGTCGACGCGGTGGTGCTCACGCACGCCCACATCGACCACAGCGGCTACCTGCCGGCGCTGGCGAAGCAGGGCTTCCATGGCCCCGTGTTCGCCACCGACGCCACGCGCGACCTGTGCGAGCTGCTGCTGCCCGACTCGGGGCACCTGCAGGAGGAGGATGCCGAATACGCCAACCGGCACGGGTTCTCGAAGCACCATCCCGCGCTGCCGCTCTACACCGAGGCGGACGGCCGTCGCGCCTTGCGCCTGTTCCGCACGCACGAATGGGGCGAGCCGTTCGAGCCGATCGCCGGCGTGCGGATGCGCTTCAGCCGTGCCGGCCACATCCTCGGGGCGTCCAGCGTGCACGTGGCCTGGGACGGCGGCTCGCTGCTGTTCTCGGGCGACCTCGGGCGCGAGCAGGACCTGCTGATGCTGCCGCCCGAGCCGCCGCCCGCCGCCGACCACATCGTGCTCGAGTCCACCTACGGCGACCGCACGCACGAGGAGGAGGATCCCGAAACGGAACTGGGCGAGGTCATCCGCCGCACCTCGGCGCGCGGCGGCATCGTGGTGGTGCCGGCCTTCGCGGTGGGTCGCGCACAGGCGCTGATGTACCTGATCGCGCGGCTGAAGCAGGCGCAGCGCATCCCGGACCTGCCGGTCTTCCTGAACAGCCCGATGGCCGCGGATGCGACCGAGATCTTCCACCGGCACCACGGCGAGCACCGGCTGGACGCCGCCGAGTGCCGCCGCATGTGCGAAGCGGCGCGTATCGTCAATTCCGTGGAGGAGTCCCAGTCGCTCAACGCGCTGCGCTCTCCGGCGGTGATCATCTCCGCCAGCGGCATGGCGACCGGCGGGCGCGTCGTGCACCACCTCAAGGCCATGGCGCCGGACCGCCGCAACACGATCCTGCTGGCCGGCTACCAGGCGGCGGGCACGCGCGGCGCTTCCATCGCCGGCGGCGCGCGCGAGGTCAAGATCCATGGCGAGCACGTGCCGGTGCGCGCCGAGGTGGTGATGCTGGGCGCGATGTCCGCCCATGCCGACCGCGGCGAGCTGCTGCGGTGGGTGGGCAAGCTGCCGCGGCCGCCGCGCCAGCTGTTCATCACCCACGGCGAACCCGTGGCCGCCGACAGCCTGCGCCAGGCCATCGAGGAAGCGCACGGTTGGCCCTGCATGGTGCCGGAGCACCGGCAGGCGGTGGACCTGTGAACGCAGGCTAGCGCCAGATCCAGTACGCGGCGGCGGTGATGCCGGCGATGCACAGCAGGTCGAGCTTCCAGCCGGCTCGCACCATGACGGCCTGGGACACGCGGCCGGTGCCGAACACCATCGCATTCGGCGGGGTGGCGACGGGTAGCATGAAGCCGGTGGAGGCCGCCAGCGCGATCGCCATCGCCATGGCTTCGGGCGCCAGCCCCAGCGAAGGCGCGAGCGGCATGAAAAGCGGCAACGCGAGCGCGGCGCTCGCCGTGTTGCTCATGAGCTCGCTCAGTGCCACGATGAAGGCGACGACGCCGAGCAGCACCAGCAGCGGCGGGGCGTTTCCCAGCAGCGCGAGCAGCCTTTCCACGAGGAAGGCACTGGCCCCGCTGGCAAGCATGACTTCGCCCAGCGCCAGCCCGCCGCCGAACAGCAGCAGGACGCCCCAGGGCACTTCGTGCTCGATCTCTCGCCAGCGCAGGGCACCGGTCAGTACCAGCGCGGCCACCGCTGCCAGGGCGACCAGCGCATTCGAATCGCCGACCATGCCGACCGCCGCCGCCAGGGGTGCCCCGAACATCCAGCCGGCCACGGTGAGCGCGAACACCACCGCGGTGGCGACCCGCTCGCGGGTCCACGGCAGCGCGATGCGCTCCACCCGCACCTGCCCGCCGAGCCGCGGCCGCAAGGTGAAATACAGCAGGAGCAGCATGCCCACCCACAGCAGCAATGCGAGGGGAGCGACCGCGATGAACCAGCCGGCGAAAGAGATGCCAGCCTGCGCCGCGCCCATCGCGGTGGGCGGCGTGCCGACCAGCGAGGTCATGCCGCCCAGCGCGGTGCTGTAGGTCAGGGCGAGCAGCGCGAACGCCTGTTCGGCGGGGCCGGGCGCTTCGTCCTGCGCGTCCAGCAGGGCCATCGCCAGCGGCAGCATCAGGGCGGCCGTCGCGGTGTTGGACATCCACATGGCCGCGAAGGCGGTGACCGCCGCGAGCATCACCACGGCCCATCCGCGCCGTCCGCGTGCGAGGTGCAGCACGGCTGCCGCCAGCGCGCGCGCCAGCCCGTGGCGGCGCAGCGCGGCGGCGAGCGCGAACCCGCCGAGGAACAGGAACACGATCGGACTCGCGAAAGGCGCCAGCGCGGCGCGGGGCTCCTGCAGGCCCGAGGCCATCGCGATCAGGGGGACCAGCAGCGCGGTGACGGCCAGCGGCAGCGCCTGCGTCAGCCACAGCAGCGCCGCCAGCACGAACAGGCCGAGTCCCGCGGCCAGCGCGCCGCTGCCCGGCGCGAGCCACCAGGCCAGCGTCGCGCCCGCGACGCACGCCACGACGCGGCGGGGATGGACGCTTTCCGGCTCCTCGCCGGGAGAAGCCGGCGAGGCCAAGGCTACTTCTGCGCTTCGATGCTGGTGACGACGTAGTTGCCCGCGGCGTCCTTGTCGGCGGCGAAGCGCACCTTGTCGCCCGCCTTCACCTTCTCCAGCAGCGCCTTGTCGGGCACGCCGAACACCATGGTCATCGGGGGCATGTCGAGGTTGCGGATCTCGCCGTGCTTGAGCGTGATCTTGCCGGCCGACTTGTCGACGCGGCGGACCTCGCCTTCGGAAAGCGTGTCCTGGGCGAGGGCGGACAGCGAGAGGGTGGCGCCCAGCAGGGCGGCGGCGATGTGCTTGAGCATGGTGATTTTTCCTTCAGGCCTTGTTGTAGGAAGCGAAGACGCGCGTGCTGCCGTCCTTCAGCACGAGCAGGACGTCGTAGGGGTCGCGGCGGTTGCCGTACGCGGGGCCGTCCATGCCGGGCGAGCCGACCGGCATGCCGGGAACCGTGAGGCCCACGGCCTGCGGTTTTTCCCGCAGCAGTCGCCGGATCTCGCGGGCCGGCACGTGACCTTCGACGGCATAGCCGCCCACCAGCGCGGTGTGGCAGGAGCCGAGGTTCGCGGGGATGCCCAGCTTCGCGCGCATCGCGTTGTTGCCGGTGTCGTTGAGCCGGGTCGCGAAGCCCTGGTCCTGCAGGTGCTTCACCCAGTCGCCGCAGCAGCCGCAGTTGGGGTCCTTCCAGACTTCCACGAGCACCCGCGGCGCGGCAGTCTTCTGCGCGAGGGCGGCGAAGGGAAGGGCGGCCGTGGCGAGCAGCAGGCCGCGGCGGGTGGTGGAGGTCCTGTTCATGATTTCTTTCCAGCGGGGAGGACGACGAGGCTGCCCTTCATGCCGGCTTCGTAGTGGCCGGGCAGCAGGCATGCGAATTGGAAGGTTCCGGGGCGGTTGAAGTTCCAGACGATGGCGCCGCGCTCGCGCGGCTTGACGTGCGTCATGTAAGGTTCCTCGTGCTCCATGCCGGGAAACTTCTGCATGAGCGCGGCGTGCTCGCGCAGCTCCTCCTCGGTGCCGATCACCATCTCGTGCAGCACGCCGCCGGCGTTGCGCACGACGAAGCGGATGGTCTCGCCCTCGCGCACCTCGATGCGGTCGGGGCGGAAGCGCATGCCGTCGTCCATGCGGACTTCGATCGTGCGCGCCCGCTTCGGGTCGCCGGCGATGCCCCAGGACTTTTGTTCCTTCACGACGGCCTGCTGCTCCCTGTGGCCGGCATCGTCGCCGTGGCTCCAGGCCAGCGGCGCCACGAGCACCGCGAGCCAGGCCAGTTTCTTCAGTGTGTTCTTCATGCGTGGGTTCCTTTCAATGATGGCCGCCGTGGCCGGACGGCTTGCGCACGTCCAGCGGGGCCGACTGTTCCTTGGCCGCGGGGGCGGTGCTGCGTGCCGGGGCGGGCAGGGCGCCGGTCCATTCGCGCGCCACCGTGCCCTGCGGATGGCGGTACCACCCCGGGTCGCGGTAGTCGCCCGGCTTCTGGTCGCGGCGCACCTTCAGCAGCGTGAACATGCCGCCCATCTCCGCCGCGCCGAAGGGGCCGCGGCCGGTCATCATCGGCAGCGTGTTGTCGGGCAGCGCCATCTCCATCTCGCCCATGTCGGCCATGCCGCGCTCGCCCATGACCATGTACTCGGGCACGATCTTCTGCAGCTTCTTCACCAGGCCGCGGTGGTCCACGCCGATCATGGTGGGCACGCCGTGGCCCATCGCGTTCATCGTGTGGTGGCTCTTGTGGCAGTGCAGGGCCCAGTCGCCTTCCTCGTCGGCCACGAACTCCATCTGGCGCATCTGGCCGACCGCCACGTCCACCGTGACCTCGGGCCAGCGCGCGCCCTTCGGCACCGGCCCGCCATCGGTGCCCGTGACCGTGAACTCGTGCCCGTGCACGTGGATGGGGTGGTTGGTCATGGTGAGGTTGCCGACGCGGATGCGGACCTTGTCGCCCTTGCGCACGTTGAGCGAATCGATCGCCGGGAACACGCGCGAGTTGAAGGTCCACAGGTTGAAGTCCAGCATCGTGTTCACGCGCGGCACGGCGCTGCCGGGATCGATGTCGTAGCCGGCGAGCAGGAAGCAGAAGTCACGGTCCACCCGGTCGATCAGCGGATGCCTGGCCTTCGGATGCGTGATCCACATGCCCATCATGCCCATGGCCATCTGCACCATCTCGTCGGCGTGCGGGTGGTACATGAACGTGCCGGGGCGGCGCGCCTCGAACTCGTAGACGAAGGTCTTGCCGGGCGGGATCTGCGGCTGCGTGATGCCGCCGACGCCGTCCATGCCATTGGGCAGGCGCTGGCCGTGCCAGTGCACCGCCGTGTGTTCGGGCAGCCGGTTCGTCACGAAGATGCGCACGCGGTCGCCTTCCACCACCTCGATGGTGGGGCCCGGCGACTGCCCGTTGTAGCCCCACAGGCGCGCCGTCATGCCGGGGGCGAACTCGCGCTCCACGGGCTCCGCCACCAGGTGGAATTCCTTGACGCCGCTGTTCATGCGCCAGGGCAGGGTCCAGCCATTGAGCGTGACCACGGGGTCGTAAGGCCGCCCGCTCGTGGGCACCAGCGGAGCCGCCGTCGCGGCGGTGTCCGCGCTGGGCGCTTCCGGCACGGCGGCCAGCGCCACCTTGCTCACGGAAGCCGCGGCCACGGCCGTCAGGGCCGCGCCGCCGAAGAAGTCGCGTCGTTTCATGCTCAGTGTCCTCCCGAGGCGGCGGCGGGCGCCGCGCTGCCGGCACCCATGGCTGCGATTGCGCCGGGCGAAGTGCCGGTCAGCGCGGTCTGCAGGTCCGCATCGGCGATCCAGAAATCGCGCTGCGCCGCGATCGCGCCGTTGACGGCGGCGATGTGGTTGCGGGCTTCGGCCAGCAGGTCCCACACGCTGGCGAGCATGCCGTTGTAGCGCAGCTGGGTCTCGTCGACGATGAACCGGCGCAGCGGCACGATCTCGTCGCGGTAGTGCTTCGCCACGTCGTACGCGCTGCGCCAGCCGTGCCAGGACTCGCGCGCTTCGCTGCGCGCGCGCACGCCGGTCTCGCGCACGCGCGCCACCGATTGCAGCCAGGTCGCCTCGGCGCGCGCCGCGCCGGCGCCGCCCCAGTCGAACAGCGGGATGGGCACCTCGATTTCGAACCCGCGCGCGGTTTCGCGTTCGCCGCTCGCGTTGTCGAAGGTGGTGTTGCGCGCCACGCCGAAGGTGAGCGCGTCCACCACGCCGGAGACGCGCGTGTAGCCGAGCGATTCGGCGACGTAGCGCGACTCGTCGCGTGCCGCGCGCACGTCCAGGCGCTCGCGCAGGACGGTCGCCTCGATGTCCGCGCGATCGGCCAGCTGCTTGGGCAGGTCCGGCAGGCGGTCGGGCAGCGTGTACGCCGCGGTGCTCCCCCAAAGGCCGAGCAGCCGCGTGAGCTTCTCGCGCTCGGCGACGGCAGCCTGCTCGCCGCGGGCGACCTGCGCCGCGATGTCGGCCAGCGTGGCCTGTTCGCGCGCCTGCTGCAGGCGGCTCCAGTTGCCCACCCGTGCCATGCGCCGCGCGAGTTCCGCGCCGGCTTCGGCCGCTTCGCGCGCATCGCGCAGGTACAGCGCGGTCTGGCGGGCTGCGACGGCATTGACCCAGGCCTTGCGCGTGTCCGCCGCGGTGCGGATCACCTCCTGCGCCGCGCGCAGGCGGGCGAGCTCCATCGCGCGGTTTGCGCTGCGGGCGCGCCAGGGCAGCGTGACCAGCTGCATGACGTTGAAGCTGAGCATGCGCTCGATCTCCACCACCTGTCCCTCGCGCAGGCGCCCGAACGCGAAGTGCGGGTTCGGCAGGCTCACGGATTGCGCGCGCTCGGCATCGCTGATCGCCAGCGCGGCGAAGCTGGCTTCGAGCCCGGGGTTGTTCAGGAGCGCTATGCGCACCGCGGTGTCCGCGTCCAGCGGCTGGCGGGTTAGCAGCTGCTCCAGCGTCTGCCGGCTGGCCTGCGCGGCTACGCCGGTGCGGCCCGCGGCAAGCTGTTCGGCCTGGCTGCGCAAGGCGTCGGGTCCCGAGGGCGTGGCGCAGCCGGCCAATGCCAGGACCGCGGCGAGAAGGAGCAGCTTCACGGTGCGTTCCCCTTGGGCGCGGCGGACGCAGCCGGGGCGGCGGGCCCAGCGGCGGGTGCGGGGCGCGAGCGGCCCTGAGCCTCCTCCCACTTGAGCACGTCGATGTGGCCGCGCGGGAACTGCGCGACTTCGGCATTGGCCTTCTTCCAGTCCAGCGTCTGTTCCTCGACGCCGGTGGGCAGGTCCGTGAAAGCCGAGCGGTATTCGGGGGCCGGCGCCGGTGCGGCCGGGTCCGAGGGGTCAGCCGCGGATGCGGCAAGCGGGACGGCCAACGCGGCCGCGAGCAGGCAGTGCTTCAATGCGATCTCTCCAGGAGGGGACGAACCGCCGCGCCACGGGACGCTGCGGACGGACTACGGCTGGGAGATCAGCCCCTGGGCGGCTTGAAGGCGAGCACCGGCTCGGCGCTGGGATAGGCGGTGCTGGTTTGCTGCGGTTGCGTGTGCACGGGCGGCAATGCCGGCGCCACGACGGGCGAGGGTGACATCGCGACCGACGAGCACACCTGGCAACTCGCGCAAGTCGGGCAGTCCTCTGGAGCCTGCGCTTCGCCGGCGGCCTCCGGCTGCGCACTGGCGGCCTCCTGGTGTCCGTGCGACTCGCAGTCATGGCCGGCCATCGCCTGTACCGCGACCATCGGCGCGGCCTGCGGCGCGGCAAGCTGCTGCGCCAGCATCTGTCCAGCCATGGCATCGCCCACCAGCCCGCGCAGGGCCAGGAGGAACATGAGGACGAAGGGCAGCCAGCGGCGCATGGCGCGAATGATACGGTGTTGGGCCAGTGCCGGCTTGCGGAAGGATAAATCCTACAGGGGGACCAGAAGATTCGGACAGCGCCGAATCGCTGGGCTTCCCAAAATGGGCGCTTCGGCCTGCAAGGGCCGCGAAGTATCCCTTAACGACCACCACCGAGAGAGCAACACGATGAACGCCGACACGTCGACCCAGAACCCCTTCCCGACCAGCGCAGAGCAGTCCGGCGCCAGCGGCAGCAACGGCGCCGGCCTCAATGGGGATGCCAACCGCGTGCGCCGCATGGCCCAGAGCCTGCACGAGGCGGTCGACTCGCTCGAGCAGAAGCTCGGGAGCAGCAGCGAGCGCGTCATGAACATGCAGCAGGAGTACGGTGACATGGCCCGCGAGCAGGTTCGCAACAACCCGCTGGCCGCGCTGGGCGTCGCCTTCGCAGCCGGCTTCGTGATCGCGAAGATCTTCCGCTGATCTTCCCTGGGGGCCGCCCGGCGGCCCCCGCGCGCCCGCCTACCGTGCGGGCGCGGGCAGCGGCATCCCCCGCCGCTGCAGGACGGCCCGCAGCCGGTCCGGATAGTCGGTGATCAGCCCATCGACGCCCCATCCGATCAGGCGTTCCATGTCGGCCGGTTCGTTGATGGTCCACGGCACGACCTTCAGGTCCAGCGCCTGTGCTTCCCTCACCAGTGCTTCCGTCAGCGTATTGCCGCTGGGCGCCCAGGTCCGTCCGCCGGCGGCCTTCACCATGCGCGGCACGCTGCCATGGTCGGCCAGGCGCAGGCCGGCAGTCCACGCCGCGTCGTTGACGTTCCTGCTGCTCAGGTAGGCCGTGGGGATGGCTGGCGCGACCTGCTGCACGCGCTGCAGGCTGCGCCAGTCGAAACTCTGGATCGTCACGCGGTCGGCGACGCCGGCGGCGGCAACCTCCCTGAGCACCGCATCCACCATGGCTTCCGGCGCCACGGTCGCGTCCGGCTGGTCGGGGAACAGCTTGGTCTCGATGTTGAACCGCACCCGGCCGGCGCGCGCCTTCGCCAGTTCGAACACCTGCGCCAGCGACGGGATGCGGGCGCCGTCGTGCGGCTGCTGCAGGGAAAAGGTGCGCGCGTAGGGCGTGTCCGGTGCGATGCGGCCGACGTCGTAGCCCTGCAGCTGCGCGAAGGTGAGGGCGCCGATCCGGGGGCCGCGCCCGGCGAGCCACGCACCGGAGGCGTCGCGCGTGGTCGCGGGGTTGAGTGCGGGGTCGTGGTGGACGACCGCCACGCCGTCGGCCGTGACGCCGATGTCCAGCTCCAGCGTGGTCACGCCGATTTCGAGCGCGAGCTCGAAGGCCCGCAGCGTGTTCTCGGGCGCGAGGCCGCGGGCGCCGCGGTGGCCCTGCAGGTCGAAGGCCAGGGCCGGCGCAAGCGCGGCGGCGCAGAAGAGGGCAAGGAGGATGTTGCGGATCATGGGGCAGCGTCGGTGCGCGGCGATGATGCCACGCGCGTGCGTCACCTGCGTGACCGCCGTGGGGCTTCCCCGCATGCCGCGCCGGCAGGGCATGGCTTAAGGTTGCCGCAGGAGACAAGCCCCTCGATGGACCGCCCCCACCACAAGTTCTGGCCCAAGCGCCTGCCGCATTCCCTGACCGTCCCCGCCACTTCGCTGTGGGACAACCTTGCGATCAGCGCCCGGCGCTATCCGCACAAGGCGGCGATCGTGTTCTTCGGCCGCGCCTGGCCCTACGCCGAGGTGCAGCGCCAGGCCGAGCGCCTCGCGGCCCGCCTGCACGCACTGGGCGTGCGCAAGGGCGACCGCGTGGTGCTGGACATGCAGAACTGCCCGCAGCTGCTGATCGCCCACTTCGCCATCCTGCGCGCCAACGCGGTCGTCGTGCCCGTCAATCCGATGAACCGGGCCGAGGAATTGAAGCACTACATCGTCGACCCGGATGCGAAGGTGGCGATCACCACCGGCGACCTGGCCGCCGAGATCGCGAAGGCCGACGCGCAGCTGCCGCGCGGCCAGCAGCTCGCGCACATGATCGTCACGCAGTTCACCGACGCCTTCGATCCGCAGGCGCCGGGCGCCGGGCCCATGCCGGACGCGTGGAAGGACTGGCTGCTCACGCGGCATCCGCTGCCCGCGCTCGCTTCCGGGCAGGTGAGCGCCTGGACCGACGCGCTCGACAACGCGCTGCCGCTGCCGCCACTCGAAGTGGGTCCCGGCGACCTGGCCGTGCTCCCCTATACCAGCGGCACCACCGGCAATCCCAAGGGCTGCATGCACCCGCACCGCAGCCTGATGCACAACGCCATGGCGAGCAACGTGTGGGGCAATGCGACGCCGGAAGCGGTGACGCTGCTCGTGGTGCCGATGTTCCACATCACCGGCATGGTGAGCGTGATGCACTCCAACATCTACACCGGCTCCACGCTGGTGATGATGCCGCGCTGGGACCGCGACGTGGCCGGGCGGCTGATCTCCACGCACGGGGTCACCAACTGGACCAACATCCCGACGATGGTGATCGACCTGCTGGGAAGCCCCCAGTTCGGCTCCTACGATCTCTCCAGCCTCGCCTACATCGGCGGCGGTGGCGCCGCGATGCCGCAGGCGGTGGCGCAGCGCCTCTTCGAGCAGTTCGGCCTGCGCTACGTCGAGGGCTACGGCCTCACGGAAACCGCGGCGCCCTCGCACACCAACCCGCCCGACGCGCCCAAGCAGCAGTGCCTGGGCGTTCCCTTCCTCAGTTGCGACGCACGGATCATCGACCCCGAGACGCTGCGCGAGCTGCCTCCCGGCGAGCAGGGCGAGATCATCGTGCACGGCCCGATGGTGTTCGACGGCTACTGGAAGCGGCCGGAGGCGACCGAGGCGGCCTTCATCGAATTCGACGGCAGGCGCTTCTTCCGCACCGGCGACCTCGGCCGCACCGACGACGATGGCTACTTCTTCCTGACCGACCGCCTCAAGCGCATGATCAATGCGTCCGGCTTCAAGGTGTGGCCGGCCGAAGTGGAGGCGCTCATGTTCCGCCATCCCGCCATCCAGGAGGCGTGCGTGATCGCGGCCCGCGACAGCTACCGCGGCGAGACGGTCAAGGCCGTGGTGGTGCTGCGGCCGGACTTCCGCGGCAAGGTGGGCGAGCAGGACATCGTCGCCTGGTGCCGCGAGAACATGGCGGTCTACAAGGTGCCCCGCATCGTGCAGTTCGCCGACGCGCTGCCCAAGAGCGGCAGCGGCAAGGTGATGTGGCGCAGCCTCCAGGAGGCGGAATCGCGCACGGACTGAAGGTCCCCGGAGTACGGGGATGTCGGAATGTGCCTACATGGGGCTGCAGTCCTGCCGGGTAGGATGACCGCGCAGCCGCATGACTCGCGGCTGCATCCACTGGATGAAACGCAACGTACCGACAGCCTCCCCACCCACCCAAGAGCGCGCTTCCACCGGCATCCCCGGGCTGGATGACGTGCTTGGCGGCGGCGTTCCAGCCAAGCACGTCTACCTGGTGGAAGGTGACCCCGGCTCCGGCAAGACCACCCTGGGGCTGCACTTCCTGCGCCAGGGCGTGAAGCAGGGCGAGCAGGGGCTGTACGTCACGCTCTCGGAAACCGCGACGGAGCTGCGCACCGTGGCGGCGTCGCATGGCTGGGACCTCGAGGGCGTCGAGTTGTTCGAGCTGGTGAGCGACGAAGGCCTCAGCCCGGACCTGGAGCAGTCGATCCTGCATCCCTCGCAGGTGGAACTGGGCGAAACCGTGCGCGGCGTGATGGCCGCGGTGCAGCGCCTGAATCCGCAGCGCGTCGTGTTCGACAGCCTGTCCGAGATGCGCCTGCTGGCGCAGGACCCGCTGCGCTATCGGCGCCAGGTGCTGGCCCTGAAGAAATTCTTCAGCGACCAGGGCTGCACCGTGCTGTTGCTTGACGACCGCACCAGCAGCGACACCGACCAGCAGCTGCACAGCATCGCGCACGGCGTCATCAACCTCGAACAGTCCGTCGACCAGTACGGTCCCGAGCGCCGGCGGCTGCGCGTGCTGAAGATGCGCGGCATCCGCTTCCGGGGCGGCGACCACGATTTCGTGCTGGACACGGGCGGCCTCTCCGTGTTTCCCCGCCTGGTCGCGGCAGAGCACCGCATCGAGACCCCCCACCAACTCGCGAGCAGCGGCGTGCCCAAGCTCGACGAACTGATGGGCGGCGGACTTCCCTACGGCAGCAGCACGCTGTTCACCGGCCCCTCGGGCGTGGGCAAGACCACCACGGCGATGGCGTGCACCCTGGCCGCGCTCAAGCGCGGGGGGCGTGCCGTCTATTACCTGTTCGACGAAGGGCTGTCCACGTTCCTCATCCGGGGCCGAGCCCTCGGCATGGACCTCGGGTCGTACCTGGAGAGCGGGCACCTGCGGGTGGTGCCGCTCGACCCGGCCGAAGTGACGCCGGGCGAGTTCGCCCACATGGTGCAGCACGCGGTGGAGGACGAAGGCGCGCAGCTGGTGGTGATCGACAGCCTCAATGCCTACCTGCAGGCGATGCCGGGCAGCAAGTACCTGCTGCTGCAGATGCACGAGCTGCTGAGCTACCTGAACCATCGCAACGTCGTCACCCTCATGATCCTGGGCCACCATGGCGTGCTGGGCGAGATGCGCAGCGACGTCGACCTGAGCTACCTGGCCGACGCGATCCTGCTGTTCCGCTTCTTCGAGGCGCGCGGCAAGCTGCTGAAGGCGGTGTCGATGGTGAAGAGCCGCACCACCCGCCACGAGCAGACCATCCGCGAATTCCGGATGGGACCGCAGGGGCTCGAGGTCGGCCATGAGCTCACCGACTTCGAGGGGGTGCTGGCCGGTATCACGGCCTATCGCGGCCAGCTTCCTCTGCTGGGTGAACGCGCGAACGGGACGAAGTGATGGAACTGCGGGTCCTCATCCACGCGCCGCGCGGCCGCGACGCCGCGGTCGTGAGCAGCGTCCTGGGAGGCCACGGCATCGAGGCCCTGGTCTGCGCGAGTCACGAAGAACTCATGGCCGCGCTCGAGGAAGGCGCCGCCTCCGTGATCCTCACCGAGGAGGCGCTGCCGGAGCTGTTCTCCAACGGGCGCCTGGTGCACTGGCTGCGGGACCAGCCCCCGTGGTCCGACTTTCCCTTCGTGGTGCTTGCCAGGAAGCGCGACAGCCAGCGGCCCGAGAAGGAATTCGCGTCCCTCCACGGGCTGGGCAACCTCGTGCTGCTGGAGCGGCCGCTGAACGCCGAGACGCTGGTGAGCGCCGCGGAGTCTGCCGTGCGCGCGCGCCGGCGCCAGTACGCGGCGCGCGAGCACCTCGACGAGCTGAAGCGCACGCGCGGCGAGCTCGAACGCCTCAACGGCGAGCTCGAGAACCGCATCCTCACGCGCACGAAGGAGCTCGCGAGCGCGAACGACCGCCTGATGAAGGAGATCAACGAGCGCGAGCGGGCCCAGGCGGCGCTGACGCAGGTGCAGAAGATGGAGGCGATAGGCCGCCTCACGGGTGGCATCGCCCACGACTTCAACAACCTGCTGCACGTGGTGAACATGAACCTCGAGCTGGTCTCCCTCTACGCCAAGGAGGAGAAGGTCAAGCCCGTGGTGGACCGCGCCAAGAGCGCGGCGCGGCGCGGCGCCCGCCTCACCAACCAGCTGCTCTCCTTTGCCCGCAGCCAGTCGCTGGTGGCCAGGCTCACGCGCGTGAACCAGCTGATCCTGGGCATGAAGGACCTGCTGGAGATCTCCGTCGGCTCCGGCATCGAGGTGGAGTTCGACCTGTGCGAGGAAGACGCCACGGTGGTGCTCGACCCGAGCCAGCTCGAGATGGCCATCCTCAACCTCGCCGTGAACTCGAAAGACGCGATGCCGCAGGGCGGCAAGCTGAAGATCTCCACCGGCACGCGCTTCCTCGACGGCGACCGCGACCTGCCCGAGGGCGACTACGTGCTGCTGACCGTCAGCGACACGGGCGATGGCATCCCGCCGGCGGTGCTTCCGAAGGTGTTCGATCCCTTCTTCACCACCAAGCCGGTCGGCAGCGGCACGGGCCTCGGCCTGAGCCAGGTCTACGGCTTCACCCGCCAGTCCGGCGGCATCGCCCGCATCCGCAGCGCGGAAGGCCAGGGCACCACGGTGGAGATGGTGTTTCCGCAGGCCGACGAAGAGGCCGACGAAGCGGTGCCGGTGCGCCAGCAGCCGGCGGTTCCGGCGCTCGCCGGCGCCTGCCACATCCTGGTGGTGGAGGACGATCCGGACGTGCGGCGCGTCATCGTCGAGTGCCTCAGCCTGATCGGCTACAAGGTGACGGAGGCCGCGAACGGCAGCGAGGCGCTCGCATCGCTCGCCGCTGCCAAGCCGGACCTGCTGGTGGTCGACTACGCCATGCCCGACATGACGGGCGCCGAGGTGATCTCCGAGGCGCGCAAGATGGTGGGCGACATGCCGGTGATCCTGGCAACGGGGTACGCCGACATGGCGGCCGTCGAGCGGCTGGCCGGCAAGCCGCGGATCCTGCGCAAGCCCTTCGACATCGCACAGCTCGGCGACGCGGTCAGCACCGTGCTGGACGGCGCACGCGAGAAGGTGGCGGAGGCGGGGAGCGTCTGAGCCGCCAGGTCGTCATCCCGGGCTCGACCCGGGATCCCTGAACCCTCAGCGCTTCTTCATCAGCATGCTGCCGAGCGCCAGCCCGAGCGCGAAGCAGGCGTACACGTTCACCATTTCAGGCCGGCCCAGGCGGTGCTCGAAGCCGGGCGTCAGGCGCTTGGGCGTGAGCTGGTAATCCACGAAGCTCGCCACGCTGGCCGCGGCGATGGCGCCGGCGGCGGCGGGCAAGGGCTTCTTCGCCTCGGGCCGCGCACCCCACGCCTTGGCATGCAGCGTGCCCCAGAAGATCGAGGCCGCGTGGTGGACGAGATAGCCGGTCACCGTGTACAGCAGGTCGGGCTCGTCCTCGCGCAGGGCGCGATCGCCGAAGAACCAGTGGCTCACGGCATTGAGCGGCGCCGCCGTCTCGCCGCGGCGGCCCCCCGCCGCCGCCAGGTAAGCGGCGGACAGCAGGCTCGCGAGGCTGCCCGCCACGGCGCCCTCGCGCAATGCTTGTTTCCAGGTGATCATGCTGCAAGTCTAGGTAAGCGGCCGGCGGGCCGGGGACCACGCTCTCAAAGGGTAACGGCCGGCCCCCCGGCGCGAAGCGGCTCGCCTAGACTCGACCACCATGCGCGTGCTGCTCACCGGTGCCACGGGATTCATCGGCCGCGCCGTCGCGCGGGCGCTGCGGCAGCGCGGCCACACGGTGGTGCGGGCGATGCGGCGCGCAGCCGCCGGTGACGCCGACGCGCTGCAGGTGGACTTCGCCGCGGTCCCGCGCAGCGCGTGGTGGACGCCGCGCCTGGAGGGCATCGATGCGGTGGTCAATGCCGTCGGCATCCTGCGCGAAACCGGCGACCAGTCCTTCGAGGCGCTGCACACCGCCGCGCCGGTGGAACTGTTCCACGCCTGTGCGGCCGCGGGCGTGCGCAGCGTGGTGCAGGTGTCCGCGCTGGGCGCGGACGGCTCGGCGCGTTCGGCCTACCACCGCAGCAAGAAGGCGGCGGACGACGTGCTGCGCTCGCTGCCGCTGCGCGGCGCGATCGTCCAGCCCTCGCTGGTCTACGGGCCCAACGGCACCAGCGCGGCCCTCTTCAACAAGCTCGCCATCGCGCCGGTGCTGCCGTTCCCGCAGGGAGGGCGCATGCAGGTGCAGCCGGTGCACCTGCAGGACGTGGTGGACGGCATCGTGCGGCTGGTGGAGGCGCCGCCGGACCGCGTCGCCACTTTCGCGTTCGCGGGGCCGCGGCCGCTGCCGCTGCGCGCCTACCTGGCCGAGCTGCGCGCGGCGCTCGGGGAGTCGTCGCCGCAGTGGATCGTGCCCGTGCCCGCCGCGCTGTTCCGGCTGGGTGCGAGCGTTGCCGGCCACCTGCCCGGCAGCATGCTGGACCGCGAGACGGCCGACATGCTGCTGGCCGGCAACGCTGCGCCGGACAACCGGCTGCCCGCACTGCTGGGGCGCGAGCCCCTCGCGCCCCGGGCGTTCGTTGCGCCTGCGACCCGCGAGGCGGCACGGCGCGGAGCCGCCCTCGATCTCTGGCTGCCGGTGCTGCGCATCGCGCTCGCGCTGATGTGGGTGTGGACCGCCGCCGTGTCCTTCGGCCTCTATCCGGTGCAGGACAGCTACGCGTTGCTCGCGCGCGTGGGCCTGCAGGGCGGCCTGGCGACGATCGCGCTGTACGGCGCGGCGGTGCTGGACCTGGTGCTCGGCGTGCTGACGCTGGCGGCGCCGGCGCGTTGGCGGCGGACGGTGTGGCTGGCGCAGTTGGCGCTGGTCGGCGGCTACACGGTGCTGGTCACCGCGTTCCTGCCGGAATACTGGCTGCACCCCTACGGGCCGGTCTCGAAGAACCTGCCGATCCTCGCGGCGATCGCCCTGCTGTGGGCGCTCGAGCCGCCCGCGCGGCGGGAGCGCTGATGGACTACCTGGTGCTGAAGTGGATCCACGTGATGTCGTCGACCATCCTGTTCGGCGCCGGCGTGGGTTCCGCTTTCCACCTGTTCGCGAGCACGCTGCGGCGCGAGGTGGACGGCATGGCCAACGCCACGCGCAACGTGGTGGTCGCGGACTGGCTGCTCACCACGCCCACCGCCGTCCTGCAGCCGGTGACGGGCCTGTGGCTGGTGCACCAGGCGCAGATCCCCTTTTCCACGCCGTGGGTCGCCTGGTCCCTGTTCCTGTACGGGGTGGCAATCGCCTGCTGGCTGCCCGTGGTGTGGATGCAGATCCGCATGCGCGACCTGATGGCGGAGGCGGCGCGCACGCGCGGCCCCGTGCCCGCGGCGTACGACCGCTACTTCCACTGGTGGACGGCGCTGGGCTTCGCCGCCTTCATCGCCTTCCTGCTGGTGTTCTGGCTGATGGTGGGCAAGCGCCTGCCCTGGGGAGGGTGAACGCACATGGACGATGAACTGCTGGATTGCCTGATCATCGGCGGCGGCGCGGCGGGCCTCACCGCCGCGGTGTACATGGGCCGCTACAAGCGCCGCGCGGTGGTGCTCGACGACGGCGGCAGCCGCCTGCAGCGCATTCCGCGCACGCGCAACGTGCCGGGTTTCCCGGACGGCATCGAGGGGCCGGAACTGCTCGAGCGGCTGCGCGCCCACGCGGCGAAGTACGAGGTGCCCACCGTGCGCACGCGCGTGCGGCGCCTGCAGCGGCTGGAAGACGGCAGCTTCGTCGCGGAAAGCCCCGAGGGCCGCTGGCACGCTCGCTTCGTGCTGCTGGCCACCGGGGCGTGCGACGTGGAACCCGAGATCGAGGGGATGCACGCCGCGATGCAGGCCGGCCACGTGCGCTATTGCCCGATCTGCGACGGCTACGAGACGCAGGGCCAGCGCGTCGCGGTGCTGGGACGCGCAGGGCACGGGCTGCGCGAATCGCTGTTCGTCGCCAACTGGGGCAACGAGGTGACGTGGCTGGCGATGGCGACGCACGAGGAAGTGGACCCGGCGGACCTCGCGCGGCTGCGCGACGCCGGCGTGCGCATCGCCGAGAGTCCGCCGCATCGCATCGAATGCGGGGTGGACGGCGTGGGCGTGCGCGTCGAGCTGCAGAACGGCCAAGTGCTGGAGTTCGATACGCTCTATCCGGCGCTGGGCCTGAAGCACGCCTGCGAGCTGGCCACCACCCTGGGCGCGCGGGCGCGGCCCGACGGCCAGCTGGAGGTCGATGCGCACCAGCAGACTTCGGTGGAAGGCCTGTACGTCGCAGGCGACGTGGCGGTGGACCTCAACCAGATCAGCGTCGCGGCGGGACACGCCGCCATCGCCTCGACGGCGATCCATAACCGCCTGTGACGCCGGGCGCTTACCATCGCGGTGGAACCGCCAGGAGCCTGCCTTGAAGATCACCCGCGTCGAACCTTTCATCCTCCACGTGCCCGTCACGGGCTCGCAGATCGCCGACAGCACGCACAGCATCACCCACTGGGGCGTGGTCGGCGCGCGCATCGACACGGACACGGGGCTCTCGGGCTACGGCTTCACCGGCACGCATGCGCACCTGCCCGGCGACCAGCTCATCACGCGGTGCATCGAAACCTGCCATGCGCCGCTGCTGCTCGGCGAAGACCCGCGCGAGATCCAGAAGCTGTGGCGCAAGCTCGCGCGCAACCCCGCGCTGCAGTGGATAGGCCGCGCGGGCATCACCACGCTGTCGCAGGCGGCGATCGACGTGGCGCTGTGGGACCTGAACGCCAAGGCGCAGGGCATGCCGCTGTGGAAGCTGCTGGGCGGACCCGTGCGCGAGCGCGTGCGCGCCTACAACACCGACATCGGCTGGCTGTCCATCGCGGACGACCTGCTGGTGCAGGGCGCGCGCCGCGCGGTGGAGCAGGGCTTCACCGGCATCAAGATCAAGGTGGGGTCGACGGTGGAGCGCGACCTGCGCCGGCTGGCCGCGGTGCGCGGCGCGATCGGCCCCGACGTCACGCTCGCCATCGACGGCAACGGCAAGTGGGACCTCGCCACCTGCCTGCGGTTCTGCCGCGGCGCGGAACCGCACGACGTGTACTGGTTCGAGGAGCCGCTCTGGTACGACGACGTGAAGGGACACGCGCAGCTCGCGCGCGCCACGCGCATCCCGGTCGCGCTGGGCGAGCAGCTCTACACGCAGGACGCCTTCTCGGAGTTCTTCCACCAGCAGGCGATCCACTGGGTGCAGCCGGACGTCACGCGCATGGGCGGGCTCACCGAAGTGTTGCGCGTGTGCGAGACGGCGCACAGCCACCGCCTGCCCGTGGCGCCGCATGCCGGCGACATGAGCCAGGTGCACGTGCACCTGAGCTACGCGCATCCCGCATGCGAAGTGCTGGAGTACATCCCCTGGATCAAGGACTGCTTCACGGATCCGGCCGAGGTGGTGGACGGATACTTCCGGCTGCCGCAGCAGCCCGGCGCGGGCACCACGCCCACGCGCGAGGCCTGGGAACGCTTCCGCCAGCCGGCCGCCTGAGATGGGACGGATGACGCCCACCAACGACGAACTGGGACGCCCGCAAGCGCCCTGGCGGCGGCGCCTGCACCAGGTGATCTTCGAGTCGGACACCGCCGCGGGCCAGCGCTTCGACAAGTGGATCGTCGCGGCCATCCTGGTGAGCGTGGGCATCGTGGTGATCGACAGCGTGCCCAGCTTCCGGCTGCGCTTCGGCTCCACCCTCAATGCGGCGGAGTGGTTCTTCACCGCGGTGTTCACCGTCGAATACCTGGCGCGGCTGGCCGCCGTGCGCAACCAGCTGCGCTACGCGTTCAGCTTCTTCGGCATCGTCGACCTGCTGTCGGTGCTGCCCACCTACCTGGCCATCTTCTTCCCCGAGTCGCACGCGCTCATCGACGTGCGCATCCTGCGGCTGCTGCGCATCTTCAGGATCTTCAAGCTCGCGGACTACCTGGTGGAGTACCAGCTGCTGGCCGAGGCGCTGGCCGCGAGCCGCCGCAAGATCCTGGTGTTCCTCTCGGCCGTGATGATGGTGGTTCTGATCATGGGCACGCTGCTCTACGTGGTGGAAGGCCCCGAGCACGGCTTCGTCGACATTCCCACTTCGGTGTACTGGGCCATCACGACCATCACCACGGTCGGCTTCGGGGACATCGCGCCTAAGACGGACGCGGGCCGCTTCATCGCCTCGTTCTGCATGCTGATCGGCTGGGGCACGCTGGCCGTGCCCACCGGCATCTTCACGGCCGAGATCACCGCGCTGCGCCACGGACGCCCGCCGCTGCGAGTGCGTGCCTGCGAGGCCTGCGGTGCCTCGGGCTATGGACCCGAGGCGCGCTATTGCCAGATATGCGGCACGGCGCTGCCGCCGGCAAGGGAAAACACGCAGACGCCCGCCGCCGGCGCGCGCTAAGTTGGCGCTCCCCTTTCCGAGGAGACTTCCATGCGTGCATGCATCCTCGTCGCCGGCCTGCTGATGGCCGGCACCGCCTGGGCCAGCAACTGCCCCAACGAGATGAAGCAGATCGACGCGAAGCTGGCCACCAAGCCCGCGCTCGCCAAGGATGTTTCGGACAAAGTGACCAAGCTGCGCGAGAGCGGCGAGGCGCACCACAAGGCGGGCAACCACGATGCCTCGATGAAGGACCTCACCGAGGCGAAGAAGCTGCTGGGGATCTAGCGGTGCCCATGTAGGGTGGGCAGCTTGCTGCCCACCAGCCCGATCGGTGGGCAGCAAGCTGCCCACCCTGCGGGGTCACGCGATCTCCGCACCCCGTTTCGCGAGCAGCTCCCGCAGCACCGAGCGGTGGCAACGCTGCTCGTCCTCGCAATAGCAGCCCACCGAGAACGAGGCTTGGCGCGACAGCGCCGCCAGCGCGTCCAGCAGGTGGCCCGCATCGGGCTGCTTCATCTCCGCCTCGTACTTGCGGCGGAAGGCCGCCCACTGCCTGTCGTCCTGCGCGGCGCGGCCCTCGGCCATGAGGTCCGCACTCGGGGCGAGGTTGGGCAGCCACACGTCGTAGTAATCGCGGCTGGCGAATTCCTCCTTCGGCACGCCGCGCGGCGGGCGGCGCACGGTGCCGAGGCGCAGGCCCTCGCCGGGGCTGCGCGGGGTTCCGAGGCGGACGATGTGCACGGGCATGCGCGCAGCGTACCAGCGCCAGCGCGGGGGAAGCCTCCCCGCTGACAATCGGGGGATGACCTTGCGCCTTTCCGTCCTCGACCAGTCCGTCGCCTGCGTGGGCCGCCCGCAGGACGAGTCCATCCGCAACACCGTCGCCCTCGCCGAACGCTGCGAGGCCCTGGGCTACGCGCGCTTCTGGTTGAGCGAGCACCACAGCCTGCCGACGATCGTGGGCTCGGCGCCGGAGATCCTGATGGCCGCGGTGGCCGCCCGTACCCGCAGCATCCGCATCGGCAGCGCCGGCGTGATGCTGCCGCACTATTCGCCCTTCAAGGTCGCCGAGCAGTTCCGCGTGCTGGATGCGCTGGCCCCCGGCCGCATCGACCTGGGCGTCGGCCGGGCGCCGGGCAGCGACCACCGCACGGCCATGCTGCTCAATCCGGACCCGCGCGCGTCGGAGATGTTCCCGCAGCAGGTGCGCGAGCTGCAGGCCTGGGTGACCGGCCAGGAAATGCCCGAGGGCCACGCCGGCCACGGCATCCAGGCCTTCCCGCGCAGTGCGACGGCGCCGCAGCTCTGGATGCTGGGGAGTTCCGGCTACGGGGCGCAGCTTGCCGGCCACTTCGGCATGCCGTACGCCTTCGCGCACTTCATCACCGATGGCGAAGGCTGCGCCGAGGCGCTCGAGCTGTACCGGCACACCTTCCGCCCCGGCTTCGTCACGCAGCCCGAAGCCACCGTGTGCGTCTGGGCCCTGGCCGCCGACACGGAGGACGAAGCCTGGCGCCTGTTCGCCAGCCGCGAGCGCGCGCGGGTGGACCGACAGACCGGGAAGTTCGGTCCGCTGTTGCCGCCCGAGGACGCGCCGCGGCCGTACAGCCAGGCCGAGGAGGCCTACCGCCGGCGCCTGCGCTCGCAGGCGATGGTGGGCACGGGCGAGCAGGTGGCGGCGCGCCTGGGGGCCTTGGCCGAAGAACTGGGGGTGCAGGAACTGGTGGTGATCACGTGGACGTGGGACCCGGCCGCGCAGCGCCGTTCTTACGAGCTGCTGGCGCAGGCCTGCGGGCTGCAGCCGCGATGATCAGTCGGCGCCCAGGCCCAGCGCGCCCGTGATGATGCCGCGCAGCTGCGCGGTGGTGGCGCTCTTGGAGACCGCGAGGTGGTCGCCGAAGACGCCTTCGAGGTCGGCCTGATCCTCCGGCCCGACCAGCGCCGTCAGGTAGACCAGCGGGATGTGGGCGGTGTCCGGGTCCTGCGAGAGCGCGAAGGCCACGTCGTCGCCGGGCATGCCGGGCATGTTGATGTCGCACAGGATCACGCCCGGCCTTTCCTCGCGGGCCCGGGCCACCGCCATGGCGGGCTCGCTGATGCCGACCACGCGGAAATCCTGGCCCAGGCGGGCGGCGATGGCCAGCGCCACGGCTTCGTCGTCATCGACGACGAGGACGCACGGCTTCGCTTTCTCAGGGTCGGGCAGGTTGCGCATGGTGCCTGTAGCACGTTAGGGTGACAGGGCAGCCATGATAGGCCTGCCGAAGAGCTAATGCGAGGAGATTCTCGACATGTTTTCCACGACGATCGCCGGCAGCCTGCCCAAGCCGGGGTGGCTGGCCGAAACCCACAAACTCTGGCCCCGGTGGCGCGAGGAGGGCGACGCCCTGCGGCAGGCCAAGGCCGACGCCACGCTGCTGTGGATCAAGCAGCAGGAGGATGCCGGCCTGGACGTCGTCACTGACGGCGAGCAGTCGCGGCAGCATTTCGTGCACGGCTTCCTCGAGCAGGTCGAGGGCATCGACTTCGAGCACAAGGTCGAAATGGGCATCCGCAACGACCGCTACAAGGCGATGGTGCCGCAGGTGGTGGGGCCGCTGCGCCTGAAGGGCCGGGTGCATTCTTTCGAGGCGAGGCTCGCGCGCGCCCACACCGCACGCAAGCTCAAGTTCACCCTGCCGGGCCCGATGACCATCGTGGACACGGTGGCCGACCGGCACTACGGCGACCGCGAGGCGCTGGCCTTCGCCTTCGCCGAACTCCTCAACGAGGAAGCGCTCGCGCTGCAGGCCGACGGGGTGGACGTGATCCAGTTCGACGAGCCTGCCTTCAACGTCTACATGCGCGATGCGGCGGAGTGGGGCGTGCGGGCGCTGGAGCGCGCGGCGCAGGGCCTCGATTGCACCACCGCCGTGCACATCTGCTACGGCTACGGCATCCAGGCCAACAACGACTGGAAGAAGTCGCTCGGCGAGGAGTGGCGCCAGTACGAACTGGTGTTCCCCGCCCTGGCCGCGAGCCGCATCAACCAGGTGAGCCTGGAGTGCTACCACTCGCACGTGCCGCCCGACCTGATGGCGCTGCTGCGGGGCAAGGACGTCATGGTGGGGGTGATCGACGTCGCCAGCGACGTCGTGGAAACGCCGGAGCAGGTGGCGGACACCATAGGCCGCGCGCTGCAGTTCGTCGCGCGCGAGCGGCTGCTGCCCTGCACCAACTGCGGGATGGCACCCATGGACCGCGAGGTGGCCCTGCGCAAGTTGCAGGCCCTGGCGCAGGGCGCGGAGCTGGCCCGCCACCGCTACGGTTGAGTTCGCCGCTCCTGTTTGTAAGACAGGTCCGACACGGCGCAGGGCAAATCCTCCCTCCGCCGTTCGCATCCGCCTACATCCCGCTTCCGGCCCCCTTGGGTAGAAACACAGCCGTATCGCCCCTGGGAGTTCCACATGACATCGAGTGCACGGTCCGCACGCCTGGTATCCGGCGTCGCCGCCTTGGCGGTGGCCTTCGTCGCGCTCGGCGCCGCGGCGGATGCCTGGCTGGATAGCCGCCACGAAGCGCCGTTGGCCGCGGCGCGGCCGGCCGTGCGTCCCGCGGCGGACGGTCCCGTGGAAGTGGTGCGCGTGCCTGGCGGCGAAGGCGTGCGCCGGCTGCCCACGGCCTGCCGGGGCTGCGAGCCGCGCATGCAGGGGAGCAGGCTGTGAGCCGCGCCTGGCTGGGGCTGGCAGCGATGCTGCTGGCCGGCGCCGCCGCCGCGCAAGGCAACCCGGGCCACCAGAACGTCACCGCCGGCGGTGCGCTGCGTCCCGGCATCTATGGCCGCATCGTCCTGAAGGGCAAGCAGGTGCCGCCTCCGCCGGTGATCTATCCGCAACCGGTGATCGCCAGCAGCGCCTTGCTGCCGGCCGACGCGAAGCCGGTGTACCTGTACGTGCCGCCCGGCCAGGTGCGCAAGTGGAAGCAGAACTGCGCGCAGTGGAAGGCCTGCGACGAGCCGGTGCTGTTCGTGCGCGTGGACCAGAGCCCGAGCCGCTGGGGCCGCTGGCGCCACCTGCGCGACCAGGAGGTCGCGCTGCAGGAACAGTACTGAGCGCCCGCGGCCATTTCCCCGTCCCGCCCGCGGCGCGCAGCGCCGTGCTGTAATGAACCGGCAGGGATGAACCACGCTTTCGCGCAGCCCGATCGTGCTGCCCCTCCCGCAGGAGACACCGCAGCATGCCCTCCTTGAACGCATCGCCCGTCGCCATTGGCGTGGAACCCGCCGACAGCCGTACCGCGCTGTACGACCGCTTCGCGCGCGTGCGGGCCCGCACCCTCGCCCTGACAGCCGACCTCGCGCCGGAAGACCAGTGCGTGCAGTCGATGCCCGATGCCAGCCCGACGAAGTGGCACCTCGCGCACACGAGCTGGTTCTTCGAGGCCGTCGTGCTGATGGCCCACGCGCCGGACTACCAGGTGTTCGAGCCGCGCTGGCACCATCTCTTCAACTCCTATTACGAGTCGCTCGGCCCGCGCCACCCGCGGCCGCAGCGCGGCCTGCTCACGCGGCCGTTGCTCGCCTCGGTGCACAACTACCGCACGCACGTGGAGGCGGGCGTCGAGCGCCTGATCAACACCGCGGACGGCGCCACCTGGGCTGCGGCGCAGCCGCTGATCGAACTCGGGCTGCACCACGAGGAGCAGCACCAGGAGCTGATGCTCACCGACTTGCTGCATCTCTATTCGTGCAACCCGCTGCTGCCCGCCTATCGTTCCCCCGAGGCGCCGTCGCTGCGGCTCGCCGCGGCCACGCCGCCGGTGGAGTGGATCACCGGCCCGGGCGGGCCGGTGCGCATCGGGCACTCCGGCGAGGGGTTCGCCTTCGACAACGAGACGCCGCGCCATACCGTCTGGCTGCAGCCCTATCGCATCGCCGACCGGCTGGTGACCTGCGGCGAGTTCGCGGAGTTCATCGCCGACGGCGGCTACCGCACGCCTTCGCTGTGGCTGTCAGATGGCTGGGCGCTGGTGCAGGCGCAGGGTTGGGAGGCGCCGCTCTACTGGATGGCTCCGGGGGACCCGAGGGCGCCGTCGGCCCAGTGGCAGGTGTTCGGGCTCGACGGCGTACGGCCGCTGGACGCCTCGGCGCCCGTGAGCCAGGTGAGCTACTTCGAAGCAGCCGCCTATGCCGAGTGGGCCGGCGCGCGCCTGCCGACCGAGGCCGAGTGGGAGGCCGCCTGCGGGCTGCCGGGCCTGGCGCAGCTCACCGGCCACGTGTGGCAGTGGACTCGCTCCTCCTACGATGCGTATCCGGGCTACCGGCCGTGGACCGGCGCCATCGGCGAGTACAACGGCAAGTTCATGGTGGGGCAGGTGGTGTTGCGCGGCGGCAGCGTGGCCACGACGCCCGGCCACGCACGGCCCACGTACCGCAACTTCTTCCCGCCGGCCGCGCGCTGGCAGTTCAGCGGCCTGCGGCTCGCGAAGGACGGCGCGTGATGACGACTGGATTCGGACGTGACCTCGTGGCGGCCCTGGCCGCGCAACCGCGCAGCATCTCGCCCAAGTACTTCTACGACGCCGAAGGTTCGCGACTGTTCGACCGCATCTGCGAGCTGCCGGAGTACTACCCCACGCGCACCGAGCTGGGCATCCTGCAGCGGCATGCGGGCGAGATGGGCGCCCTGGCGGGGCCGGGCTGCGAGATCGTCGAGTTCGGCGCCGGGTCGCTGCGCAAGGTGCGGCTGCTGCTGCAGGCCTTCGAGGCGCCGGCGCGCTACGTGCCGATCGACATCTCCGGCGAGTACCTGCGCGACGCCGCGGCGGTGCTGCGGCGCGAGTTCGCGGGGCTCGACGTGCAGCCGCTGGTGGCCGACTACACGCAGGCCGTGGCGCTGCCGCCGGCGGGAAAGGGCCGTCGCATCGGCTTCTTTCCCGGCTCCACGCTCGGCAACTTCACGCCCGAGGAGGCGCTCGCCTTCCTGCAGGGGGCGGCGCGCCTGCTGCAGGGCGGCGCGCTCATCCTCGGCGCCGACCTGGTGAAGGATCCGAACGTGCTGCACGCGGCCTACAACGACGGCGCCGGCGTGACGGCGGCCTTCAACCTCAACCTGCTGGCGCGCGCCAACCGCGAGTTGGGCGCGAACTTCCAGCTGGCGAACTACGCGCACTACGCCTTCTACAACGCGCCGCTCGCGCGCATCGAGATGCACCTGGTCGCGCGCGAGAAGCAGGTGGTCGCCGTGGGCGGCGAGCGCTTCGCGATCGCCGAGGGCGAGGCGCTGCACACCGAGAACTCGTACAAGTTCACCATAGCCGGCCTGCGCGATCTCGCCAGCCGCGCCGGCTTCCGCCCGGGGCCGGCGTGGACCGATCCCGAGCGCCTGTTCAGCGTGCACTGGCTGCACGCGCCCTGAAGGAGCGGCCGATGAAGGCAGTGTGGAACGGCGTAGTGCTCGCCGAGAGCGACGACACGGTGGTCGTCGAAGGCAACCACTACTTCCCGGAGGCCGCGCTGAAGCGCGAATACGTGACCTTCAGCAACCACCACACCAGCTGCGCCTGGAAGGGCGAGGCGAGCTACTACTCGCTGCTGGTGAACGGCGAGCTGAATCCCGAAGCGGTCTGGTACTACCCGGATCCGAAGCCGGAGGCGGAGATGGTGAAGGGCCGCGTCGCCTTCTGGAAGGGCGTGGCGGTGACGGAATGACGGACTGCTACGAGCAGCTCGCCCCGCCGCAGCCGCTGATCTCCATCGCCGGCAGCGCGTCCGGGCTGCGCACCTCGCCGGTCTCCGCGTCGTAGCCCACGCCCCGCAGGTGCAGCGCGAGCGCTGCGTCCATGCTCTGCGCATGCTGCGGAAACCACAGCGCGAGCTCCTGGATCATCTGGCGCGCCGGCCCCAGGTTGCCCGCGCGTGCCATCTGCTGGCCGGTGCGCAGGACGTCCAGCACGACCTTGTGCTGCAAGCTGTGGCAGTTGCCCTGCGAGAAGCCGGTGGCCAGCATCCACGCGTCTTCGCGGCCGAAATGGTCGGCGGTGTGCTCGACCAGCGCGGCCCATGCAGCGGGCAGGGCGGCATCGTCGCTGGCCTCGGCCTGCGCGAGCAGGTCCACGAATTCCTTGTGGGTGTCGTCCATGAAGGACAGGCCCAGGGCGAGGCCCTCGGACCAGGACAATGCAGGCATGGGATCTCCTTGCCCGGCAGCTTAGGAGGGCCGGAATGCCGGGGGCTTGACGCAAGTCAGCAAAAGCGCCCGGGACGGCCGCGCTAAGCTACGGCATGCTCCTGAGCCCGGCCTACACCTATCCCGACCAGGTCCCCACGCAGTTGCGCCAGCAAGGCTATGCCGTGCTCAGCCCCCAGGGCGTGTGCGAACTGGCCGGCTGCACGCCCGGTGAACTGCGCGCGCTGCTGCCGTCCTGGGACGACCTGCCCCCCGACAACTACCTGAAGGACGGCGGCCGCTACCGGCGCCGCCGCCACTCGTGCTTCGTGCAGGACGGCCCGCGGCTTACGCAGGCGCCGCATCGCGCGCACTGGCAGCCCGTGGAATACAACGCGCTGCATGGCGGCATGCAGCGCTGGTTCGAAGCCATGCAGCCGCAGGTGGTGGCCCAGCCTGCGTGGGCCCACCTGCTGGAAGCGATGGCGCGGCTGGCGAGCGGGCTGCGCGGGCCGCAGCCGTGGTTCGTCGAGGCGCACCAGTTCCGCATTGACACCGCAGGCGGCATAGGCCGGCCCACGCCGGAGGGCGCGCACCGCGACGGGGTCGACCTGGTGGCGGTGTTCCTGATCGCGCGCGAAGGCATCAAGGGCGGCGAGACGCGCGTGTTCCAGGCCGACGGCCCCGCGGGCGAACGCTTCACGCTCACCGAGCCCTGGAGCCTGCTGCTGCTGGACGACGCACGCGTGATCCACGAAACCACGCCGATCCAGCCCGTGGACGGCAAGGGCCATCGCGACACCCTGGTGCTCACGCTGCGCGCGGGCGGGTTCCAGGGCGACGAAGCGTAGCCGTCAGTCGCGTACGTCGGCCACCGGGTTGCTGCCGAAATCCGGCCGCGCGAGATACGCCAGCACGCGCTGCGCGGCGTCCTCGGGCGAGCTGAGCATCCCCTTTTCCTTCAGGCCGATGAAGTTGCCCTGGTCGGGGAAATTCGCGGCGTCCGCGCTGCGCAACTGCACCTGCATGTCGGTGTCGATCACGCCCGGCGCGAGCGAGCAGATGCGGGCGCCGTTCGCCTCGCGTTCCTGCTCCAGCGCGACGCAGCGGGTGAAGTGGTCCATGCCCGCCTTGGCCGCGCAATAAGCCGATTGCGCGGCCATGGCGCGCCGGCCCAGGCCGGAGGAGATGTTGAGGACGCGGCGTGGGGCCTTCCAACCGGCGGTGCCGCGCAGGAAGGCGCCGGTGAGCAGCATCGGCGCCTCGAGGCCGACGCGCAGCGCGTCGCACAGCTGCGCGGCGGGAATCGCGTCCAGCCCGGCGATGCGCGGGATCATGCCGGCGTTGTTGATCAGCGTGACGGACGCAGGCGGCGCGGCTTCCTGGCCCTTCAGCCAGGTCTCGAGGCGGGCCGCGGCAGTCTCCGCGCGCGCCAGGTCCTGCGGCCACTGCTCCAGCTGCCGGCCGGCCCGGGCGGCCTGCGCCGCGAGTTCGTCGTTGGTCTTGCGCGAGATGCACAGCAGGTCGTGGCCCTGCGCGAGCAGCTGGTGCGCCATGGCGAGGCCCATGCCGCGCGAGGCGCCGGTGAGGATGGTGAGGTGTCGCATCCTCCCATCCTAGCAATCAGGCCGTGACGACGATCGGGAATTCCGCCTGCAGGCCTTCCGCGCCGCGCGTGAACGGCACGGTGACGAGCCCGCGATCCGCACCCAGGCGGCGCCAGAGGAAGTCGCGCTCGTTGTGCGGGTCGCCCTCCACGTACAGCTGCGTGGTCAGCAGTTCGTGCCGCCCCAGCTTGACCTTCACGTGGATGTGCGGCGTGCGGCCGCTGTAGGCCACGGGGCGGATGGTGCGGAAGCGGTAGCGCCCGTCGCGGCCCGCCGTGACGCGGCCGAAGCCCTGGAAATCGGGGTCCGCGCGGCCGCCGTCGCCGGGATGGTGGTAGTGCCCGGCTTCGTCGCATTGCCAGATCTCCACCTGCGCGCCGGCCACGGGACCGCCATCGAGGTCGGTGACGATGCCGCTCACGATCGCCGGCTGGCCGCGTCCGTAGGCGCGGCTGCCGTTGCGCAGCAGGTCGGCATCGCTGTCCTGCGGCAATGCGACGGGATAGAAGGGGCCTTCGGTCTGTGCGGGAGTCGGGCGGCGCGCGGCGACGGGCTGTGCGCGGACGCCGCTCCAGCAGAAGGGCAGGGCCACCAGCGCGGCGGCCGCGGTGCGGCGTGACAAGGGGGCCATGAAGATCTCCGGGACGTGGACGTCAGAGCCTGGTCGCCACGGCGGAGTTCCTCAGAAGGGCGCGGGGCTCTCGAAAGCCAGCGGCTCGCCGCTGGCCGGATGCGCAAGCCGCAGGGTGCAAGCATGCAGCAGCAGGCGCGGCGCCCGGGCACGGACTTCCGGCGGCGCGTACAGCGCGTCGCCCAGGATCGGGTGGCCGATCGCCAGCAGGTGCACGCGCAGCTGGTGCGTGCGGCCGGTCACCGGTTCCAGCGCAAGGCGGCTCGTTCCACGCTCGCTGGCGAGCACCCGCCAGCGCGTGGTGCTGGGCCGGCCATGCTCGCGATCCACCTTCTGCATGGGCCGGTTGGGCCAGTCGGCGGCCAGCGGCTGGTCGATCACGCCTTCCGTGCCGGCGGGCCCCATCGATCCGTCCACCACCGCCTCGTAGCGCTTGTCCACTTCGCGCTCGGCGAAGGCGCGGCTGAGCGCGCGCTGCACGTGCAGGCCGCGCGCCATGAGGAACAGCCCTGAAGTCGCCATGTCCAGGCGGTGCACCACGCGGGCGTCCGGCCACAGCGCCTGGGCGCGTGCGGACAGGCAATCCTGCTTGTCCTCGCCGCGTCCCGGCACCGCCAGCAGGCCGGCGGGTTTGTCCAGCACCAGCAGGTGCTCGTCGACGTAGACCAGGCCTTCGGATAATCCGGCCATGACGGCGATCTCTTCCATTCTTCCCTTCCCGCTGCAGACCGTGCTGCTGCTCGTGGGCTCCAACGTGTTCATGACGATGGCCTGGTACGGCCACCTGCGCAACATGGCCACCGCGCCCTGGTACGCCGCGGCGTTCGTGAGCTGGGGCATCGCGCTGGCCGAATACCTGCTGCAGGTGCCCGCCAACCGCATCGGCCACCAGCAGGCCGGCTTCAGCGTGGGCCAGCTCAAGATCATGCAGGAAGTGATCACGCTGGCCGTGTTCGTGCCCTTCGCCGTGTTCTACCTGCGCGAGCCGATGAAGCTGGATTACCTGTGGGCGGCCCTGTGCATGGTGGGCGCCGTGTATTTCATATTCCGCAATGCCTGACGGGGGGCGGCAGGTACACTCGCCACGCAACTGTCACATAAGAACTCCACGGGGCTCCCATGCTCTTCAAGAAACTCCTCCCGCGCGAAGGCAACTTCTTCGAAATGTTCAACCAGCATGCCGAGCGCATGGTCGAGGGCGCGCAGGCCTTCTCGAAGCTGGTGGCCAACTACAGCGACGTGAACCTGCGCGAGCAATACAACCGCGAGGTGGACCACGCCGAGCGCGCCGCCGACAAGGTGACGCAGGAAGTCAACCGCCTGATCCATTCGACGTTCATCACGCCGATCGACCGCGAGCAGATCCACACGCTGATCAACACGATGGACGACGTGGCCGACCTGATCCAGGACTCGGCCGAGACCATGGCGCTGTACGACGTGCGGCACATGACCGAGGAGATCAGCCGCCTGACGGACCTGAGCGTGCGCTGCTGCGAGCGCGTGAAGGAGGCCGTGGGCTTCCTGGGCAAGCTGTCCGACCACGACACGGCCGTGGCCGCGCTGAAGACCTGCGAGGAGATCGACAAGCTCGAGTCGGATGCCGACCGCGTGATGCGCTCCGCCATGAGCAAGCTGTTCCGCGAGGAGCCGGACGTGCGCGAGGTCATCAAGCTCAAGGCGATCTACGAGCTGCTGGAGACCATCACGGACAAGTGCGAGGACGTGGCCAACGTCGTCGAAGGCATCGTGCTCGAGAACTCCTGAGGCCCGGCATGGAAGTCACGCAAGCGGCCCTCTGGGTCGTGATCATGCTGGTGGTCGTCGCGCTGCTGTTCGATTTCATGAACGGCTTCCACGACGCGGCGAACTCGATCGCCACGGTGGTCTCCACCGGCGTGCTGCGGCCGACGCAGGCGGTGGTGTTCGCGGCCTTCTTCAACTTCGTCGCCATCTTCATCTTCCACCTGAGCGTCGCGGCCACGGTGGGCAAGGGCATCGTGGAGCCGGGGGTGGTGAACACCCACGTGGTGTTCGGCGCCCTGGTGGGCGCGATCACCTGGAACGTGATCACCTGGTGGTACGGCATCCCCAGCAGCTCCTCGCACGCCCTGATCGGCGGCATCGTGGGCGCCGTGATCGCCAAGTCGGGCGCCGGCGCGCTGATCGCCACCGGCATCTGGAAGACGGTGATCTTCATCTTCGTCTCGCCGCTGCTGGGCTTCCTCTTCGGCTCGCTGATGATGGTGGTGGTGTCCAACATCTTCCGCAACACGCGGCCCTCGCGCGTGGACAAGTGGTTCCGCCGGCTGCAGCTGGTCTCCGCCGGCGCGTACAGCCTGGGCCACGGCGGCAACGACGCGCAGAAGACGATCGGCATCATCTGGATGCTGCTGATCGCCACCGGCTACGTGTCGAGCGGCGCGTCGGCGCCGCCCGCCTGGGTGATCATCGCCTGCTACATCGCCATCGCGGTGGGCACCATGTTCGGCGGCTGGCGCATCGTGAAGACCATGGGCCAGAAGATCACCAAGCTCAAGCCCGTGGGCGGCTTCTGCGCCGAGACTGGCGGGGCCATCACGCTGTTCCTGGCGACTTCGCTGGGCATCCCCGTGTCCACCACGCACACCATCACCGGCGCGATCGTCGGCGTGGGCTCCACGCATCGCATGAGCGCGGTGCGCTGGGGCGTGGCCGGCAACATCGTGTGGGCCTGGGTGCTGACGATCCCGGCCAGCGCGTTCGTGGCGGCGATCGCTTACTGGATCTCTTTGCAGATCTTCTGACCGTCGTCCCCGCGCAGGCGGGGACCCAAGGCGTTCAAGAAGCGGCCTGCGGGCCGCTTTTCCGTGGAAGCCCTGGATTCCCGCCTGCGCGGGAATGACGGGGCGTCACTGCGAAATCCTGCGCCCTTCCTCGATCTGGTACTCGAAGTAACGCTGGAAGCTGAAGGCGATGCTCGCCATCAGCACGCCCGTGCCCACCATCAGCGACACGACGATGGCGAAGATCGTGCCCCAGTGCGTGGCGCCCTGCCTGGCGTCGGCGGGCAGGCCGGGGTTGTAGCGCGCGTTCCACTTCTCCGGCGTCATCAGCGCGAAGACGATGGCGGTGAGCGCGCAGCCCGCGATGGTGAATCCCAGCAGCGGGATCAGCAGCCAGCTGAGCGTGTCGTCCTGCCCGTAGGCCTGCACGCGCTCGATGCCGTACAGGCCCAGCGCGGTGGGAATGGGCAGCAGCCACCCGAGCAGGTCGCCGAAGCCGCGCAGGTAGAAGCGGTGCAGGCCCAGCGGCCCGCCGAGGAAGGCGAGCCAGGCCGCCGTCGTCTTGCTGCGCGTCCTCACGTTGCGGCCTCCGGCGGCGTGCTGTCGCCGGCGCCAATGCTTTTCTCCATCAGGACGATGTCGAGCCAGCGGCCGAATTTCCAGCCGCAGGAGCCGATCGTGCCCACCGGGTGGAACCCGAGCGAGCGGTGCACGCCGATGGATCCTTCGTTGGCCGAGTCGCCGATCACCGCGATCAGCTTGCGCACGCCGGCGGCTTCGGCCTGGTGCACCAGGGCCTGCAGCAACTGCTTGCCCAGGCCCTGGCCGGCAGCGTCGGGATGCAGGTAGATGGAGTCCTCGGCGGAATAGCGGTACGCCGGGCGCGGCTTGAACCACTGGCAGTAGGCGAAGCCCAGCACCTTGCCGCCCTTCTCGGCCACCAGGTACGGCAGGCCGCGCGCCAGCACGTCGAGGCGCCGCGTGGTCATTTCCGCCTGCGTGGGCGGCGTGGTTTCGAAGGTACCGGTGCCGTGCAGCACATGGTGGGCGTAGATCGCCGTGATGGCGGGCACGTCGGCGTCTGTGGAGGGGCGGAGGGTGAGCATGGCGGAAAGGCTATAATCGCGGGCTTTTCGGCGTGTCGCTGGCCGGGTGGCCTAGTCGCGTGTCTCAACGCCGGAAGAATTTTCGTAGCGCATCGTGTCACGGAAGTGGCGCGCTACCTCATCCACCCCAAGGATAAATCATGGTCGTCATTCGACTCTCCCGCGGCGGTTCCAAGCACCGTCCGTTCTACAACATCGTCGTCGCCGACAAGCGGGTGCGCCGCGACGGCCGCTTCATCGAGCGCCTGGGTTTCTACAACCCGGTCGCCCAGGACGGCGAAGAGAAGCTGCGCGTGGCGCAGGACCGCCTGACCTACTGGCAAGGCGTGGGCGCCCAGGCGTCCCCGACCGTCGAGCGGCTGCTCAAGCAGTCCGCCGGCCAGGCCGCGGCCCCCGCTGCTGCCGCTTAAGTTCGGCATGGCGGCGCCCGGCCGTCCGGCAGCCCCTGCGCTGCCCGCGGACATCGAACCGGCGGAACTGCCTGCCGATGCCATCGAAGTCGGGCGCATCCTCGATGCATGGGGGGTCAAGGGCTGGTTCAAGGTCCTCCCCCACAGCGCCGATCCGCAGGCGCTGTTCTCCTCCAGGCGCTGGTACCTGCAACCGACCGAGAGGGGCACTCCGACCTTCTCCGGCACGGTGCTGCTGCGCGTGCGCGAGGCGAAGGAGCATTCCGATTCCGTGGTGGCCCGCGCCGACGGCGTGGAAGACCGCGCCGGCGCGGAGCTGCTCAAGGGCGCCCGCATCTTCGTTCCCCGCTCGTCCTTTCCCACGGCAGCCAAGGACGAGTACTACTGGGTCGACCTGATGGGCCTCGATGTGGTCAACCGCGAGGGCCTGCACCTCGGGACCGTGAAGGACCTGCTGTCCACCGGCCCCCAGACCGTGCTGGTGGTCGGCTACGAAGAGGGCGGCAAGCCGCAGGAACGCATGATTCCCTTCGTGGCGGCGTACGTGGATGGCGTGGACCTGCCGGCGCGCCGCATCAGCGTCGACTGGCAGGCCGACTACTGAGCGGGCTGCGATGCGTTTCGACGTCATCACCCTGTTCCCCGAACTGTTCGCGCCTTTCCTGGCGGCCGGCGTGACGCGCCGCGCCTACGAATCCGGGCAAGTGGACGTGCGGCTGTGGAACCTGCGCGATTTCGCCGAGGGCAACTACCGCCGCGTGGACGACCGCCCCTTCGGCGGAGGCCCGGGCATGGTGATGCTGGCCGAGCCGCTGGCACGCTGCCTGGCGGCGGTGAAGGCGGACCGCGGCGATGACGCGCCGGTGGTGCTCTTCTCGCCCGTCGGCCCGCGCCTGGACCACGCCGGCGTGGAAGGCTGGTCCGCCAGCGCGGGCGCCATCCTCCTGTGCGGCCGCTACGAGGGCGTGGACCAGCGCTTCATCGACACCCATGTCGACGTGCAGCTGAGCCTGGGCGACTTCGTGCTCTCCGGCGGCGAGGTCGCCGCCATGGCTTTGCTGGACGCCGTGGCGCGCCTGCAGCCGGGCGTGTTGAACGATGCCGGCAGCCACCAGGAAGACAGCTTCAACCCCGCCGTCGACGGCCTGCTGGACTGCCCGCACTACACCCGTCCCGAGGAGTGGAACGGGCTGAAGGTGCCCGAGGAACTGCTGTCCGGCCACCACGCGCGCATAGACGCGTGGCGCCGCCGCCAGCGCTTGGCGCTGACCGCGCGGCACCGGCCGGACCTCATCGCCGCGGCCCGTTCCGCCGGCCGCCTGACCCGCGCGGACGAGGAATTCCTCGCCGGGCTATAATCGCCGGCTTTCCAGATCCTCTGTCCGGCCGTCCGAGCCGCTCCCGCCCCAGGTGGAACCAGCGAAGCCAAGACCTTCCGTGTAGCGCGGACAAGATCGAAGAGGTAGCCATGAACCTGATCCAGACCCTCGAGCAAGAGGAAATCGCCCGCCTGGGCAAGAAGATCCCCGACTTCGCCCCCGGCGACACCGTGATCGTCAGCGTCAACGTCGTCGAAGGCACCCGCCGCCGCGCGCAGGCCTACGAAGGCGTCGTGATCGCCAAGCGCAACCGCGGCCTGAACAGCGCCTTCACGGTGCGCAAGATCTCCAGCGGCGAAGGCGTCGAGCGGACCTTCCAGACCTACAGCCCGC
>SEAY01000134.1 GCA_004144865.1 Comamonadaceae bacterium
CTCCCCCGCCGCGGCCAATGCAGCCGCCGCCAGCTTTGCCGCGCTCACCGCCCGCCTCGACTACCTGGACCCGGCGGAGGTCGACCTGGTCCGCAAGGCCTACCGGTTCGCCGACGAGGCGCACCTGGGGCAGATGCGCGCCAGCGGCGAGCCCTACATCACCCATCCCATCGCCGTGGCCGCCCAGTGCGCCGAGTGGAAGCTCGACGCGCAGGCGCTGCAAGCGGCGCTGTTGCACGACGCCCTAGAGGATTGCGGCGTCACCAAGCCGGAGCTGATCGAGCGCTTCGGCGCGGCCGTGGCCGAACTGGTGGACGGGCTCACCAAGCTGGACAAGCTGCAGTTCAACACCCGCGAGGAAAACCAGGCCGAGAGCTTCCGCAAGATGCTGCTGGCCATGGCCCGCGACGTGCGGGTCATCCTGGTGAAGCTGGCGGACCGCACGCACAACATGCGCACGCTGGAAGACGTGCCGCGCGAGAAGTGGCACCGCATCGCCAGCGAGACCCTGGACATCTACGCGCCCATCGCGCACCGGCTGGGCCTGAACACCACCTACCGCGAGCTGCAGGAGCTGTCGTTCCGCTACCTGCGCCCGTGGCGCTACAACGTGCTGTCCAAGGCCGTGTCGCGCGCCCGCAGCCGCCGCCGCGACCTGATCCAGAAGGTGCACCGCGACGTGGAGAGCGCCTTCGACACGGCGGCCATGAAGGTACGCATCGCGGGGCGCGAGAAGACGCTCTTCTCCATCTACAAGAAGATGGACGAGAAGCACCTGAGCTTCGCGCAGGTGACCGACATCTACGGCTTCCGCATCATCGTGCCGACGGTGACGGACTGCTACACGGCCCTCGGCCTGCTGCACCAGCTGTACAAGCCGGTGCCGGGCAAGTTCAAGGACCACATCGCGATCCCCAAGATCAACGGCTACCAGTCGCTGCACACGACGCTGGTGGGGCCGTCGGGCGTGAACGTCGAATTCCAGCTGCGCACCGAGGCGATGCACCTCGTGGCCGAATCGGGCGTCGCCGCCCACTGGCTCTACAAGGCCAGCGTGCCGCAGGACGAAGGCAGCGAGCGCCTCGGCACGAAGTGGCTGCAGTCGCTGCTGGACATCCAGAACGAGACGCGCGACGCCGCGGAGTTCTGGGACCACGTCAAGATCGACCTGTTCCCGGACGCCGTCTACGTGTTCACGCCCAAGAGCCAGATCCTGGCGCTGCCGCGCGGCGCGACGGTGGTGGATTTCGCGTATGCCATCCACTCCGACGTGGGTGACCACACCGTGGCCGCGCGCATCAACGGCGCGCAGGTGCCGCTGCGCACCGAGCTGAAGAACGGCGACGTGGTGGAAGTGGTCACCGCGCCGGTCTCCACGCCCAATCCGGCGTGGCTGGGCTTCGTGCGCACGGGCCGTGCCCGCTCCAAGATCCGCCACCACCTCAAGACGCTGGCGCAGGCGGAGTCGCAGCAGCTGGGCGAGAAGCTGCTCGCGCAGGCACTGCGTGCCGAGGGCATGGAGAAGCTGCCGGCGGACAACGACACTTACCACGCCCTGTGGGAGAAGCTGCTGCGCTTCACCGGCAACCGCAGCCGCGCGGAACTGCTCACCGACCTCGGCCTGGGCAAGCGCATCGCCAGCATCGTCGCCAAGCGGCTCATGACGCTGCTCTCGGAGCTGGGCGAGAAGCCCGACGCCGTGCTCCTGAGCCGCGAGCGCTTCACCGCGCACGAGAACGTGTCGCAGGGCGGCCTCACGCTGGACGGCAGCGAGAACGCCTCCGTGCAGTTCGCCAGCTGTTGCCGGCCGGTCCCGGGCGATGCGATCCTCGGCTACCTCGGGCGCGGCGAAGGCCTGGTGGTGCACACCGCCGACTGCGCGGTGGCCAAGCGCCTGCAGCACAAGGACGCCGAACGCTTCATTGGCGTGGAGTGGGCCGACGAGCCGGTTCGCTCCTTCGAGACCGGCGTACTGGTGACGGTGGCCAACGGCAAGGGTGCGCTGGCGCGGGTGGCCGCGGCGCTGGCGAACGCCGAGGCCGACATCACGCACGTGGACATGGACGACGAGGCCAAGCAGGACGCGACGGACCTGCGCTTCGTGGTGTCGGTGCGCGACCGCTCGCACCTGGAATCGGTGCTGCGCAACCTGAAGCGCACGCCGAGCGTGATGAACGCGGCGCGGATCCGGCCGGGGAGTTGAGGGAAAGGCTGTCATCCCGGGCTTGACCCGGGATCCATGGATTGCGGGTCGAGCCCGCAATGACAGCTTCCGCGCCCGTGGCCGCGTTTCGCGCACGCATTCGCAGGCTGGGTTTCGCGCAGCGAACCCCAGCGCTCAATGCGGCGCCGGGTACTTCACCTCCAGGATCTCCACGTCCTTCGCGCCCGCAGGCGTGACCAGTTTCACGACGTCGCCCTCGCGCGCCTTCAGCAGCGCCCGCGCGATGGGCGAAATCCAGCTCACCTGGCCGTGCGCGCTGTCGGCCTCGTCGATGCCCAGGATGGTGACGGTGCGCTCGACACCGGTGTCCTCCTCCACGTAGGTGACGGTGGCGCCGAAGAACACCTGGTCGTGCCCGTGGTGCAGCGACGGATCGGTCACTTCCGCGATCTCCAGCCGCTTGGTGAGGAAGCGGATGCGCCGGTCGATCTCGCGCAGCCGTTTCTTGCCATAGAGGTAGTCCCCGTTCTCCGAGCGGTCGCCGTTGCTGGCGGCCCAGTGCACCACCTCCACCACCTTGGGCCGCTCCTCGTCGATCAGTTGCAGCAGCTCCGAACGCAGGCGCGCGTAGCCCTGCGGCGTGATGTAGTTCTTGCCACCGGCCGGGAGGGGCGGCAAGCCGCCGCCGTCCTCGTCTTCCTCGGTATCGGTTTCGCGCGTGAACGCCTTGCTCATTCGGGGAGCATAGCCACTGCGGCCGTTTTCGTGCGTTATTGCCCGCCGGCGGGGTGAATTCCCCCTAGCTTGGGGGAGGCCGCCAGGCACGGCGGCTTCCTAGAATGGCTGCACACCTCCACAGGCCCTCCGCTTGAACTCCCCGCAGCCCGCCCTCGACCTGAAGGCGCTCGCCGAATCCGTCGGCCGGCGCCCCCTCGTGGCCGTGCTGCCCTTCCAGACCCTGGGTGGCGACGCTTCCCTGCAAGGCCTGGGCGGCGAGATCGCCGACCTGCTGCGCGAACGGCTGGAAAGCGATCCCGTGCTGCACGCCATCCTGATCAGTTCCGACTTCCTGTCCAAGGCGCCGCCCCACGCGATAGAACTGATCTGCCGCGAGCTGCGCGTCGGCTATCTCATCTCGGGCAAGTGCCACGGCCACGGCGGCGAACCCTCGCTGTACGTGGAAGTCACCGACACGCGCGACTGGCACATCCGCTGGGCGAACTTCTACCGCGAGCGCGCCCGTGCCCTGCTCGCCGACGAAGGCAACGCGATGTCCGAACTGGTGGCGTCGCTGCGCCGCCTGCTGATCGAACAGCCCGCGCGCTGAGCCTGCTCCTCCCATCCGGGAGATGTTGCGCATGGAGCGCCCTCCTAGCATGGCGGCCAGAGAGGAACCACTCCATGGCCAGCTACTTCGTCGCCCACAGCGCCAGCCTCGACGGCGTCCATGCCGTGCACGACCGCACCCGCTGCCCGCCCGCCTGCTTTCCGCGCAACGCGACCGAGTACCTCGGCGAGTACCGCAGCGCCTCGCAGGCCGTCACCGTGGCGCGCCTCGTGTATGCGACGGCGCGCGCCTGCATCTGCTGCGACCCCCTGCGCCTGTACGCGCCGCCTGCCGCCACGACGCCCCTGCGCTCCTGAAGCGCCGTCGGCCCGCCGGCCGGGGGCAAGCGTCAAAAGCGTCCTACGTCAGCAGTTCGCCCGCCGCGCCCATACTGGGCCGGCATGACGCTGAACCCGGTCGACCTGCTGCTGGTGATCATCGTGGCGATCGGCGCCGTTTCGGGCTGGTCGCGCGGTTTCCTGTTCGCGGCCCTCGACCTGCTGGCCCTCGCGGCCAGCCTGGCCGCCGCCTTCTTCGGCTGGCGTGAAGTCACCGACCTGGTGGCGAGCGCCGCGCCCTCGCTCGGGATCTGGATCGCCCCGCTCGCGTTCGTGGGCATCTTCCTGCTCGTGCAGCTCATCCTCGGCACCGCCGTCCTGAAGCTCGCGCTGCGCTTCCCGCAGTCCGCGCATCGCAACTTCTTCAACCGCCTGCTCGGCATCGCGCCCGGCGCGGTGAACGGCGCCGTGCACGCCGTGGTGGCCGCCGTGCTGCTGATGACCCTGCCGCTCGGCGTGCGCATCGGCGGCTGGACGCAGTCCAGCGCGCTGGCGCCGAAGTTCGCTGCACCCGCGGAATGGGTGGAGGTGCAGCTGTCGCCGATCTTCGATCCGCTGGTGCAGCGCACCCTGCAGGCGCTGATGGTGCAGCCCGACTCGCGCAAGTCGATCCCGCTGAACTTCCGCGTGGCCCAGGCGCCGCCGCGCCCCGATCTCGAGCGCCAATTGCTGGAACTGGTGAACGCGGAACGGCGCGCCGCCGGCCTGCGGCCGGTGAAGCCGGACGACGACATGACGCAGGTGGCACGCTCGCACAGCCGCGACATGTTTGCGCGCAGCTACTTCTCCCACGTATCCCCCGAAGGCGAAGACCTGGCCGATCGCATGCGCGACGCGCGCGTGGGCTATCTCGCGGCTGGTGAGAACCTGGCGCTGGCCCCGACCCTGTTCAGCGCGCACAACGGCCTGATGCAGTCGCCCGGCCACCGCGCCAACATCCTGCGGCCGCAGTTCGGCCGCCTGGGCATCGGCATCCTCGACGGCGGCACGCACGGCCTGATGGTCACGCAGGCCTTCCGCAACTGACATGAAGGACGCCGAGGCGCCCGCCCCCACCGCGGCCGACCCGCGCGAAGCCGCGGAGGCCGCCGGGCTGGTGTACGTGACCGACGAGGATCGCGGCATCCGCCGCGAGCGCAAGGGCGACGGCTTCGCCTACTTCAAGCCCAACGGCGATCCGCTCACCGACGAAGCCGCGCTGGAGCGCATCCGCAAGCTCGCGATCCCGCCGGCCTACACCGATGTGTGGATCTGCACCAAGGCCAACGGCCACTTGCAGGCCACCGGACGCGATGCCCGCGGGCGCAAGCAGTACCGCTACCACCCGCAGTTCCGCGAGGCGCGCGAGAGCAACAAGTACGAGCACATGATGGAGTTCGGGCGCGCGCTGCCCGCGATCCGCGCGAAGCTCGCGGAGCACATGGCGCTGCGCGGCCTGCCGCGCGAGAAGGTGCTGGCCACCGTGGTGCACCTGCTGGAGACGACGCTGATCCGCGTGGGCAACGACGACTACGCGAAGCAGAACAGGAGCTATGGGCTGACCACCCTGCGCAACCCGCACGTGAAGGTGGATGGCTCCGAGCTGCGCTTCCAGTTCAAGGGCAAGAGCGGCAAGACCTGGCGGCTGCAGCTGAAGGACAGGCGCATCGCGAAGATCGTGCGCGCCTGCCAGGAGTTGCCGGGGCAGCGCCTCTTCCAGTACCAGGACGACGAGGGCGAGGCACGGGAAGTGACGTCGGCGGACGTGAACGCGTACCTGAAGGAGATCACCGGCAGCGAGATCACGGCCAAGGACTTCCGCACCTGGGCAGGCACGGTGATGGCGGCGCTTGCGCTGCGCGAGTTCGAGGCGTTCGACACGCAGGCCGCGCAGAAGAAGAACCTGAAGGCCGCCATCGAGCGCGTCTCCTCGCGGCTGGGCAACACGCCCACCATCTGCCGCAAGTGCTACATCCACCCGGAGGTGCTGAACGCCTACGTGGAGGGCAACCTGCTGCTGGAGATCAAGGAGAGGGTGGAGGACGAACTGCGCGAGGATCTCGCCGCGCTCAAGCCGGAGGAAGCGGCCGTGCTGGCGATGCTGGAAGGTCGCCTGAAGAGGACGCTCGCGGATTCGTTGAAGGAAAGCGTAGCGGCGGCGAAGAAGAAGAAAGGCAAGTAGCCGTCATTCCCGCGCAGGCGGGAATCCAGGGCCGCGGCGGCATCAAGTACGCAGTTCCGCGGCTGCGGGCGCCTGGGTACGCTGCACGCTGCGCCGTTCGTGGCTGATGTCGCGCAGCGAGGTGAAGAGAAACGTGCCCTGGTGCAGCTCGACGCCGGCGTACCACTGGCAATAGGCCGTGTCGCCGCTCACCGCGCGCACGATCATCGGCGGCCCGCCCGACAGGAGGCGCACGATGTCTCCGGCTTCAAGTTTCTCTTGCGTCTGCACTGATGGATTGTGCCCCTGCGCGTCAGGCTCATGCATTCTCTGGCGGCAACAGCCTCTGTAGGACCTTTCCCACCACGGCTTTCAGGCCCGCACAAGTGAAAACTGCCTGGACGCTTGCGCTTCCAGGCGGTCGACGTCGGGAGGATTCGATCATGACTCCTTCGTCGCACACACCATGAGAAGGGCTCCGGGGAGGACTGGGGCAGAACCAGGCCTGAACGTCTGGGCCGCGCTGGGCGTGGCCTCGTTGCTGGTGTTGACCGCCGTCGCGCTGTACCTTCGGCACAGCGGACAGCCAACGCCCATCTACGGCGCGCTCGCCGAGAGCGGTGAGCGGACGATCTTCATCTCGCTGGTGCTGGCCATCGTCCCATTCGCTTATGGCGCGGCTGCGCTGGTGCGACGCGCACGCCTGCCGGTAACGCCCATCCTCCCGCTGATGCTGGGCTTGACCGGCCTGTGGCTCACGGCTGCGCTCGTGGCCCATCGCGGCGAGGCCATCGACCCGATCCCCACCTCCTGGGTGGTCGCAGGGCAACTGGCCGCAGCAGCATGGTTCCTGGCGCGGCCGACGACCCTGTCCCGTGATCGACTGCTGCGTGCCGGCATCGTGGCCGGCATGTGCTTCGCCGCGGTGGGGTTCCGCGTGTACTCCGTGCATTCGGTGACCACGTCCTTTGCCACGGGCGTGCACCTCGAGGCCGTGTTCCATTCAGTGGCGCAGGTCGCCGCCGGCAAGGCCGTGCTGGTCGACCTGCCGGCCCAGTACGGGCTGTACGCAGAGGTGATCGGACCGGCCCTCCACCTCATCGGCGGACCTTCGGTGCTCACGTTCACGGCCCTGATGGCGCTGCTGGAGGTGGCGGCAGTGCTCATGGTGCTGCAGGTCCTGTTCGACCTGGTTCGCACCAGGCTGCTGCGCGTGCTGGGCGCGGGAGCCTTGGCCGCCGTGCTGGGCTACACCTTCCGGGCCCCCGTTGACGCCTACCTGCAGTACTACCCGCTTCGCTTCTTCTTTCCGGCGCTGGCGGTCTACCTCTACTGGCTCCAGTTGAAGCGCCCGGGCACATGGAAGCTGGCCGCGCTCGGCGTCACCATGGCGCTCGCCATTCCGTTCAACCTGGACTCAGGCGTACCGGCGTTCGGCAGTTGCTTCGCCGCGCTTGCGATCGCCTGGCTCGCCGAAAACCGATCGAGGCGGACGGCGCGCGCACGAGATCTGGCCATCTTCCTCGCAGCCGCGGGTGGCGCGGCGCTTCTGTGCATCGCGGTGCTGCAGATCGCTGCGCCAGATCGCCAATGGGGCGACCTGGTGCGCTACCAGCGGCTGTTCTACATCACCGGCGACTACATGCTGCCCATGCCGAAGCGCCCCGACTTCTGGATCCTGGTGGCCGGCGTCTACGTGCTCGGCGTGGCCAGCTACGTGCACGCAGCCGTGACGCAGCAAGCCCGGCCGGCGCGCGCCTGGGGCACCATCCTGCAGGTGTGCATATTGGGCACCGGACTGTTCTCGTACTTCCAAGGCCGCTCGCATCCCATCGTGCTGCTGGTGACCTGCTGGCCGGCCCTGCTGGCGCTTTTCATCATGGCCGATCGCACACTGCGCGCCGTGCGTTGCCGCCAGCTCGCGCCTGCGTGGCGCTTCGCCGCCTTGCCCGCCGTGGCGCTCGGCGCGTTCCTGGGCACGGTGTTCGTCGTGAAGGTTCCGCACATCTGGTCGACCATGCTGAGCCGCGCCGACGACCTGGTCGAGCGACGCGAGACACCGGTCACCCGCAACCTGGAATTCGTCCGGCACAGGATCCGCGATCCGCGATCGGTGGTCATCATCTCGCCCCACGAGTCGATCTACTACGCGGAAACTGGTGCCGCCGCCGCCGTGCCGGGCGCCGGGACAGCGGAGAACCTCATCCCGCAGGACCGTGTCGCATTCGTGCAGGACATCCTGGAGCGCAAGCCGCGCGACATCTTCTTCGAGCCGAACAAGTCGTACGTTCACGCGGAGTACTTCGCGCTGCTGGACAGCCCGCTGGTGCAGGTGGTGGACGAGAGTCCGGACGGACTGCTGCACCTGAGGGTGCGCTAGCGCAGCGCAAAGAAAAACGGGCCAGATGCCGAAACATCTAACCCGTTGATCTAGAACCGAAATTCTGGTGCGGCTGGCAGGATTCGAACCCACGACCCCTTGGTTCGTAGCCAAGTACTCTATCCAACTGAGCTACAGCCGCGAAGCCTTGGAGTATAGCAGGACTTCGGGCAGCCCTGCCGGCCGGATCCTGACCCGAGGCTGTCCGGATCCGGAACTCACCCCGGTCCCCCGCGTGACGCCGTCGAGGGAGACGCCCTGGATTCCCGCCTTCGCGGGAATGACGTGCTTCGCCATCAGAAGCTCCGCGGCAGGCCCAGCAGGTGCTCGGCGACGTAGGAATAGATCAGGTTGGTGGAGATCGGCGCCACCTGGTACAGGCGCGTCTCGCGGAACTTGCGCTCCACGTCGTACTCATGGGCGAAGCCGAAGCCGCCGTGCGTTTGCAGGCACACGTTGGCCGCCTCCCACGACGCCTTGGCGGCGAGGTACTTCGCCATGTTGGCCTCGCCGCCGCAAGGCTGGCTCGCGTCGAAGAGCGCGCAGGCCTTGAAGCGCATCAGGTTGGCTGCCTCGGTCTCGATGTACGAATCCGCGATGGGGAAGGCCACGCCCTGGTTCTGCCCGATAGGACGGTTGAACACCACGCGGTCGCTCGCATAGCGGCGCGCGCGATCGACGAACCAGTACGCATCGCCTATGCATTCCGCCGCGATCAACGTGCGTTCGGCGTTGAGGCCGTCGAGGATGTAGCGGAAGCCCTGCCCTTCCTGGCCGACCAGGTTCTCCGCCGGGATCTCGAGGTTGTCGAAGAACACCTCGTTGGTCTCGTGGTTCACCATGTTCATCAGGTCGGAATGCTGGATGCGCGAGATCCACACCTTCTGGCCGTTGACCACGTAGCGGTCGCCCTTGCGCACGGCCGTCGTCTTGAGCTGGGTGGTGTCCGTGCCCGTGGTGGGCTGCGTGACGGCCATGGTCTGCAGGCGCAGCTTGCCGCTGGCGATGCCGGGCAGGTACTGCTGCTTCTGCGCCGGCGAGCCATGCCGCAGCAGCGTGCCCATGTTGTACATCTGCCCATGGCAGGAGCCCGCGTTGCCGCCGGAGAAGTTGATCTCCTCCATCACCACGGAGGCCTCCGTCAGCCCCAGGCCGGAGCCGCCGTACTCTGTCGGGATCATGGCGGCCAGCCAGCCGGCCTCGGTGAGCGCGTCGACGAAGGCTTCGGGGTAGCCGCGCTCGGTGTCGACCTTCTGCCAGTAGGCGGAGTCGAAGCGGCCGCACAGGTCGCGCAGCGCCTCGCGCATGTCCTGGTGGGCGTCGGGGGTGGGGATCTGCGTCTTCATGGTTTCAGGCGAAGGTGGCGTCGGCCTGCATGGTGAGCCAGCCTTCATGGTCGTGCGCCCAGAGCTGCGCGTTCCTGCCGTCGGCAGAAGGACGCCCGTTCACGCGGAAGGGATGCAGGTCGAAGGTGGGGCGCACCGCCTTGAACGAGAAGCTCGCCAGCGTCGCGCCGGGCTTCTCGCGCCGCGCGAGGTCGACCAGCAGCGTCGCGATCAGCGGGCCGTGCACGATGAGGCCGGGGTAGCCCTCCACCTCCGTCACGTACTTGCGGTCGTAGTGGATGCGGTGGCCGTTGAAGGTGAGCGCCGAGTAGCGGAACAGCAGCACGTCGTCGGGCACGATCTCGCGCGACCACGGCGCGTCGGGAGGCGCAGCCTGGGGCGGCGGCGCCGGGTCGCCGGGCCGGGCGGCGGCCCGGTACACGATGTCGTGTTCTTCCGTGAGCGCGACACCTTGTGCATTGCGCACCTCGTGCCGCACCAGCACGAACACGAGGGCGCCGGTGCGGCCGGCCTTGTGCGTGACGGAAACGATGCGCGACTCGCGCTCGATGCGGTCGCCCACGCGCAGCGGCGCGTGCCATTGCAGGCGTCCGCCCGCCCACATGCGGCGCGGCAGGGGCACGGGCGGCAGGAAGCCGCCGCGCCTGGGGTGGCCGTCGGGGCCGATCTCGCTCTGGCGCGCACTCGGCAGGAAGTACAGCCAATGCCACAGCGGCGGCAGTTCGGTGCCGTCCGCGGGCTGAGGGTCGTCGCGGTCCAGGGTGGCCGAGAGGTTGCGCACCGGCGCCGCCGTGATCTCGTCGTGCAGGGTCTCGGTGCGGCCTTCCCAGCTCCGCAGGCGGGACAGCAGCTCGGGCGTGAGGGTATCGGCGGATTCCATGCAGCAATTACACCAGCGTTCGGAACCCGCCATGCGTCCGCGAGTCCAACCTGTCCGACAAGCCTGTCGAACTTGTCCTACACCGCGTCCCTGCCTCAGCCGCAATGCTTCGCGCGCACCCAGACGTGGAGAAGACGTGCCCGGCGCGGACCGTACCCGGCGCAGCAGCGCCCGGCAGGCTTCCGCGAGGACGAGCAAGCGTGATGCGACCGATTTCCCAGTTCACCGAAACCCTCCGCGCCAGCTTCAGCCGGCGCCGCCTGGAACACCAGCTCATGCAGGCGGTCGCGCGCCTGCCGCACGAACCCGAAAGCCGCTGCGCCTACCAGCACCTGCTGGAAGAGCACATGCGGCGGGCGGAAGCCGACAAGCCCGGCGCCCCGCGCGAGAAGGTGCGCGGGTAGGCCTCCCCCCTCCGGGCGCCGGCCGCCCCGGGCCCGTGCATGCGCGCTACATTCGTGACCACCGAACGGCCCGCCCTATCCGGGCCGTGGTTCACGATCGAATGTTCACCACTCCTTCCGCACGGACCTGGGTCGTCGCCGCGCTCGGCGCGCTCGCCACGCTCCTGGCGACCTTGCTCTACCAGAACCTCGCCGTCGGCGAGAAGCGCATCCAGCACCAGCTGCCGCGGCTCTACGAAACCGACGACACGGAGTTCCGCCGGTCGCTGAGCTCGCTGCTGGGCCCGCCGATCGTCGAGGGCAACCACGTGGAGACGCTCGTCAACGGCGACCGCATCTTTCCCGCGATGCTGGCCGCCATCCGCTCGGCGCGCCGCACCGTCACCTTCGAAACCTACATCTACTGGTCGGGCGATATCGGCCGCCAGTTCGTGCAGGCGCTGGTGGAGCGGGCCCGGGCCGGGGTGAAGGTCCACGTGCTGCTCGACTGGGTCGGCAGCATCAAGATGGACGCGGCATTGCTGGACGAGATGCGCGCCGCCGGCGTGGAGGTGGAGCGCTTCCACGAGCCGCACTGGAGCAACTGGGACCAGATGAACAACCGCACGCACCG
>SEAY01000135.1 GCA_004144865.1 Comamonadaceae bacterium
AGCATGTTGGCGAACACCGGCAGCAGGCGGTAGCGGAAGTCCGCCACCTTGCCGCCCTTGACGTCGAAGTCGATCACGCCGAGGAACTTGCCGTTGGAGCCGGCGTTGGTGACGATGGTCTTGCCGCCCTTGTTGGCGACGATGGACGCGACCGGCATGCCGTCGTGCGTGTGGCCGCCCAGGATGGCGTCGATGCCGCTCACGCGGCTGGCCATCTTGAGGTCCACGTCCATCCCGTTGTGGCTCAGGACGACGACGGCCTGCGCGCCCTTGCCGCGCGCCTCGTCCACCATCTTCTGCATGTTCTGGTCCTGGATGCCGAACTCCCAGTCGGCCACCAGGTAGCGCGGGTTGGCGATCGGCGTGTACGGGAACGCCTGGCCGATGATGGCCACGGGCACGCCGTTGATCTCGCGGATCACGTAGGGCTTGAACACCGGGTCGCCGAAGTCCGTGGTCTTCACGTTCTGCGCGACGAAGTCCACCTTGCCCGCGAAGTCCTTCTCGACGATTTCCTTCACGCGCTCCATGCCCAGCGTGAATTCCCAGTGGCCGGTCATCACGTCCACGCCCAGCAGCTTGCAGGCATCGACCATGTCCTGGCCCTTGGTCCACAGCGAGGTGGCCGAGCCCTGCCAGGTGTCGCCGCCATCGAGCAGCAGCGCGCCGGGGCGGCTGGCCTTCATGCGCTGCACCAGCGTGGCCAGGTGCGCGAAGCCGCCCACCTTGCCGTAGCGGCGCGCCGCGCTCTCGAAGTCCAGGTAGGTGAGCGCGTGCGCCTGCGCGCTGCCCGCGGGCACCTTCGCCGCCTTCAGCAGGTGGTCGCCCACCAGGTGCGGCAGCCGCCCCTTCATGTCGCCGACGCCGAGGTTGACGCTCGGCTCGCGGAAGTGGATGGGCTTGAGCTGCGCATGGCAGTCCGTCATGTGCAGCAGCGAGACGTTGCCGAAGCGCGGCACGTCGTACAGCGCGTTCGACGCGGTGGCCGCGTCGGCCGAGGCCCAGCGGCCCAGGCCCATGCCCGCCACCGATGCGGCGCCCATCACCTGCAGGAATTCGCGCTTCGAAAGATTCATGATTCAGTAGGGACTGATGTATGCGAGGGAAAAATGGCCCGGGGATCGCCCGGGCCATGCGAGCCGCGCCGCGCGGGCGGGCTTACTTGTTCACGGGCGAGGCCGGATCGAGCAGCAGCGCCATCACGTGGCGGATCTGCTGTTCGTTCAGGTTGCCCATGTGGCCGGAACGCGGCATGTTGGAGCACGCGTTGTAGGCCTTGGCGTTCCAGATCTTGCCCCACGTGTATTCCACGATCGGCTTGGAGGCCGCGGCATTCGGGTCGCTCACGCCGCGCAGCTTGCCGTAGTTGTACAGGCTGGGGCCGATCGTGCCGAAGGAGATTTCCTCCTTGCTGATCTGGTGGCAGTTGTAGCAGTTGCCGCCGTTGGCGGCGCCGGCGGAGTCGGTCCACGTCATGCCGCGGCCGCTCTGGGCGATCTTCTCGCCTTCCTTCCAGTCGCCGAGGAACTTGCCGTCGCTCGGCCACTTGACGGTCTTGAGGTTGGCTTCCTCGATGCGCTTGGCGGTGGCCGCGTCCAGCGGCTTGCCGGCGACGTCGGCGGCGTTGCAGGCCTTGAGCGTCTCGTCGATCTGCGTGACGCGTTCGACCTTGGCGATGCCCTGGCTGCGGAAGCCGGTCTTCACCATCTCCGCGGCGACGACATCGGGATCGGGGCTGCCGGCAAGCGTGGCGCAGCCGGCGGCGACGACGGTGGCGGCGAGCGCCAGGACGAGGGTGGCGGGAGTCTTTTTCATGCCTGCTCCTTCTTCAGCGCTTGATGGTGGGGGCTGCGGACTTGGCGCCCTTGGCGTTCACGCCCAGGTACGTGGACAGCGCGGTGAGCGCGTCGCTGCCGAACTCCGGGTACGGGAAGCGCTGCTGGCGGTAGCAGTCGTTCAGGCGCAGCTGCATGCTCCACATCTGGCCGTTGGACACGCGGTAGGCGGGCCAGGCCGCGAAGCCGACGCCGTCGCCGGGGTTCTTGGTCAGGTTGGGCAGGTCCTGCAGGCGGATGCGCTTGCCGTCCTCGCCGTGGCACGAGGCGCACGAGAAGTCGTGCGTGCCCCCGCGCATGAAGAACAGGCGCTTGCCCGCCTCGTAGGAAGTGCGTTCCTGCGCGTGCGCCTGCGGCAGGTTGAACTGCATGCCGCGCGACTGCGAGGCGACCCAGGTCGCCAGCGCCGTCACGTTGGCCATCTCGCCCTTGCCGAACGGCGTCTTGGCGATCGCCGCGGCGTCGAGGCCCTGCAGGCTCTCCATGCAGGTGATCAGGCGCGTCTCGAGGTCCTGCACCTTGCCGGTGTCGGCGAAGTAGCGGGGCAGTTCGACGAAGGCTCCCTTCACCACGCCGGCACCCTTGCCCAGGTCGCAGCGTTCCAGCGATGCGTTCTTCGGCCCGCGCTTCTGCTTCCAGAGCTCTTCGCCCTTCATCTCGAAGAGTTCGGCCGGGTTGCCGTCGGCCAGCATGGCCCGGTACTCGTCGATGGCCTGGCTGGCGCTCTTGGGCTGCTGCTGCGCCGAGGCGCCGGCCGCCAAGCCCGCGAGGGCGAGGACGGCCAGGAGCTGGGTTTTGCGCATCGTTGGGGTCTCCTTCGTCGTTGTGTCTGCCGCGTTTCCTGTGCCTCGCGCGGCGGTCAGCTGACCGCGGCTTCGTCGGTACGGGTCTCGCCCTTGTTGTCCTTCCAGGTCACGGCGATCTTGTCGCCGGCCTTCGCACCCTTGATGGTGAACTGCAGGAAGGGATTCTTGGCCACGGCCGGGCCCCACTCGGCGCTCAGCACCTGCTTGCCGTTGTGGGTGGCGGTGACGTCGGTGATGTGCCACGCGGGAATCGTCTTGCCGGCGCTGTCCTTGCGCTGGCCGGTTTCCATCTCGTGGCTCATGAGGACGCGCACGACGGCGTTGCCGCCCTGGGATTGTGCGCGGATGCGCATCGGATCTGCCATTTGGATACTCCTGGGGATTCGGTGATGAATGGAAGGGACGAAGGCGCGGGATCAGCCGCCGCAGCCGCCGAGGGTGACCTTCACTTCCTTCTTGGCGTAGAACGCCTTGCCGTCGTTGGTGATCGCCACCGCGTACACGTCGGACGACTGGCCCATCTTGGCGCGCGTGCCGAAGTTCGGCTCGACGGCGTCGGTGACGTCGAACTTGGCGACCAGGGCGCTCGGGTTCTTCTCCACCAGCACCAGCAGGTGCTTCACGCCCGCCATGGAGGTGGCGACCGTCATCGGCACCACGGCGCCGTTCTCGGCGATGTCGGGGGCGGTGAGCGTGACGTCCTTGCTCTCCACCGGCGCGCCGCCGCCGTAGGCCTTGACGGCGTCGGCGACGCTCTTCGCGTCGAACGCCGGCTTGTTGAAGGCCCACGCGAACTGGGGGAAGAGGCCGGTGGCGCCCAGCAGGCCTGCGACCGCCAGGGATTGCTTCAGGGTTTCACGACGATTCTGCATTGCTGCTCTCCACGAAATATTTAAGCCAATACTAATGTAGGTCCGGACGGTTCCCATCGGGATATTCCCTCGCGGACACGCCTCAGGGCGCGCCCCCGGAGGCCAGCCAGGAGGCGATCCGGTTCGCCTCCTCCGCGCTGATGGACTGCGGCGGCATGGGGATGTTGCCCCACACCCCCGAGCCGCCCGTGCGGATCTTGCCGGCGAGGTAATCGCCCTTGCCGGCATGCTTCTTCGCCACGTCGGCCCAGCTCGGGCCCACCAGCTTGCGGTCCGGCGCGTGGCACGCGGTGCAGGTGTTCTTCTGCAGCAGGTCGGCCGGCATTTTGCCAGCGGCGGGGGCCGCCCCCTGCGCCACCTGTTGCGGGCGCGCCGCAACGGCGGCCACCGCGCCGCCCGCGGGCTTCGCCGTCTCGGCGCCGCGCTGCGGGCCGACCAGGCGGTTCTGGTCCGCGAGGTTGCCGTGGTTGTTGCGCGCGTGGTCCGGCAGGATCGACGTGACCTTCGCATCCACCGGGCAGTTGGCCATGCACGCGGTGGCGGCCACGTCCGGCTTCGCCGCACCCTGCAGCTCCTTGCCGGGCCACATGGCATGCGCCGTCGCCATGCCGTTGCGGTTCGGCATGCGCTTCTGCACCTCGGCGATGTTGCGGTCGCTCAGGACGAAGTCGTCCGGCACGATGCGGCCCAGGTTCAGCAGGTACGCCGTCACCGAGTACACCTCCTCGGTCGTCAGCGACTTCGGCGCGTTCCAGGGCATGGCGCGGTTGATGTAGTCCCACAGCGTGGACACCGTGGCCACCTTCATCAGCGTGGTGCGGCCGGGGTAGTCGGAGCGCTTCAGGTTCGCCACGCGGCCGGACTTGATGTCCTCCTCGGTGGTGCCGCCCACCAGCGGGCTGAACACCTCGTTGGATTCGCCGAACACGCCGTGGCAGCTCGCGCACTTGCCTTCCCACACCTCCATGCCCTTGGCCACGGAGCCCGAGCCCTTGGGCAGGCCCTTGAAGTCGGGACGCACGTCGATGTCCCACGCGGCCACTTCCGCGGGCGTGGCCGCGCGGCCGATGCCGGGGAACTTGCCCTGCGCCTGCACGCCCGCCGCCGCCACGAGGGCGAGCGCGGCCAAGGCCGGCTTAAGAAACCTGGACATTCTTCACCTCGCCGTTTTCCTGCACCAGCCAGGACTGGATGGAGTTGTTGTGATAGATCGACCGCGTGCCGCGCACCGCGCGCAGCTGCGGTTTGGTGGGCTGCACGTAGCCCGTTTCGTCCATCGCGCGGCTCTGGATGATCGCGGGCTTGCCGTCCCACACCCAGTCGATGTTGAAGCGCGTGAGGCACTTGCTCATGACGGGTCCTTCCAGGCGCGCGGTGCGCCAGCTGCGCCCGCCGTCCACCGACACGTCCACGCGCTTGACCTTGCCGCGGCCCGACCACGCGAGGCCGGAGACGTTGTAGAAGCCCTTGTCCAGCAGCACCTGGCCGCCCGAGGGCGTGGTCACCACGCTCTTGCACTCCTGGATGCTGGTGTACTGGCGATGCACGCCATCGGGCATCAGGTCCACGTAGTGGATCGCCTCGTCCTTGCTCGCATAGGGCATGTCGCCCACTTCGATGCGGCGCAGGTACTTCACCCAGCTCACGCCCTGCACGCCGGGGACCACCAGGCGCAGCGGGTAGCCGTTCTCGGGGCGCAGCATCTCGCCGTTCTGGCCGTAGGCGACGAGCACCTCGCCGGAGCGGACCAGGCTCATGGGGATGGTTCGCGTCATCGAGGAACCGTCCGCGCCTTCGGCCAGGATGAACTTGCCGTTCTTCAGGTCGGCGCCGGCCATCTCGAGCAGCGTGATCAGCGGCACACCGGTGAACTCGCTGCACGAGAGCATCCCGTGCGAGTACTGGCAGGTGGGCACGGCGACGTTGCCCCACTCCATGCCGGTGTTGGCGCCGCACTCGATGAAGTGGAAGCGCGACACCGAGGGCAGCCGCATGATCTCGTCCATGGTGAAGACGCGCGGCGTCTTGACCATGCCATTGAGCATCAGGCGGTGCTTGGAGGGATCGATGTCCCACCAACCCTGGTGGTGGCGCTCGAAGTGCAGGCCGCTGGGCGTCACGATGCCGAACAGCGACTGCAGCGGCGCGAACGACACGCTCGCCTGCGTGGTCTGCGTCAGGCCCGGGCTCTGGCGGCGCTGCACGTTGCGCTCGAACTTCGAGGGCTTGCCGTAGCCGTCGGTCACGACCGGCTGGCCCAGGCCCTTCGAGTGCTCGGGCAGGTTGAGGATGGCGGGATCGCCGTCCGTGGGCGCCGCGGCCCGCGCCACGCCGGCAGCGGCCACGCCCGCGGCGGCCGCGAAGGCGCCGCGCAGGAAGTCGCGCCGGCCTTCCTTCGCCTCGGCGAAGACCTTGCGCACGCCCGCGGGGTCGATGAAATTCTCCGGGGCCTTCTGCAGCCGGCCGGCCATTCGGTTCGTCGTCACTGTTGCTCCTTGTTCCTGCTTGTCCGCGGACCGGCCGCTACCCCACCAGCGCGTGGACCGCGCCGCACAGGAAGTCACGCGTCTTCTGCTCCACGCTGTAGTACACCTGCGAGCCCTCCTTGCGCCGCGCCAGCAGGCCCGCGCGGAACATGAGGGCGAGCTGCTGCGACACGGTCGGCTGTGGCAGGTCCACCGCGGCGGCGAGGTCGCCGACGCACAGCTCGGCGTCGCACAGCTCGGCGAGGATCCTCAGGCGCGAGCTGGCGGACAGCAGGGAGAAGACCTCCGCCGCCCGCTCGAACGCCGCCACATCCCGGCCGCGCAGCGCATCCAACTTACTTCGCTCCCGTCAGCACCCAGGCGGCCAGCGACTGCGCGTCGGCGTCGCTCAGGGCGGCCTGCGCGGGCATGGGCACCGGACCCCACTTGCCGCTGCCGCCGGCCTTGATGCTCTTGACGAGCGTGGCGGCCGCATCCTGCTGGCCGGAGTACTTCTTCGCGACATCCTGGAAGGCGGGGCCGACCAGCTTCTTGTCGATGCCATGGCAGGCCAGGCAGGCGTTCTTCTGCGCCAGCTCCTTGCTGGCAAACGCAGGGGTGGCGGCTGCCAGCGCGAGGGCGAGGACGAAAAGGCGCACGGGGTGTCTCCTAAATCAAGAGTAGCGAATATAAGGATATGCGAATGTAATCGACGTGCCGCGGCGGTAGCAAGCCTTTGGCCGACCAAATCGCTCGGGGTAAACCCGCAGGACGCGCGGGCGACGACTTCAGCGGTAGCGCTGCGCCATGCGTTCGAGCGGCACAGGGCGGATGCGGCTGGCCTGGCCGGCGCAGCCGAAGGCTTCGAAGCGCGCCTTGCAGATGCCGCTGGCGGCCTTGCGGGCGGCCGCCAGCGCCTTGCGGGGATCGAACTCGCTGCGCTCGGTGGCCAGGGCCTGGCGCATGGCGCCCGTCATCGCCAGCCGGATGTCGGTGTCGATGTTCACCTTGCGCACGCCGCTCGCGATGCCGCGGCGGATCTCCTCCACCGGCACGCCATAGGTTTCCTTGATCTCGCCGCCATGCGCGCGGATGATCTCCAGCCACTCCTGCGGCACGCTGGAGCTGCCGTGCATCACCAGGTGGGTGTCGGGAACCTGCGCGTGGATCTGCGCGATGCGTTCGATCGCCAGGATGTCGCCGGTCGGGCGGCGCGAGAACTTGTAGGCGCCGTGGCTGGTGCCGATCGCGATGGCCAGCGCGTCCACGCCGGTGCGGGAGACGAAGTGGCGCGCCTGCTGCGGATCCGTCAGCAGCATCTCGCGCGACAGCTTGCCCGCGGCGCCTATGCCGTCCTCCTCGCCGGCCTCGCCGGTCTCCAGCGATCCCAGGCAGCCCAGTTCGCCTTCGACCGACACGCCCACCGCATGCGCCATCTCGCAGACCTTGCGCGTGACGTCCAGGTTGTACTCGTAGCCGGAGGGCGTCTTGCCGTCGGCCAGCAGCGAGCCATCCATCATGACGCTGGAGAAACCGGAGCGGATGGACTGCTGGCACACGGCCGGCGTCGTGCCGTGGTCCTGGTGCAGCACCACCGGCAGGTCGGGGTGCGTCTCGATCGCGGCCAGCACCATGTGGCGCAGGTAGGCTTCGCCGGCGTACTTGCGGGCGCCGGCGGAGGCCTGCAGGATGACCGGGCTGTCGGTCTCCTGCGCCGCTTCCATGATGGCCTGGATCTGCTCCAGGTTGTTGACGTTGAAGGCTGGCACGCCGTAGTCGTGCTCGGCGGCGTGGTCCAGCATCTGCCGCAGGGAAATCATGGCCATGGGAAAGCTCCTGAAATGATCAATGCGCGGCGCGCTCGCGCAGCACCTCGAGCGCCGGCAGGGTCTTGCCCTCCAGCATCTCCAGGAACGCGCCGCCGCCCGTCGAGATGTAGTCCACGCCCTGCGCCACGCCGTACTTGGCGATGGCCGCGAGCGTGTCGCCGCCGCCGGCGACGCTGAAGGCGGGCGAGCGCGCGATGGCTTCGGCCACGAAGCGGGTGCCGTGGCCGAAGGCCTCGTGCTCGAACACGCCGACCGGTCCGTTCCAGACGATGGTGCGCGCGCGCAGCAGGTGCCGGCCGAACAGTTCCGCCGTCTGGGGGCCGACGTCGAGGATGAGGTCGTCGGCCGCGACCTCGGAGGCTGGCTTGGTCTCCGCGCGCGCCGCCGGAGAGAGCTCCTTCGCCGTGACCACGTCGACCGGCAGCGGCACTTCGGCGCCGCGTTCACGCAGGGCCTGCATCACGGCCCGCGCCTCCTCCACCATGCCGGCCTCGGCCAGGCTGCGCCCTATCGGAAGTCCGGCGGCCAGCAGGAAGGTGTTGGCGATCCCGCCGCCCACGATCAGCTGGTCGACCTTGCCGGCCAGCGCGCGCAGGATGGAAAGCTTGGTCGAGACCTTGGAGCCGCCCACCACCGCCACCAGGGGCCGCTTCGGAGCTGCAAGCGCCTGGCCGAGGGCCTCGATCTCGGCGGCCAGCAAGGGACCCGCGCAGGCGATGGGCGCGAAGCGGGCGACGCCATGCGTGCTGGCCTCGGCCCGGTGCGCGGTGCCGAAGGCGTCGTGCACGAACACATCGCACAGCTTCGCCATGCGGCGCGACAGCGTCTCGCAGTTGGCCTTCTCGCCGGGATTGCCGCGGCAGTTCTCCAGCAGCACCAGCTGGCCCGGCCGGACGTCCACGCCCTGCACCCAGTCGCGCACCAGCGGAACCTCACGGCCCAGCAGCTCGCCCAGGCGCGCAGCCACCGGCGCCAGCGATTCGCCCGGCTGCAGCCCGCCTTCGGCCGGCCGGCCCAGGTGGCTGGTCACCATCACGGCGGCACCGGCCTCCAGCGCCAGCCGCATCGCCGGCACGCTGGCGCGGATGCGCGTGTCGTCGCCGATGCGGCCGCCCTCTTCCATCGGCACGTTGAGGTCGGCGCGGATCAGCACGCGCTTGCCGGCGGGAAAGCCGGTCGCGGCCACGTCGGTGAAGCGCAGCACGCTCACAGCGTCTTCCCCACCACCCGCACCATCTCCAGGCACTTGCTGGAGTAGCCCCACTCGTTGTCGTACCAGCTCACCAGCTTGACGAAGGTGCCGTCCAGCGCGATGCCGGCGTCGGCGTCGAAGATGGAAGTGCGCGCATCGCCCACGAAGTCGGTGGCC
>SEAY01000024.1 GCA_004144865.1 Comamonadaceae bacterium
ACTGCGGCGCGGCACGGAGGTGGTGGAGCGCAGCGAAACGCAGTTCACCTTCGACGCGCAGGTCCGCCGCGGTGGCGCGGCTTTCGTTCGCCACCTGCACCCGCACGAGGAAGCGGCCGTCCTGCGATTCGATCCCGCTGGCGCGCACCACGGGGGCCGGCGGCCCGCCGTCTCCTGCCTGCGCATCGTAGACAAGGTAGCCCAGGCTGGCGACGAGCAGCGCCAGGCCGATGGCCGCGGCGAGCCACTCCCACGGGGACGGGGGGGCTTCCTGCGGTTCGTCGGGTTGCGAAGGTTGGTGGGCCATGTCAGAGGATGAGGCGGGCGGCGGCGGCGCCGACGGCAGCTGGGAATCCCATCACCGCGATGGCCTGCAGGGCCGCGGCGGGCGACAGGCCGTCGAGCCGGCCGAAAGACCAGAGCATGTACGCGCTGATCGCCAGGGTGAGGCCGTAGCCGGCGATCGTGAAGCGCATCAGCACGCTCCACCCCGATGCCGTGCGGTGGTCCTGCGGGCTGCCGCGGAACGCGACGGCATAGACGAAGGTGTGCATGGCCGCGAGGGAGGCCGCCATCAAAGCGATGGTGTCCCATTCGGACAGTGCGGCCGCGATCTGCACCATCTCCTCCGTGGGCGCGAGGTTGAAGGCGAGGAAGAGCGCGCCGACCGCCATGATGAACATCTCGCTCGCATAGCTCGCCGCGCCGCCGCGCAGCACCTGTTCGCCCTCGCGATGGCCCAGCTGCGCCTGCGAAAGCAAGGCGCCGATGCTGGCGGGCACCGCTTGCAGCGACACCTTGCCGACGATCTCGCGCATCGCCATGTCGCTCTCGAGCTGTCCCAGCAGCGCCAGCACCACGGTCGACGAAACGAATCCGACGGCATACGCGACCAGTGCGTCCACCACGTCGTCGCGCAGGCTGAAGGTGGGTTCGAAGCCCACGTGCCAGGACAGCGCCACCAGGAAGGGAAAGAACAGCGCGAGCAGCAAGGCGAGTTTCCACGCCGGCATCAGGAAGCCGAGCCACCACATCTCCATGGTCATCAGCAACGGCAGGCTGAAGATCACCGCGCCGGCGAAGGCGCGGGCCAGGCCGGTGGCGAAATGTTCCCGATGCTCGCTGCTCATGCGCGTCCAAGATAGCACCTGCCGCGCTTCGCGGGGGGTCCGCGAGTGCCGCAATCGCCGGCATTGGCAGAAGCAATCCCGCCGGAAGATGAGAATTACTATCATTCATGCATGCGCTTCCGCCACGACTCCGACCTGCACAAGACCTTGTCCTTCGCGACGATCCACCTCGCGATCGCCGTCACGCTGGGCTGGCTCTTCACCGGTGGCTTCGTGCTCGGCGGCGTGCTGGCGCTCGTCGAGCCCACCGTCAACACGGGCGTGAGCCACGCCCTCGAGAAGTGGGCACGGCGCTGGCGCGGGCCGACGCGGCGGCGTGCCCTGGCGAAGTCGGGCCCGCTGGGCGTTTCGCACCTCGTGGTCGCCATCGGCGTGGGGTATGCGCTCACCGGCAGCTGGGCGGCGGCCGGCGCGTACGCTGTCGTCGAGCCGCTGGCGAACGCGGTGGCGCACTACTTCTTCGACCGCTGGTGGCAGCGCCGCCGCCAGACCGCGGCGCCCGCGCTGGCCCGCGCTTAGCACACCCGTACTGTCGGGCTGGCGGGCGCGCGCGGTGCTGCCTGCGCCGTGATCACCGCGGCGGAAGCCAGCACTGGCGCGGGCTTGCGACGAAGCCCACCGGCTTGTCCACAGCCTTCTCCACCATGTCTGTGGGAATCATCCTACGATTGGTGACATCTCCATGGCCCCCGACAGCCTCCCCATCCTCTACCTGGACCCCGACCTGGTCGCGGTCGACAAGCCGCCGGGCCTGCTGGTGCACCCGAGCGGCCTGGACGCGCACGAGCAACGCACCGCCCTCAAGCTGCTGCGCGACCAGCTGGGCGCCTGGGTCTGGCCCTTGCACCGGCTCGACAAGGGCACCAGCGGCGTGCTGCTGTTCGCCCGCAACGCGCACGCCGCGCGCGAATGGGGCCAGGCCTTCGAACAGGGCCGCGTCGGCAAGCGCTACCTCGCGCTCGTGCGCGGCTGGCCGGAGGCGCAGGGGGAGATCGACCATCCGCTCGCGCGCGATCCGGAGCTGCCTTCCGCGGGACAGCCGCACCTGGCAGCCCTCACCCGCTACCGGCGGCTGGCCTGTTTCGAGTGGCCCTTCAGCCTGGAGGCTCGCCACGCCACCAGCCGCTTCGCGCTGGTGGAAGTGCAACCGGTCACGGGACGCCGCCACCAGATCCGCCGCCACTTCAAGCACATCGCCCACCCGCTGGTGGGGGACGCCACCCACGGCAAGGGCCCGCTCAACCGTGCGGTGGCCGCCTGGCTGGGCACCTCTCGCCTGTGGCTGCACGCGCTGGACTGCGAGATTCCCCATGCCGACAGCCTCCTGCGCGTGACGGCGGCTCCGGGAAGCGAGTGGCAGCCGCTTCTGCCCCGTCCGGGGGGTTGATGAGTGACCCAATGCAGGAGCAGGATGTGATCCATGGCCCCCAGGCTCAGTCCGAGGTTGACCAGGCTGGTGCTGCTCGCGCAGCTCCCGGGACTTCTTGCGGCTTCCGCGCTGCTCGTCATGGAGTACCGCGAGCAGCACCAGCGCATCACGGGGCGGCTGGTGCCGCATGCGCGCGAGATCGTCGCGGCGGCCGGCGAACGCCTGCAGGGGGTGGAGGCCGAGCTGCAAAAACTGGGCGCCGACGTGCCTTCCTCGGCAGGAGAAGTGCCCGATTTCGAGCGGCGCGCCCTGCTCGCCAGCCACCGCACCGGCGCCGAAGCCATCGTGCTCGCCACGCCCCGCGGCGACGCACTGCTGGTGGCCGGCGCCGGGCAACCCCCGGATGCCGCCAGCGTGTTCACGCCGGCCATGCTGGAAGCGGTCATCGCCGGGACGCCCGTGTATGACACGCTGGGACCGGATCTGTTCTCGCGCAGCTGGAACACCCACGTGGCCGTGCCGGTCATGCGCGACGCGCGGGTCGAATACACGCTGGTGGCTCGCCTGCCCCCGGATGGCCTGCAGCCCTTGCTGCAGGCGGCCCGCCTGCCCAGGGGCGCCGCCGCTGCCCTGATGGACAACCGCGGGCGCATCGTCGCACGCACCCCGGGCGGCCAGGGCGCGGCGACTTTCCCGGACCTGTCGCAGTTGCAGGAGGCCGCCCGCCGGCACGATACCGGCGTGATCGAGCGCATCCGCCTGGAGGGCGTGCCATCGCTCGCCGGCTACGCGCACGAACCGGCTTCAGGCTGGATCTCCGTGGTCGGCGTGCCACGCAGCGCGCTCTATGCGGCGTTGTGGCAGCCGCTGGCCTACGCGCTGCTCCCCTTCCTGCTGCTGCTGCCGCTGCTGATGGCGGCTTCGCGGCGCCTGGCCTGGCAACTGCAGCGCGCGGCCACGGCACCGGCCGCGGCCGCCGCGCCGCCGGCAGGCCTGGCGCCCGCGCCGAGGCGCGACATCCAGCGCGCCCTGCTGAAGGAGGCCGAAGGCCGGCAGGCCGCGATCGCCCGTGAACTGCACGACGCCGTGGGGTCGTCCCTCGCCGGGGTGAGCCTGCTGCTCGGCACGGCACGCTCGTTCACGAGCGAACCCGAGGCCCTGGCGCTGATCGGGACCTCGCAGGACCAGGTGGCCAAGATCACGCAGCAGATCCGCCAGATCTCGCGCGGCATCATGCCAGCGGGACAGGAACGGGGCGCGCTGCTGCCCGCGCTGGAGCATTTCGCGATAGAAATGAGCACGATCCGGGGCATCCGCTGCAGCGTGAGCAGCCGCGGGAGTTTCGAGAACGTGTCTGCCGAAGTGGGTGGCCACCTGTTCCGCATCGTGCAGGAGGCAACGAACAACGCACTGCGGCATGGCCACGCCAAGCGCTTGCGCATCACCCTCTCGCGGGCGGGCAACTCCCGCAGGCTGACCATCAGCGACGATGGGCAAGGCTGCGACGCGCGCAAGGTGCTCGATCGCGAAGCCGGGTTCGGCTTGCGCTCCATGCGCGCGAGGACGGAAGAGATCGGCGGGACTTTCCGGCTGGAATCCAGGCGCGGACGCGGCACGCGCGTTCGCATCACTTGGAACGAACCGCGTCTCCGTGAAACAACTTACACGAACTGAAACCATCGTCCGGCGTCCCGGAGTTGATGACTGTCAACTTAAAAGGTAACTCTCGGCATAGCATCGGCCCTGATCGTGATGGAGGCCGTATGCAACCACTACCCTCGCCGGCGCACCGGCCAAGGTCGGTACTGATCATCGACGATCACGACATCGTCCGCTTCGGCCTCGAGACCCTGGTGCACGGCTGCCGCGAGCTCCAGCTCGCCGGGTCGGCGGACAGCCTCGCGGCGGGGCTGCGCATCATCGAGGCGGCACAGCCGGACCTCGTGATCAGCGACATGGGCACGCGCGACTCGAGCGGACTCGACACGGTGCGCAGCGTGGTCGCCGCGCAGGCGCCCCGGCCGGTACTGATCGTCTCCATCCATGACGAGATGCTTTACGGCGAGCAGGTGATCGCGCTCGGGGCGCGCGGTTACCTGATGAAGGAGAATGCCCACGCGTCGGTGATCCCCGCCTCCCTCGCGATCCTCAATGGCGACACCTGGGTGAGCCCGCGGCTCAACGCCAAGCTGGTCAACCGCATGTTCCGTTTCGCCGGCCACACGCACGGCCGCGGCGCGAGCCTTTCGCTCAGCTCGCGCGAGCTCGAAGTGCTGGAATTGCTGAAGTCGGGCAAGAGCACGAAGGAGATCGCCAAGACCATGGAAGTCAGCGTGCGCACCGTGGACATCCATCGCTCGCGGCTCAAGCGCAAGCTGGGCCTGCGCACGGGGGCGGAGCTGATCGCGTTCGCATCCAGCCGTCTTTGATCGGACCGTCACGGATCTGATACACCCAGATCGGAAAGTACTGGGAGCGCTTACGTAGAACTGCAGCATTCCTAGTTCATCAATGCCCCCATGATTCCCTCCCCGCCCCCAGGAAACGGGGGGCCAGGAAAACGAGTGGAGGATTTCATGGAACTGCACGGTGACACACCGGCGCGCAGCATCGTGCTGCGGCCGCCCGGCCGGCCGGGCTTCGTTATCGCGCCGAAGGAACCGCGCGCCAGCCTGCCCGCGGCGCCCTGCCAGACCTGCAGCGTGCGTCGCCTTTGCCTGCCCGGCAGCCTCGACGACCGCAGCCAGCCCATCTTCGACAGCCTGCTGATCGGGCGTCGCCGCCTGCAGAAGGGACAGAAGCTGTACCGCGCCGGCGAGCCCTTCCTGTTCCTCTACGCCGTGCGCCTGGGCACCTTCAAGGCCGGCCTGCCGCTCAACGACGGCGACGAACACGTGAGCGCGTTCCACTTTCCCGGCGACATCATGGGCTTCGACGGCGTGGCCGACGGCAGGCATCGCACCACCGCCACCGCGCTCGAAGCCGCGGAGGCCTGCGCCATCCCGTACGCGCAGCTGATGGAGGCCTGCGCGGGCTCCACGGAGCTGCGCAAGCGCGTCGCCCAGCTGATGGGGACGCAGCTCGTCCGCGAATACCGCACCACGCAACTCGTGGCGCGGCACCTCTCCGAGGCGCGCGTGGCCGGCTTCCTGCTGCTGGTCTCGGGCTGGATGCGCGAGCGCGGCTACTCGCCGCGCGAGTTCCACCTGCGCATGTCGCGCGCGGAGATCGGCAGCTACCTGGGCACCTCGCTGGAGACCGTCAGCCGCGCGCTGTCGCTGTTCGCGCGGCGCGGGTTCATCCTCGTGCACAGCCGCCGCATCGAACTCGTCGACGAGCCGGGCCTGCAGGCCTTCGAGGCCGGCGACCACGGCCTGGGGAGGGCCTTCTCGGCCGCGCCGGTTGTCACCGCTTGAAACAGGCTTCGCGCCCGACTGGGCGTGGAGCGCGGGTCAGTCGAGCGCCGCGGCCTGCAGGGGCGCCTGGACCTTCTCGAGCCCACCGAGGAAGAGGTCCGCGACCACGGGCGCCATGTCCTCGTAGGCAAGCGCGCCGTCCGGCTTCATCCAGGTGAACATCCAGTTCACCATTCCGAACAGGAGCATGGTGAGCGGCTTGCCCATCGCCGCGTCCTTCAGGTCGGGGCGCAGCGCCGCGACCACGCGCGCGAAAGCGGCGACGACTTCGCGCTCCTTCCCGAGCACGCGCTCGCGGTCTTCGGGCTGCAGGAACTTCACGTCCTCGGTGAGGACGCGGTGTTCGTTCTGCGCGTTCGCGTACTCCTCGACGAGACGGCGCACCAGCGCGCGCATCTGGCCCTCGGGCGTGGACTCCTCGGCGAGGGCTTCGTCGACGACGGACCGCAGGCGCGTCACGTGGCCGTCGGCGATGCTCACGAGCAGCTCGTACTTGTCGCGGTAGTAGTGGTACAGGGTCGCCTTGGAGAGGCCGCAGGCCTCGGCCACCTGGTTCATCGACGTGCCCGGGTAGCCTCCGCGAGCGAACAGCGCCGCGGCGCGATCGAGGATCAGCTCGCGCTGCCCGTCGTAGCCGGCGTGGCGTCCGCGTCCCATGTCAGCCGCCGCCGGGCCGCCCCAAGGCGGCTGAAGCCCCCTCGGGGGGCAGCGCAGTCCACGAAGTGGCAAGCGTGGGGGCCGACATTTCTACCGCTCGTCGAACGACAGCACGACGCGCTCGGTCAGCGGGTGCGCCTGGCAGGTGAGGATGTAGCCGGCGGCCACTTCCTTCTTGTCCAGCGCGAAGTTGCGCTCCATGCGGACGCGGCCTTCGACCAGCTTGGCGCGGCAGGTGCCGCAGACGCCGGAGGTGCAGGAGAACGGCACTTCCATCCCCGCCGCCGAGGCCGCGTCGAGGATGCTGGGCTGTTCGCGCGAGAAGGCGATCTCGCGCTGCAGGCCGTCGCGGATGATGGTGACGCGCGCCTTCACCGCGTCGCCCGGCTGCGACTGGTGCACGATGGCGCCGACCTGGCCGGTGGCCTGCTGCGCGATGCCGAAGCGCTCGATGTGGATGCGGTCCTCCGGCACGCCGGCGGCCAGCAATGCGGCCTCGGCCTGGTCGTTCATCTCGAACGGGCCGCAGATGTACACATGGTCGATTCCCGCGGCCGGCACCAGCGCCTGCAGGAACTCGCCCACCTTGTCGCGGTTGACCAGGCCCCTGTTGATCTCCGACTCGGTGTGCTCGTCGGAGAAAACGTGGTGGATGACCAGGCGCGACAGGTACCTGTCCTTCAGGTCATCCAGCTCCTCCTTGAACATGGTGGAGCGCAGCTTGCGGTTGCCGTACAGCAGCGTGAAGCGGCTGTGCGGCTCGCGCGCCAGCGCGGTCTTCATGATGGAAAGGATCGGCGTGATGCCGCTTCCGCCCGCGATGCCGACATGGTGGTGGTGGGCGTCCGGCTCGAGCGGCACGAAGAAGCGCCCCTGCGGCGCCATCACCTGGAGGGTGTCGCCCGGCTGGAGCTGCTCGTTGATCCAGTTGGAGAAGACGCCGCCGCGCACCTTGCGCACGCCCACGCGCAGCTCGCCGTCATCGACCCCCGCGCAGATGGAATAGGAGCGGCGCAGGTCCTGGCCGTCGATCTCGCGGCGCAATGTGAGGTACTGGCCCTGCGTGAAGCCGAACACCGGCCGCAGCGCTTCGGGGACTTCGAAGGAAACGATCACTGCCTCCGGCGTGTCCGGCTGGATGGAGCGCACGCGCAAGGGATGGAACATGACGCTCATCACGCCTCCGCCGGGCCGCCCCAAGGAGGCGTGCGCCCCCTCGGGGGGCAGTGCAGCGGCATAGCCGCAAACGTGGGGGTCGACATTTTTCTAGATCGGCTTGAAGTATTCGAAAGGTTCGCGGCACGCGAGGCAGCGGTACAGCGCCTTGCAGGCGGTGGAACCGAAGGCGGAGAGGCGTTCGGTCTGCGGGCTGCCGCAGTGCGGGCAGGGGATCGTTTCCGGCATGCGCCGGAAGAAGCGGATGCCCTGGGTTCCCGCCTCCGCGGGAATGGCGGAATGCGGGGGAGCGATGCCGTACTCGCGCAGCTTGCGCTTGCCCTCTTCCGTGATCCAGTCGGTGGTCCACGCGGGCGCCCGGCGCAGCGTGGCGCGCGCGGGACCCAGGCCTTCGGCCTCGATCGCGGACAGCACGTTCTGCTCGATCACTTCCGTGGCGGGGCAGCCGGAGTACGTGGGCGTGAGCACCACCTCCAGGCCGTCGCCATGGTCGATCACGTCGCGCACGATGCCCAGCTCGCGCACGGACAGTGCAGGCACCTCGGGGTCCAGCACGCCGTCGAGCGCCTGCCACGCCCGCTCGGTGCGTGTCACCACACGCCTCCCGGATAGGCACGCTGCAGCTGCTGCAGCTCGGCGAGGATGAAGCCCATGTGTTCGCTGTGCACGCCGGTCTTGCCGGTGCTGAGGAAGGGCACGGCGGCAGGCAACGCGAGGCCGCCTTCGGCGAGCACCAGCGTCATCTCGGCCAGCCACGCCTCGCGCAGGTCGCCCCAGCGCGGGCCGAGCCCGGTGGCATGCGCGTGCTCGTCGACGGCGTCGGATGCGAACAGCTCCGCGGTGTACGGCCAGAGCTCGGCGAGCGCCTTCTCGACGCGGCGGCGCGATTCCTCGGTGCCGCCGGCCAGGCGCACCAGCCAGTCGGCCGCGTGCTGCTGGTGGTAGCGCGCCTCCTTGATCGCCTTGCCCGCGATCGCGGCCAGTTCGGCGTCGCTGGAGTCGGCCAGGCGTTGCCACAGCTGCTTGAAGAACGTGGCCATGAGGGTGTTGCGCACCACGGTGGCGGCGAAGTCACCGCGCGGGAGCTCCGCGAGCGTCGCGTTGCGGTAGTCCCGCTCCTCACGCAGGAAGGCGAGCTGGTCCTCGTCATGGCCGGCGCCCTCGAGTTCTCCCGCGCGCGTGAGCACGGCGCGGCACTGGCCGATGAGGTCGAGGGCCATGTTGGCCAGCGCGATGTCTTCCTCCAGCACCGGCGCATGGCCGGTCCACTCGGAGATGCGCTGCGCGAGGATGAGCGCCGTGTCTCCGATGCGCAGGAGGTACTGCACGTCCGCACCGGGGCGGACCTGGATGGATGCCTGCATTCAGCGCCTCACATGTGGTCCACGGATTCGGGCAGCTTGTAGAAGGTCGGGTGGCGGTACACCTTGTCCTCCGCCGGGTCGAAGTACATGCCCTTCTCGCCGGGGTCGCTGGCCACGATCTGGTCGGAGCGCACCACCCAGAGGCTGGCGCCCTCCTGGCGGCGCGTGTACACGTCGCGCGCCATCTGGATCGCCATCTTCGCGTCGGCGGCATGCAGGCTGCCGCAGTGCTTGTGGTCGAGGCCGCTGCGGCTCCTGACGAACACCTCCCAAAGAGGCCACTCCTGCTTCACGTCGCTCATGCTGCCTCCTTGACCTGTCGATCCTGCTTGCGCGCGTAGGCCAGCGCGGCCTCGCGCACCCACTCGCCGTCTTCCCATGCCTGCACGCGCGCGCCGAGGCGCTCGCGGTTGCACGGGCCGTTGCCGCCGATCACGCGCCAGAACTCGTCCCAGTCGATCGCGCCGAAGTCCCAGTGCTGGCGCTCCTCGTTCCACTTCAGCTCGGGATCGGGCAGCGTCACGCCCAGCACCTTGGCCTGTTCGACGGTGGCGTCCACGAAGCGCTGGCGCAGTTCGTCGTTGGAGACGCGCTTGATGCCCCAGCGCATGGACTGCGCCGTGTTGGGCGACTGGTCGTCGGGCGGGCCGAACATCATGATGGAGGGCCACCACCAGCGGTTCACCGCGTCCTGCACCATCGCGCGCTGCGCATCGGTGCCCTTCTGCATCATCGTGAGCAGGCTCTCGAAGCCCTGGCGCTGGTGGAAGCTCTCTTCCTTGCAGATGCGGATCATCGCGCGGGCGTACGGTCCGTACGAGCAGCGGCAGATCGGCACCTGGTTCATGATGGCCGCGCCGTCCACCAGCCAGCCGACCACGCCGACGTCCGCCCAGGTGAGCGTGGGGTAGTTGAAGATCGAGCTGTACTTGGCCTTGCCGGTGTGCAGCGCCTCCAGCATCTGGTCGCGCGAGGTACCCAGGGTCTCCGCGGCGGAATAGAGATACAGGCCGTGGCCGCCCTCGTCCTGCACCTTCGCGAGCAGGATCGCCTTGCGCTTGAGCGTGGGCGCGCGCGAGATCCAGTTCCCCTCGGGGAGCATGCCGACGATCTCCGAATGCGCGTGCTGGCTGATCTGCCGCACGAGCGTCTTGCGATAGTGGTCCGGCATCCAGTCCTTAGGCTCGACGAATTCACCGGCGGCGATGCGGGCCTCGAAGCGGTCTTCCTGCTGCGCCTCCTCGGCGGAGCGAACCGGCTTGCGCGTGGCGGCATCCTTGCCCGCGGTGTCCATGGCTTGCGTGTACATGCTGTCTCCTGACGGCTTTGTTCTACCGACTGTTCGGTCGATGATAGACCGGCGGCGCCGTGACGTGCAAGAGGGCTTCTCGGGCAATACCTTTTTCTACGATTTCGCAACTATTTGGCTCTGCACTCCCTTTTCTGGCCACCGGCCCTCTCCCCGGGAGTGCCCCGCAACACTTAAGCTCCGCCTTATCTGTTGTTAACATTTACTCACAAAGGAAATGCCATGAAGCAAGTCGGCGGCTCCAACACGGCACATGGGCGGGCCCTCTTCGGGGACCACCTCCTGTTGTTCACCATCGCGCTGTCGGCGCTCGTCAGCCTGTGGCTGGGGCAGCGCTTCGTCGATGTGTCCACCGCGTGGACGGCGACGGCAGCCCTCTGCGCGCTGGCAGGCGTCGCCTACGGCGTGGCCCGCGGCACCACGGCCAGCCGATTCGTGCTCACCTTCGTGCTGATGACCTTCGTCATGCTGCACATCCAGCTCGCCCGCGGGATGATCGAGCTGCATTTCGGCGTCTTCGTGGTCCTGGCCTTCCTGCTCGTCTATCTCGACTGGCGCGTGATCGTGTTCGCCGCGGTGCTGATCGCCGCGCACCACGTGGCATTCGATCGCCTGCAGGCGGCCGGCTACGGCTTCTTCTGCACCCCCGAGGCCAGCCTGGGCCGGATCGTCATCCACGCCATCTACGTCGTGTTCCAGACGGCGCTGGAAGTCGCCCTCGCCCAGCAGATGCTGCGCGCCGCCGCGGAAGGCGAGGAACTGAGGTCGCTCGTGGCGCGCGTGAACCAGCGCGACGGCATCGCGCTGGGCAGCGGCGTGGTGGAAGTCTCGACGCCGGGCGCCATCGCCCTGCGCGACATGCTGCAGCGCATGCAGGAAGCCGTGGCCGCCACGCGCGCCGGGGCGTCCGACGTGGAGGTCGCCTCCTCCGAGATCGCCAGCGGCAACCGGGACCTCAGCGACCGCACGGAACAGACGGCGGCCAACCTGCAGCAGGCGGCAGGCCGCATGTCGGATCTCTCGGAAACGGTCCACCAGACCGCGGCCGGTGCGCGCCAGGCGAGCGCGCTCGCCGCCGAGGCGAGCGCCGTGGCGGCGCGCGGGGGCGACGCGATGACCCAGGTGGTGGAGACCATGCGGGGCATCGAGGAATCCTCGCGCCGCATCGGCGACATCATCGGCGTGATCGACGGCATCTCCTTCCAGACGAACATCCTCGCGCTGAACGCCGCCGTGGAGGCGGCCCGCGCGGGCGAACAGGGCCGCGGCTTCGCCGTCGTGGCGAGCGAGGTCCGCAGCCTCGCGGGCCGCAGCGCCCAGGCGGCCAAGGAGATCAAGGACCTGATCGGCGCGAGCCTCGAGCGCGTGGACCGCGGCAGCGTGCTGGTGGACCAGGCCGGGAGCACCATGGCCGAAGTGGTCGCCGCCATCGGGCGCGTGACCGAGATCGCGAAGAACATCAGCGCCGCGAGCAGCGGGCAGGCCGAACTGGCCTCCAGCGTGGCGGCGACCGTGACGCGGATGGACCAGACCACCCAGCAGAATTCCGCGCTGGTGGAGGAGGTGGCCGCGGCCGCCGCCGGCCTGCGCGTGCGGGCGCAGGAACTCGTGCGCGCCGTCGCCGCGTTCAAGGAGGAGAGCGCCGCGCCGCCGGTCACGGCGTCCTTCGGCCCGCAGGGCAAGGCCATCGGCTGGAGCGGCGAGTCCATGCCGGCGCGGCTGCAGGCCGCTTAGGAGCGCGGGGCCGGCAGGGAAACGGCCCTGCCGCGCCTAGCCAGACTTGCGCCGGCCCGCAGGTGCCCGCGGCAAAGGCAGCGGCAGGCGCGTTTCCGCCTTCACTTCCTTCAGCACCACGCTGGAGCGCACGTGCGTCACCCCCGGCAGCTTGAAGGCCGTGTCGTGCAGGAACGCTTCGTAGCTCTTGATGTCCGGCACCAGCACCTTCAGCACGTAGTCGGCTTGGCCGGTGGTCGCATGGCAGCTCACGATCTGCGGCGCGGCGGCGACCGCCTCCTCGAAGCGGCGCACGTCGTCCTCGTTGTGGCGGGTGAGGTTCACCTCGGCGAGCACGGCCAGCGTGAGTCCCACCTTCTCGCGATCCACGACCGCCGTGTAGCCGCGGATGATGCCCGCGGCCTCCATTTCCTTGACGCGCTTCCAGCAGGGCGTGCTGGACAGCCCCACGGCTGCGGCGAGCTGCTGCACGGTCTGGCGGGAGTCGCGCTGCAGTTCGCTCAGCAGCAGCACGTCGTGGCGGTCGAGCTCGTTCATTCCTGGGATCCGTTCAAATGAAGAATGGCATTCTCCCCCGGCCAGGATTGCCGGGAAAACAGGAAGCAAATTCCCCTTGCCTGCGCCTAAGCTGTGCCTCCAACGAGAGAGCACCGCCATGGCCGCCACCACCCCCCTTGCCGATTCACCCATCGTCCGACCCGGCTACAAGCTTGCGGACAGCCTGTGGGCGCGCAGCGGCGCCGTCTTCCTCACGGGCACGCAGGCGCTGATCCGCCTGATGCTGATGCAGCGCCAGCGCGATGCCGCCGCCGGCCTCGACACGCGCGGCTTCATCAGCGGGTACCGCGGCTCGCCGCTGGGCATGGTGGACCAAGCGGTGTGGAAGGCGGGCAAGAAGTTCGAGGAGGCCGGCCTGCGCTTCCTGCCGGCGATCAACGAGGAACTGGGCGCGACCGCGGTGCTGGGCACCCAGCGCGTCGAGGCCGACCCCGATCGCACCTGCGCCGGCGTGTTCTCGCTCTGGTACGGCAAGGGCCCCGGCGTGGACCGCGCGGGCGACGCCCTCAAGCATGGCAACGCTTACGGCGCATCCCCGCACGGCGGCGTGCTGATGGTGGCGGGCGACGACCACGGCTGCGTGTCCTCCTCGATGCCGCACCAGAGCGACCAGGCCTTCCAGTCCTGGCACGCGCCCGTCGTGGCGCCGGCCAACATCGCGGAATACCTGGAGTTCGGCCTCTACGGCTGGGCGCTCTCGCGCTTCTCGGGCAACTGGGTGGGCTTCACGGCTTTGTCGGAGGTGGTGGAAAGCGGCGCCACCGTGGACCTGGACCTCGTCAACGCACGCATCGCCACCTGGCAGGACGCGCAGACCGTGCGCGGCATCACCGGCTTCGAGCCGCCGCCGGGCGGCCTGCACTACCGCTGGCCCGACCTGCCCTCCCTCACCATCGAGCAGCGTCTCCACGCCAAGCTCGACGCGGTACGCGCTTTCGCGCGCGTCAACAGCATCGACCGGCATGTCGTGCAGAGCCCGCGCGCTTCGGTGGGCATCGTCACGGCGGGCAAGGCGCACTACGACTTCATGGAAGTGCTGCGGCGGCTGGATATTTCCACCGACACGCTGGCCGCGCACGGCGTGCGCATCTACAAGCTGGGCCTCACCTACCCGATCGAGCCGAGCCGCATGCGCGAGTTCGCGCGCGGCCTCGGGGAGGTGCTGGTCATCGAGGAGAAGGGCCCGGTGGTGGAGGAGCAGCTGCGCTCCATGTTCTACAACGCGGCGGAGCGCCCCGCCATCGTCGGCAAGCGCGACGCGCAGGAGCGGCCGCTGGTCTCCGCGCTGGGCGAGCTGCGGCCTTCGCGCCTGATCGAGATCGTCGCCAACTGGCTCGCGGGACACTTCGCGGATCTCGACCGGCGCCACCTGGTGCGCGACTTCACGCTGCCCGAACTCCTGTCCAACGAGAGCGACGCCGTCAAGCGCCTGCCCTACTTCTGCGCCGGCTGCCCGCACAACACGTCCACCAAGGTGCCGGAAGGCTCGCACGCGCAGGCGGGCATCGGCTGCCACTTCATGGCGAGCTGGATGGACCGCGACACCGAAGGCCTGATCCAGATGGGTGGCGAAGGCGTGGACTGGGTGTCGCATGCGATGTTCACCAAGGTGCCGCACGTGTTCCAGAACCTGGGTGACGGCACCTACTACCACTCGGGTTACCTCGCGATCCGGCAGGCCGTGGCGGCGCGCGCGACTTTGACCTACAAGATCCTGTTCAACGATGCCGTCGCGATGACGGGCGGCCAGCCGGTGGACGGCATCATCAGCGTGGACGGCATCGCCCGCCAGGTGGAGGCCGAGGGCGTGAAGCAGGTGGTGGTGCTCTCGGACGACATCGCGAAGTACGACGCGATCCGCAACCGCTTCCCGGCCGGCACCGAGTTCCACGACCGCGACCAGCTCGATGCCGTGCAGCGGCGCCTGCGCGAGATGGCGGGCGTGACCGTGCTGATCTACGAGCAGACCTGCGCCGCCGAGAAGCGCCGGCGCCGCAAGAAGGGCGAGATGGTGGATCCGGCACGGCGCCTGTTCATCAACGACCGGGTCTGCGAAGGCTGCGGCGACTGCACGGTGCAGAGCAACTGCGTGGCCGTGCAGCCGCTGGAAACCGGGCTCGGACGCAAACGCAAGATCGACCAGAGCAGCTGCAACAAGGATTACTCGTGCGCCAAGGGCTTCTGTCCCAGCTTCGTGGGCGTGCTCGGGGGCCAGCCGCGCAAGCGCTCCGGGGCGCTGGGCGGCGGCACCGCGGATTTCCTTCGGCGGGTGGAAGCCCTGCCCCGGCCCGCGCCGCATGCGTGGTCGGCGCCCTATGACCTGCTGGTCACGGGCGTGGGCGGCACGGGCGTCGTGACCGTCGGCGCGCTGGTGGCGATGGCGGCGCACCTCGAAGGCAAGAGCGCAAGCGTGCTCGACTTCATGGGCTTCGCGCAGAAGGGCGGCTCCGTCCTGAGCTTCGTGCGCTTCGCCGACCGCGCCGAGCGCCTGAACCAGGTGCGCATCGACACGCAGCAGGCCGACGCGCTGCTCGCCTGCGACCTGGTGGTGGGCGCCTCCCCGGACGCGCTGGCCACCGTGCGCCATGGCCGCACGCGCATCCTGGCGAACACGCACGAAGTGCCGGTGGCGGAAAGCCTGCGCAACCCGGATGCCTCGCTGCGCATGCCGCAGCTGCTGGAGAAGCTTCGCTTCGCGGCAGGCGCCGACCGCGTCGAAACGCTCGACGCACAGGCGCTGGCCGAGTCCTTCCTCGGCGACTCGATCTACTCCAACATCGTCGCGCTCGGGTCGGCCTGGCAACGCGGGCTGGTGCCGGTGAGCCTGGAGGCGCTGCTGCGTGCGATCGAGCTCAATGGCGTGGCGGTGGAGAACAACAAGCACGCCTTCTCGCTAGGACGGCTGGCGGCTGCCGATATGGACGCCGTCGCTGCGCTGTTGCGTGGCGAGATCGCCTCCGCATCACCGGCGGACGACTCGCTGGAGACGATCGTCGCGCGAGGCGTCGCACACCTCACGGGCTACCAGAACGCGGCCTATGCGCGGCGCTACGCGGAGTTCGTCTCCATGGTTCGTGACCGGGAAACCTCCGTCACCGCCGCGCAGGCGGGGGCCCAGGGCGTCCTCCCCTTCACGCGCGCCGTGGCGCAATCCCTGCTGAAGCTCATGGCCTACAAGGACGAATACGAAGTCGCCCGCCTCTACACCGACGGCGATTTCAAGCGCACGCTGTCGCAGCAGTTCGAAGGCGACGTGCAACTCGAGTTCTACATGGCCCCGCCGGTCCTCAGCCGCGCGCGCGAAGGCCAGCCGCCGCGCAAGGTGCGCCTGGGCGGCTGGATGCTGCCGGCGATGAAGGTGCTGGCGCAGGGCCGCAGGCTGCGTGGCACCGCGCTCGACTTCTTCGGCCGCACGGCCGAGCGCCGCATGGAGCGCGAGCTGGTGGAAAGCTACCGCGCCCGCATCGCATCGCTGCTGCCTGCGCTCGATGCGTCCCGGCTGAAGGCGGCGACGGAGATCGCCGCGCTGCCGCTGTCGATGCGCGGCTTCGGCCACGTGAAGCTGGCGAACGTGGCGCTGGCCCGCGCACGGGAAGCGGAGCTGCTGCACCGCTTCGACCCGGAGACCTACCCGCGGCCGCCGGCTTCGAAGGAAGCCGGGCAGATCCGGGGGATCCGGGTCACGGCCGCTGCGTGAGGTCGACCCCCATACCGTCATCCCGGGCTTGACCCGGGATCCATGCGGCGCCTGTCCAGGCGCGCGGTGGATTGCGGGTCAAGCCCGCAATGACAGGCTGGCGGGGCGCTTCACGTCCGGGGCACGGTCCCGCGCTTGTCCGGCGAAGCCAGGAAGTCGAAGTCCACGCCCTGGTCCGCCTGCGTGACGGTCGCCAGGAACAGCTTGCGGTAGCCCCGCGCCGCGGCAGGCACCGCCACCGGCTGCTCCCTGGCGCGCCGCGCCAGCTCCGCATCGGAAACCAGCAGGCTGATCTCGCGCGCGTTCACCGAGAGCCGGATGCGATCGCCGTTGCGCACGTGGGCGAGCGGTCCCCCGATGGCCGATTCCGGCGTGACGTGCAGCACGATGGTGCCGAACGCCGTGCCGCTCATGCGCCCGTCGGAGATGCGCACCATGTCCTTCACGCCCTGCCGCGCCAGCTTGCGCGGCAGCGGGATGTAGCCCGCTTCCGGCATGCCGGGCGCGCCCTTGGGGCCGATGTTCTTCAGCACCAGGATGTCGTCGGCCTTCACGTCCAGGTCGTCGCTGTCGATCCGCTCCGCGAGATCCTGCAATCCCTCGAACACCACCGCGCGGCCTTCGTGCTCCATCAGCTTCGGGTCGGCCGCCGACTGCTTGATGATGGCCCCGCCCGGCGCGAGGTTGCCGCGCAGCACCGCGATGCCGCCCTGCGGATAGATCGGGTTGTCGCGCGGGCGCACGACGTCCTGCTTGAAGGAAGGACTGGCGCGCTCGAGCTCCTCGCCGAGCGTGCGGCCGGTGACCGTCAACGCGTCCAGGTGCAGCAGCGGCTTCAGCTCGCGCAGCAGCGTGGTCATGCCGCCGGCTGCATCGAAGTGCTCCATGTAGTGCTGGCCCGAAGGCTTCAGGTCCACCAGCACGGGCGTCTCGCGGCCCATGCGGTCCAGGGCCTGCAGGTCCACCTCGAAGCCGAGGCGCCCCGCCACCGCCGTGAGGTGCACGATCGCGTTGGTGGAGCCGCCGATCGCCAGCAGCACGCGCATCGCGTTCTCGAAGGCCTTCTCGGTCAGGATCCTGTCGATGGTGAGCCGGCTCTTCGCCATCTGCACGGCCACCTCGCCCGTGCGTTCGGCCACGCGCATGCGTGCCGCGGTCACCGCCGGCGGCGACGCACCGCCCGGCACCGTCATGCCCAGGGCTTCGGCAATGCACGCCATGGTGCTGGCCGTGCCCATCACCGAGCAGGTTCCCACGCTGGGCACCAGCTGGTTGTTGACGTCGTCGATCTCCTGCTGGTCGATCTCATCGGCGCGGAACTTGCCCCAGTAGCGGCGGCAGTCGGTGCAGGCGCCCACGGTCTCGCCGCGGTGCGAGCCCGTCAGCATGGAGCCGGTGATGAGCTGGATGGCGGGCAGGCCGGCGGACGCCGCGCCCATCAGCTGCGCCGGCACGGTCTTGTCGCAGCCGCCGATCAGCACCACGGCGTCCATCGGCTGCGCCCGCAGCATCTCCTCGGTGTCCATGGACATGAGGTTGCGCAAGTACATGCTGGTCGGCGCCGCGAAGCTCTCGCCAATCGAGATGGTGGGGAACTTCACCGGCAGGCCACCGGCGAGCATGATCCCGCGCTGCACCGCCTCCACCAGCTGCGGCATGTTGCCGTGGCAGGGGTTGTAGCCGCTGCCGGTGTCGGTGATGCCGATCACGGGGCGGTCCAGCGCCGCGTCGGTGAGGCCGGCCCCCTTGATGAAGGCCTTGCGCAGGAACAGCGAGAAACCGGCGTCACCGTAGTTGGTGAGGCCCTTCTTCATCCCGCCGGAATCGTTGGACTGGGTCATTGCTTCATTCGTCGGCCTTCACGCCGGTTTCGTCGATCACCTTGGACCACTTTGCCATCTCGGCCCGCAGCCGGCCCGCGGCTTCGGCAGGGGTCTGGGGCGGCAAGGTGTACACGCCCTGCTGCAGGAACTGCTCCTTCGCAGCCGGGTCCTGCATGATTTTGCCGATTTCCGCATTCAGCCTGGCCATGACGTCCGCGGGGGTGCCGGCCGGAGCCATCACGCCGAAGGTGGACACCACGTCGAAATCCTTCCAGCCCGACTCGGCGACCGTCGGCACGTCGGGCAACATCGAGATCCGCTGCGGCGTGGTCACCGCCAGCGCACGCAGCTTGCCCGCCTTCACCTGCTGCAGGGCCGCGGGCACCGTCTCCGCCGCCATCAGCACCTGGCCGCCGATGAGGTCGTTCATCGCCGGGCCGCTGCCCTTGTAGGGCACGTGGATCATGTCGGCCCCGCTCTGCACGCGGAACATCTCGACCGCCATGCGCTGCGGCGCGCCCGCGCCGGACGACGCGTAGGTCAGCTTCTTCGGGTTGGCCTTGGCGAAGCTCACCAGCTGCTGGAAGTTGTTGGCCGGCACCGAGGGATGCACCACGAACACGAGCGGGACGAAGCCGACCACCTGCACGGCCGTGAGGTCCTTCTGCAGGTCGTAGGCCAGCTTGCCGCGCTCGAGCCGCGCCATGGTGGAGTGCGAGGTCATCGCGCCCATCAGCAGCGTGTAGCCGTCGGGCTTGGCCTTGGCGACCAGGTCGGCGCCGATGTTGCCGCCGGCGCCGCCGCGGTTGTCGACCACCACCTGCTGGCCCAGCGCGGTGGACAGGCGCTGCGCCACGATGCGGCCGATCACGTCGGTGGCGCCGCCGGGCGGGTACGGCACCACCAGCTTGATGGGATGGTCAGGCCAGGCAGCCAGCGCAGCGGCAGGCAGCAGGGCAGCGGTGACGAGGGCGGCGCAAAGGCCGCGGCGCAGGATCTGGGGCATGGTTGTCTCCGGTGTTCGGGTTGTGGGGCCCGCCCGGAGTGTGGCCGCCGCGGGCCGCGCGCGAAACACGCCCGGGCTATCTTCAGAACGCAAGGATTTCTTGCTGTTAGCCTCGGACAATCGCCACGCTGCCACCCTCCCGGAGCCTGCCATGACCGCCACGTCCCGCCTGCAAGGCATCTTCTCGCCCGTGCTCACGCCCTTCGCGGCGGACGGCGTGCCCGATCCCGACCGCTTCATCCGCCACTGCCGCTGGCTGCTGGAGCAGGACGTGGGGCTGGCGATCTTCGGCACCAACTCCGAGGCGAATTCGATGACCGTGGTGGAGAAGCGCGCCCTGCTCGACGCGCTGCTGGAAGCGGGGCTGCCGGCGGCGCGCATGATGCCGGGCACCGGTGCCTGTGCCGTGCCCGACGCGATCGAGCTCACGCGCGAGGCCATGGACGCCGGCTGCGGCGGCGTGCTGATGCTGCCGCCCTTCTACTACAAAGGCGTGAGCGACGAGGGCCTGTTCCGCTACTTCGCCTCGGTGATCGACGCGGTGGCCGACGAGCGCCTGCGCATCTACCTGTACCACATCCCCCCGGTGTCGGGCGTGCCCATCACGCTGACGCTCATCGAACGGCTGCTCAAGACCTTCGGCAAGACGATCGCCGGCGTGAAGGACAGCTCGGGGGACTGGAAGAACACCTCCGCGATGCTGGAGCGCTTCCAGCCGCAGGGCTTCGACGTGTTCGCCGGCAGCGAGAACTTCCTGCTGGCCAACATGCGCGGCGGCGGCGCCGGCTGCATCACCGCCACCGGCAACGTGAACCCGAGCGCGATCGTGCAGCTCTACCGCACGTGGCGGCAGGCGGATGCCGACGACCAGCAGAAGAAGCTCGATGCGCAGCGCGCGGCCTTCGCGCAGTTCCCGATGATCCCGGCCATGAAGGCGGCCATCGCGTTGAAGACCGGCCGCAAGGACTGGGCGCACGTGCGCCCGCCGCTGGTGGAACTCAACGCCGACCAGCAAAAGGCGCTGGCGGCATCGCTCGACCAGGTCGGCTTCACGATGCCGAACGCCGCGGCGCTGGCGTGATCGTCCGCTCGGGCATCACTGCATCCGCGACTCGCAGATGCGCGCCAGCTCGTCGCGGTCGGCGATGCGCACGTGCTTCTTGTCCACTTCCAGCAGGCCCTGGCGCTGGAAGGCCGAGAACGCGCGGCTGACGGTCTCCAGCTTCATGCCGAGGTAGCTGCCGATCTCCGCGCGCGACATGCGCAGGTGGAACTCGGTGCCCGAGTAGCCGCGGCTGCGCATCCGCTCCGAGACGGTCAGCAGGAAGGTGGCGAGGCGCTCTTCCGCGTTCATGCTGGCCAGCAGCAGCATCACGCCGTGCTCGCGCACCAGTTCGCGGCTCATGAGCCGGGCCACGGCGCCGTGCAGGCTGGGGTGCTGGGCCGCCAGGCTGGCGAGCTGGTGGTAGGGGATGGCGCAAATCTCGGCGTCTTCCAGCGGGACGGCGGTGGTGCCGTGCGCGCCTTGCGCCAGGGCGTCGAGGCCCATCACGTCACCGGCGAAGTGGAAGCCGGTCACCTGCTCGCGGCCGTCCTTGAGCATCATCACCGTCTTGAAGGTGCCGCTGCGCACCGCGTACACGAAGCCGAACTTCTCGCCCGCGTGGTACACGGCCAGGGACGAAGCGCAGCGGGGCGGTGGTGGCGGTGTGGACGGTGGCTTGCATGGCGGCTCTCCGGGGGTCGTTGTCTTAGTGATGGGTCGGCGAAGCGGCGGCCACGGCGGCGGGCAGCTGCTCGAATTCGGTGAGCTTGTCGAGGAAGCCTGCGGCTCCTTCGGACACGTAGCGCTTGCGATAGGGGGCGTCGGCCGTGTTGCTGAGCACGACGAAGCCCGTGTTCTCGCCGGCGGCGCGCACGGCGCGCAGGACCTGCAGGCCGGTGCCGCCCTGCAGGTGGATGTCCAGCACCACGACGTCGGGGTGCAATTCCAGGATGCCGGCGATGCAGGCGGCGGGCGTGCCGCCCTCCCCGACCACTTCCATGTCGCGGGCGACGAGCGCGGCAGCGACCCGCTGGCGGATCGGGGCGGAATCCTCGGCGAGGAACACCTTCAGCTGGGAAGAAGCGGGTTGCGATTGCATGACCCGTACTGTCCTCCCATCCCCTTCGCGGCAACATCGGCGCCGGCTGAAACGCAGGCTCGGCGGAGTCCGAAACCGGGCCCGGGCTGCACCGAGGTCGCCTAGGACGATTCCTAGGGAGGGCCGCCAGCCTGATCTCGATCAATCCTGGTCCGGCGCGCGTGCGTTCTACTTCCGGCCATGCGAAACGCGTCCCTGCACATCGCCGCCCCGCACCGCCAGTTGCTGGTGGACTTCGAGCGCCGCTACGAAGGCTGGTGGACGGCCAATGCCGCCGCCGAAGCGGCGGAGCGCGAGCTCGCGGCGCGCGTGCGCGAGCACGAACTCGGCCTGCGCGAGCCGCCCGCGGGCACCGATCTCCAGCGCGTGCTGGACCTGCACGCCGCGGCGCTGCGCCTGCAGCAGGAAGCGATGCAGATCCTGCGCGCCGCGCCGCTCTGAGCCCGGGGCCAGCCGGTCAGCTCACCACGCCGATGTTCCAGGGCACGAACTCGTGGTCGCCCAGGCCCAGCAGTTCGCTCTTGCTGCGCTCGCCCGAGGCGATGCGCAAGGTCAGGTCGAAGATCTCCTGCGCGTTCTCCGGCAGGGTCTTCGTGCCGTCGAGGATGGTGCCGCAGTTGTAGTCCATGTCCTCGGCCAGCCGCTCGTACATGGGCGTGTTGGTCGCGAGCTTGATCGAGGGCACGGGCTTGGCGCCGAACATCGAGCCCCGGCCGGTGGTGAACAGGATCATGTTGGCACCGCCCGCGATCTGGCCCGTGGCGGAACACGGATCGAAGCCGGGCGTGTCCATGAACACGAAGCCGGGCTGCGTCACCGGCTCGGCGTAGCGGTACACCTCCATCAGGCCGGTGGTGCCACCCTTCATCGAAGACCCGAGGGACTTCTCGAAGATGTTGGCCAGCCCGCCCATGTTGTTGCCGGGGCTCACGGCGCCGTTGATCTGCACGTCGCGGCCGGGCGAATACTCCTCCTTCCACCAGCGGATGCGGTCGACCAGCTTCTCGCCGACCGCGCGGCTCACGGCGCGGCGGGTGAGCGTGTGCTCCACGCCGTAGATCTCCGGCGTCTCGGACAGGATGGCGGTGCCGCCGTGGCGCACCAGGATGTCCATCGCCGCGCCCAGGGCGGGGTTGGCGGTGATGGAGGAAAAGCCGTCCGAGCCGCCACACTGCAGCCCGATCTTCAGGTGGCGCGCCGACACCGGCGTGCGGCGCACGTCGTCGGCGGCAGGCAGCATCTTCTTCACGGCTTCCACCGCCGCTTCTATGGTCTTGCGGGTGCCGCCGTTCTCCTGCATCACGAAGGTCTGCAGCCGCGGGTTGGGTTCCAGCCCCTGCTGCGCCATCAGCCCGGACAGCTGGTTGCGCTCGCAGCCCAGCCCGATGACGAGCACGCCGGCGAAATTGGGGTGCCGCGCGTAGCCGCCGAGCGTGCGCCGCAACAGGTCCATGGGCTCGCCGCTCATCTCCATGCCGCAGCCGAGGCCGTGCGACAGGCCCACCACGCCGTCGACGTTGGGGAAGTCCTTCAGCCGCTCTTCGGTGAACCACTCCGCCACCTTGTGCACGACCGTCGCCGAGCAGTTGACGGTGGAGAGGATGCCGATGAAATTGCGCGTGCCCACCTGGCCGTCGGGGCGCACGTAGCCCATGAACGTCGCCTGCTCCGGGTCGGGAAGCACCGGCGTCGCCACGTACTCCTTGCCGTGGGCGTAGTCGCGGTCGAACTCGCGGAAGCTCACGTTGTGCGAGTGCACGTAGGTGCCGGCGGCGATGTCGGTGGCCGCGAAGCCGATCACCACGTTGTACTTGAGGATCGCCTCGCCGGCGCGGATGGCGCGCGCGGCGATCTTGTGGCCGGCAGGCACCTGGCTGCGGCTGGTGAAGCCCTCCGTGGGCACCGCGGTGCCTATGCCCACGTCCACGCGGGCGACCACCACGTTGTCGTTGGGGTGCAGGCGGATGATGGGTCCGGCGACCCGCTTGGCGGAGATCTCGATCATGGCGGCATCATCGCCGCGCGCGCACCCGCGGTAAATCGGGCCCGCGCATCTTCAATCCATAATGAAGTTTTGTTCCGCATGGACACCCAGTTCCTGCAAAGCTTCGTGATGGTGGTGGACAGCGGCTCCTTCGCGGAGGCCGCCCGCCGCCTCGACCTCACGGCGGCGGCCGTGGCCGCGCGCGTGAAGTCGCTGGAGGAAGCGATGGGCACGGCGCTGGTGCGGCGCGCCGGCCGCACCGTCAAGCCCACGGAAGCCGGCCTGCGGATCCTGGACCACGCCCGCAGCGTCTTGCGCGACGTGCGCAACCTGCACGCCCTCGCCAACGACGACGCGCCGCTGGGCGAATGGCGCCTGGGCGTGTCCGCTTCCTCGCTCACCGGCCTGGTGCCGCCGTTGCTGCGCGGCCTTTATGGCAAGCACCCGAAGCTCGCGGTCTACATGGAGCCCGGCAACTCCGCCACGCTGTACCAGCGCGTCACCAGCGGCATGCTCGACGCGGCGATCCTGGTGGAGCCGCCGTTCACGCTGCCCAAGTCCTGCGGCTGGGAAGTGCTGGTGGAGGAGCCGCTGTGCGTGCTGGCGCCGGCCTCGCTGGCCGGGCACGATCCGCTCGAACTGCTCGCGACGCAACCCTTCATCCGCTACGACCGCAGCATGTGGGGCGGCCGCATGGCGGATACCTGGCTGCGCGAGCGGCACATCCAGCCGCAGGAGCGCATCGAGATCGACGCCCTGAATGCGATCGCGGCCTTCGTGCACCACGAGCTGGGCGTGTCGCTCGTGCCGGACTGGACGCCGCCGTGGCCCGAAGGCATGCGCGTCGTGCGCATCCCGTTGCCGTCGCCCGCGCCGGTGCGGCGCATGGGGCTGCTCTGGTCGGAGGGTCCGAAGGCCGCGTTGGCGCGCGCCCTGCTCGCCGAGGCGCGCGCCGTCTGGGCTGACGGCGACGCTCAGCGCGCCATCAGCCGGCGCGCTCCATAGCTGGCGCCGTCCACCAGGGCCACCAGCACGATCATCGCGGCCAGCACCGAGCCCGTCTCGGCCATCTGGAACAGGCCGAGGTGGAAGGCCAGCATCTGTCCGAGGCCACCTGCGCCGACCACGCCCAGGATGGCGGCGGCGCGGATGTTGTTCTCCCAGCGATACAGCGCGTAGCTCAGGAGCTGCGGCAGCACCTGCGGCAGCGTCGCGTGCAGCAGCACGCGGCCTTCGGGCACGCCGCGCACGCGCAGCGCGAATGCCGGCCCCGGCGAAGCGTTCTCCAGCGCTTCGGCGAACAGCCGTCCGAGCACGCCGGTCGTATGCAGCGCCAGTGCGAGCGTGCCGGCGAACGGGCCCAGGCCGGCGGCGATGAGCAGCAGCGCGGCCCACATCAGCTCCGGCACGCTGCGCAGCACGTTGAGCACCAGCCGCGCGACGCCGCGCCACCGCGCCGGGTCGTCGGCGTGCAGCTGGCTCGCCGGCACGGCGAGCAGCAGCCCCGCCACCACTGCGAGCAAGGTGCCGAGCAGCGACATCGCCAGCGTCTCCAGCGCTGCCGGCAGCAGCTTGCGCAGGAAGGCAGGTTCGAGGTTGGGCGCGAGCAGTTCGGCGAGGAAGCGCCCCATGCGCGCGAGGGCCTCCGCCGACAGGAAGCGCGCCCATTGCAGGTCGAGCGACCAGAAGCTCGCCGCCACCAGCGCGAGCACCGCCAGCACGAACCAGCACGCGCGGCAGCGCGCGTCGAACAGCGGCGGCGGCAGGCGGTACACCTCGTTGGCGGCGCGCCGCGGCCGGGTGCGGTCCACGGGCTGGCTCATGCGAGCACCCGGCGCAGCCAGCCGCTCAGGCGGTCGGCGCCCCACACGAGCAGCACGAACACCAGCAGCATGGTGCTGACCTCGCCGCCATTGAACATCTTCATGGAGTTGTCCATCTGCTGGCCGAGGCCGCCGGCGCCCACGAAGCCGAGCACGGCGGAGGAGCGGATCGCGCACTCCCAGCGGTACACCGTGTAGCTGGTGAGCTCGCCGGCGTTCTGCGGCAGCAGCCCGTAGAAGAAGGCCTGCACGCGCCCAGCACCGTTGCGCAGCAGCGAGGCGGTGGCATGGGCCTCGCCGCTTTCCAGGATCTCGCCGTACACCTTGCCGAGCATGCCGCCGTAGGTGAGCGCGATCGCCAGCACGCCGGCAGTGGGGCCGAGCCCCACCACGCGCACGAAGACCAGCGCCCACACCAGCTCCGGCACGCTGCGCAGCACCACCATCAGGGCCCGCACCGCAAAGCGCAAGGCCGCGGGCAGCGCACCCATGCGCCCGGCGAGGCCGGATATCGAGAGAGTGCGCACCGAGAGCAGCGTGAGCGGCACTGCGATGACGAAGGCGAGCGCCAGGCCCGCGGTGGCGATCGCCACCGTGCGCCAGGTCTCGCGGGCGACGAGGGCCAGGAACTCGGCATCCGCGCGCGGCGGCATGAAGCCGGCGAGGAAGGTGAGCGTCGGCTGCAGGCTGGCCGGCTCGAAGAGCGCCCAGGGGCGGAACTCGGTGGCCACGACCAGCGGCCACAGCAGGACGGCGGCGGCGAGTGTCCACGCCAGGCGGCCGCGCCACGCGGGATCGCGCAGGTGGGGATCGGAAGTCAGGACTGCCGCCACGGCCTCAGCGGCAGGTGAGCGCCACGCGCGGCGCGGCGGGTTCCTCGAGCGGGAGCGCGGGCTGCGCGGGCGCTTCCTGCCCATAGAGGTCCTGCAGCAAGGCAGGCGTGACGCGTTCCGCCGGCAGGTCGAACGCCAGTTGGCCGTCACGCAGCCCGACGATGCGCGGGAAATGCTGCAAGGCCATCGGCACGTCATGCAGCGTGGCGACGAGCGTGGCACCGCGTTCGCGCGCGGCCTCCGCCAGCGTGGCGATCGCCTGGCCGGCGCGGGCCGGGTCGAGCGCCGACAGCGGCTCGTCCACCAGCAGCAGGCTGGCTTCGGAGAGCAGCGCGCGCGCCAGGCCCACGCGCTGGCGCTCGCCGCCCGAGAGCCGGTCGACGCGCGCGAACAGCTTGTCGGACAGGTCGAAGAGTCCCAGGGCCGCGTCGGCCTGCGCGATGCCGGTCGGATACACCAGGCTGCGCAAACTCGCCCACAAGCCCTGGTGCGGCAGGCGCCCGGCCAGCACCGCCGTGACGACGCGCTGCCGCGGCGGCAAGGGCGGCACCTGCGGCGCGAGGAACAGGGAGCCCCGCAGGCGCTGCAGGCCGCGGGGCGGCAGGCTCCACGGGTCCTGCCCGGCTAGCCGCAGGCTGCCCGCCGACGGACGCAGCGCACACGCAAGGACATGCAGGAGCGTGGTCTTGCCGGCGCCGGAGGGACCGATCACCGCCACCTGCTCGCCCGCCGCGATGTCCAGCGACAGGCCCTGCAGCGCGGCCGAAGCCGAGGCGCGCGCGGCCGGGTGCCGGCCGGCGATGCCCTCGAGCGCGATCTTCACTTCAGCAGCCCGGCGTTGCGCGCGGCGGCTTCGATGCCCTTGTAGTTCTCCACCTTCGTCGGCACGAAGCGCGTGGCGCGCTGCAGCTCGAGGATCTGCTTGCCTTCCGGCGTGGAAGCGCCCAGCTCGGTGAAGGCGCGCGCCAGCTTTTCGCGCTGCGCGGCGGGCATGTCGGCATGCACGCTCCAGTTGTAATCGTAGTAAGTCGGCGTCGTGTAGAAAACGCGCACGCGGCCGGCGTCCACCTTCTTGTCGGCCACCAGCTTCTCCCACACGGAAATATTGAGGGCGCCCGCGTCCACCTTGCCGGAAGCGACCGCCGCCACGGTGGCGTCATGCGCGCCCGAATAGGCCACGCGCTTCAGGTGCTGGTCGGGATCCACGCCGGCGGCCAGCAGGAAGCTGCGCGGCATGAGGTGGCCCGAGGTGCTGGACTGCGAGCCGAAGCTGAGGTTGCGGCCCTTCAGGTCGGCCAGGCCGCGGATGGAAGGGTCGGTGGTGATGAAGACCGAGCGGAACTTCTCGTCCTCCTCGCGCTGCACCAGCGGCACGACCTTGCCGCCGGAGCGCTGGTGGGCCTGCACGAAGGTGAAGCCGCCGAACCAGGCCAGGTCCACCTGCTTGTTCACGAGCGCTTCCACGGCGGCGGCATAGTCGGTCACGGGCGTGAACTCCACCTTGACGCCGAGCTTGCCCTCCAGGTACTTCGCCAGCGGCGCCGCCTTGCGCGCGAGCTCGGTGGGCGACTCGTCGGGGATGGCCGTGATGCGGAACACCTGCTGGGCCTGGGCCGCGAAGGCGGCGGTGGCGAGCAGGGCGGCGGCGAACAGGCGCGACAGGGTCTTGTTCTTCATGGGGACGCTCCGGAGGGGACGGGCATTACACCCCAGAAGCCGTGACCGGCGCTGCCGTGCGGACACTGCGAAAGCCTGCGAAGACATCGCTGCGGTGCGGCTCGAAGAAGTTGCGGTAGCGCGCGTGCGCCAGTGCCGGGGCCGTGGCGTGCGAAGCGCCGCGCAGGACGCGGCGGCTGCCGAACCACGGCTGGGAATAGTCCCGATACGGGTGCGGCTGGAAGCTGGGGTACGGCAGGAAGACGCTGGCGGTCCATTCCCAGGCGTGGCCCCAGCGGAAGCCGGGCTGCGTGATTGCGGCGCATTCCCATTCGGCCTCGCTGGGCAGGCGCCGGCCGGCCCAGCGGCACCAGGCTTCCGCTTCGTGCGCGCTCAGGTGCAGCGCCACCTCGCGCGACTGCAGAGGTTGCCAGGCGCCGCCGCGCAGCTGCTCCCATCCCTGGGGGGCAGGCCGCAAGTGCGCCGGATGGCGCTGCCGCTGGCCGGCCAGCCACACCCGGCCTTGCGCGGACCACCAGCGCGGATCGGCGTAGCCGCCCTCTTCCACGAAAGGCAGGTAGCGCGCCCAGGTGACGGGCTCTGCATCGATGGCGAAGGCCTCGACCTCCACCCCGTGCGGGCCGAGCTCGTTGTCGAAGGCGAATCCCTGAACGGGACCTCCCAGACGGACGATCGTGGCGGGCACGTCGATCTCGGCCGGCGCTTCCACGGTCGCGGGCACCGTGGATTCGCGCAAGGGAATGCCGATGAGCTGGGCGATCATGGCTGCAGCCTCGGCATGCATCTGTTCATGCAGCACCGCCAGGCGGAAGAAGTACAGCGCGTCGCCGTCCGCATCGGCCGGCAGCGCGTCCAGCAGTTCCAGCGTGCCCTCGAGGGTCGCGCGCAGGTAGGCCAGCGTTTCGTCCGCGCCGGGCAACGGCAGGTCCCAGCGCGTGCGGTGCTCCACGCGGCTGGAGTCGTACCAGCGGTCCGCTTCGGGGACCCGCGGCGCTGGACGGGGTGCATTCGGGTCGGCGCGCACGCCCAGCGCCCGCTGCGGATTGCGCGCCAGCCACCATTCCTGGAACCACGCGACATGGCCCCATTCCCAGAGCGGCGGATTCAACCCCGGCCCCACCGGCAGGCGCGGCAGCGGGCCCAGCGCGGCGCGGAAGTCCTCCGCCAGCGCCAGCGTGCGTTCGCGCGCGGCGAGCAGGGCCGCCCGCACCGCCCGCGGCGGTCCGTCGCGCAATGCCAGCGCCTCGGCTGGGCCGGCCGCGCTATAAACCGGCGATGTCCCGTTCCTCATCGGCCGTCATCGTAAGCCCCGCACTCGCCGACGCCAACAACGGCAATTGGCGCACGGCCCAGCGCTGGCAGCAGATGCTGGCCCCGCAGCGTCCGGTGCGCATCGTGCGGGAATGGCCGGACGCGCAAGCGGCGTCCGACGGGGTGATGCTCGCGCTGCACGCCCGGCGTTCGGCCGCCGCGGTGCGCGCCTGGTCCGAGGCGCACCCCGGCCGGGGGCTTGCCGTGGTGCTGACCGGCACCGATCTCTACCAGGACTTGGCGACCAGCGCGGAGGCGCGCCACTCCGTCGCCGTGGCGCAGCGCCTGGTGGTGCTGCAGGAACGGGGCGTGGAAGCGCTGGACGCGCCGCTGCGGCCCAAGGCGCGGGTGATCTACCAGTCCGGGCCGGCATGGCCGCCGTTGGCCAAGCCCCGCGACGGGCTGGGCGCCGTCTCCGTCGGGCACCTGCGCGCCGTGAAGACGCCACAGACGCTGTTCGAAGCCGCCCGCCTGATGCGCGACCGCGCCGACATCCGCATCACGCACATCGGCGACGGCGGCGGCGAACCGCTGCTGGCGCAGCAGGCCCGCGACACGCAGCGCGATTGCCCCGGCTACGAATGGCTAGGCGCGCTGCCGCACGACGCCACCCTGCAACGGATCCGCGAAGCGCACGTGTTGGTGCACACCAGCGCCATGGAAGGCGGTGCCCACGTGATCCTGGAGGCGGTGCGCTGCGGCACGCCCGTGCTGGCCAGCCGCGTGGACGGCAACGTCGGCATGCTCGGCGCGGACTACGAAGGCTATTTCCCGCATGGCGACGCCGCGGCCCTGGCCCGGCTGCTGCAAGACTGCCGCGCCACGCAGTCCGATAACCCCGCGCCGGGCCTGCTCGACCGGCTGGCCGCACAATGCGCGCTGCGGGCACCGCTCTTCGACGCGGATGCCGAGCGCCGCGCGCTGCTGAACCTCCTGCAAGAACTGGAACCCACCCCATGAACGCCGCCCTGTCCCCCTCGGCCGCCGAGCCGCGCCTGACCTCCCTCTCGCACGGTGGCGGCTGCGGCTGCAAGATCGCCCCCGGCGTCCTGTCCGAGATCCTCAAGGGCACCGCGCGCCTGCCCATGCCGCCCGAGCTGCTGGTGGGCATCGAGACGGCCGACGACGCGGCGGTCTACCAGCTCAACGACGAGCAGGCGCTGATCGCCACCACCGACTTCTTCACGCCGATCGTGGACGATCCGTTCGACTTCGGCCGCATCGCCGCCACCAACGCGATCTCCGACGTCTATGCCATGGGCGGCAAGCCCATCATGGCGCTGGCGCTCGTGGGCATGCCGATCAGCGTGCTGTCCACCGCCACCATCGGCCGCATCCTCGAGGGTGGCGAGTCGGTCTGCAAGGCAGCCGGCATCCCGATCGCCGGCGGCCACACCATCGACTCGGTCGAGCCGATCTACGGGCTGGTGGCCCTGGGCCTCGTGCATCCCAAGCGCGTGAAGCGCAACGCCGACGCGCGCGCCGGCGACGTGCTGGTGCTGGGCAAGCCGCTGGGCGTGGGCGTGCTGTCCGCGGCGCTGAAGAAGGAGCAGCTCGACGCCGCCGGCTACGAACGCATGATCGCCACCACCACGCGGCTGAACACGCCCGGCCCGGAGCTGGCCGCCCTGGAAGGCGTGCACGCGCTCACCGACGTGACCGGCTTCGGCCTCGCGGGCCACGCGCTGGAACTGGCGCGCGGCGCGAACCTGTCGCTCGACATCGACTGGAAGCGGGTGCCGGTGCTCGAAGGCGTGCGTGACATGGCGCGCGCGGGACTGGTGACGGGCGCCTCCGGCCGCAACTGGGCCGGCTACGGCGCGGACGTGGCGCTGCCCGCGGGCTTCGCGGAAGCGGAGCGCGCACTGCTCACCGACCCGCAGACCAGCGGCGGGCTGCTGGTTTCGTGCACGCCGGAAAGCGTGGACCAGGTGCTGGAGGTGTTCCGCCGGCATGGGTTCGGGCAGGCGGCGGTGATTGGAGAGGCGCGGGCGGCAGGCGCTTCGCGGCTGACCGTCCGGTAGCCTGCAGGCTGGGTTTCGCGGAGCGAACCCCAGCGTCCTTGGCGCATCGCTGGGGTCGGCTGCGCCGAACCCAGCCTACGGATCATGGTTCCGTCGTCCCCGCGGAGGCGGGGACCCAGGGCATCGAGGCGCCGCAATGCGGCGCCTTCTGTTTTTTGGACGCCCTGGATTCCCGCCTCCGCGGGAATGACGTCAGCGGAACACCGCTGGCCGGTTCTCCAAGGCCGCCTGCACCGCCTCCCGCTGGTTCGCGCTGCCGATCAGGCGCTGCTGCTCGAAGGCCTCGGCCACCAGCACGCGCGCCGCGTCCACCGGACTGGCCGTGTTGAACATCCGCTTCGCGGCGCGCACCGCGTCCGGGTTGCTGGCGGCGATCTGCCGCGCCATCGCGCGCGCATCGCCCAGCGGATCCTCGCTGACGCGCGTGGCCAGCCCCAGCTGCACGGCCTCGGTGCCCGAGACGAGGCGGCCCGTGAAGGTCAGCTCCCGCGCCACGTCCGGCCGCACCAGATCCGTCAGCAGCACGCACCCTGCCATGTCGGGCACGAGCCCCCAGCGGATCTCCATCACCGACAGCTTCGCTTCGGGATGCACGCAGCGCACGTCCGCCCCAAGCGCGATCTGCAGCCCGCCGCCGAACGCGACGCCCTGCAACGCAGCGATGACGGGCACGGGCAGCTCCCGCCAGCCCCACGCCACCTCCTGCCACGCGTTGGCCAGCCCATGGGTGCGCGGCACGAGGTCACCGATGCCGGCCGCGCCCTGGGGGTCGGCGATGCCCTGCAGGCTGGACTTGTCCAGGCCGGCGCAGAACGCGCGGCCCTCGCCGTGCAGGACCACCGCCCGCACGCGGGCATCCGCGCGCACCTGCGCGATCGCCGCCCGGATCGCGGCGAACATCTCCGGGTCGAGCGCATTCATCTTGTCTGCGCGCACCAGGGCCACCTCGGCCACGCCCTGCGCATCCACCGTCACCCGCACGCGTTCTTCCGCCATCGCATCTCCTGCCGTTCGCCGCATTGTGCGCGAGTCAGGCTTCTGACAGCCTGGGGCCGCTTCCCTGCTCTTCATTTCATAGCAACGCGGCCATCGCACAGGCCCGGCCAACCAGGGCAGCGCATCTCCTTGCGGGTTTTCACTGTCCAGCCCGCAAAACTACTTAGGGTCTAACCCCCTTTCTGCGCTGCAGCACGCCCACCACCATTGGCGCCCGTACCCGGGCCGGCTGCCCGCTGGAGGAGACTTTGTCCGCTGAGACCATCCTGGAGACCCAGGGCCTGACCAAGGAGTTCAAGGGCTTCGTGGCCGTGAACAACGTGGACCTGAAGGTCAGGCGCGGCGACATCCATGCCTTGATCGGCCCCAACGGCGCCGGCAAGACCACCTTCTTCAACCTGCTCACCAAGTTCCTGCCGCCCACGCGCGGCAAGATCACCTACCGCGGCGTCGACATCACCCACGAGCGGCCGGCGCAGACGGCCCGCCGCGGCATCGTGCGCTCGTTCCAGATCTCCGCGGTGTTCCCGCACCTGACCGCGCTGGAGAACGTGCGCGCGGCGCTGCAGCGCAACCTCGGCACCTCCTTCCATTTCTGGAAGGCCGAGAAGTCGCTCTACCCGCTGCACGGCCGCGCCATGGAACTGCTCGCGCAGGTCGACCTGCAGGATTTCGCGGACGAACTCACCGTCAACCTGCCCTACGGCCGCAAGCGCGCACTGGAGCTGGCGACCACGATGGCGCTGGAGCCGGAACTGATGCTGCTGGACGAACCCACGCAGGGCATGGGCCACGAGGACGTGCACCGCGTGACGCAGCTGATCAAGAAGGTCTCGCAGGGCCGCACCATCCTGATGGTGGAACACAACATGAACGTGGTGTCGTCCATCGCCGACCGCATCACCGTGCTGCAGCGCGGCGCGGTGATCGCCGACGGCCCCTATGCGGAGGTCTCGCAGAACCCGCAGGTGATCGAGGCCTACATGGGCAGCGCCGAGACCGAACTCCAGGGGGCCCACTGATGGCAGCCAACGAGATGCTCCGCATCGAGAACCTGCATGCGTGGTACGGCGAGTCCCACGTGCTGCACGGCGTGAACATGAGCGTGAACGAGGGCGAGGTGGTCTCGCTGCTCGGGCGCAACGGTGCCGGCCGCACCACGACGATGCGCGCGATCGTCGGCCTGACCGGCGCGCGCAAGGGCTCGATCCGCATCCGCGGCCAGGAAGTCGTGAAGATGCCGCCGCACCGCGTGGCGCGGCTCGGCGTCGGCTACTGCCCCGAGGAGCGCGGCATCTTCGCCAGCCTGTCTGCGGAGGAGAACCTCATGCTGCCGCCCGCCATCGCGCAGGGCGGCATGAGCGTGGCCGAGATCTACGACATGTTCCCGAACCTGAAGGAGCGCGCGGCCAGCCCCGGCACGCGCCTCTCGGGCGGCGAGCAGCAGATGCTGGCGGTGGCGCGCATCCTGCGCACCGGCGCGCGCCTGCTGCTGCTGGACGAGATCTCCGAAGGCCTGGCGCCGGTGATCGTGCAGAAGCTGGCCGAGACCATCCGCACGCTCAAGGCCAAGGGCTACACGATCGTGCTGGTGGAGCAGAACTTCCGCTTCGCCGCACCGCTGGCCGACCGCTTCTACGTGATGGAACACGGGAAGATCGTCCGCGAATTCGCCCAGCACGAGCTGCAGGCCAACAAGGAAATGCTCCAGGAATACCTGGGCGTGTGACATTGCTTTTACTGAAGGAGACCGTGGATATGAAGATCAAGACCCTCGTAGCTGCCCTGGCCGTCGGCTTCGGCGCCAGCGGCGCCTTCGCTCAGGCCCAGACCGGCCCGGTGCGCATCGGCTTCATCACCGACATGGCCAGCTTGTACGCGGACATCGACGGTCCGGCCGGCGCCGAAATGGTGAAGTGGGCGGTGCAGGACTTCGGCGGCAAGGTGCTGAACCGCCCGGTCGAGGTGCTCTCGGCCGACCACCAGAACAAGGCCGACGTCGCCGCCTCCAAGGCGCGCGAGTGGATCGACACCCAGAACCTGGCCATGCTGGTCGGCGGCACCAGCTCGGGCACCAACCTCGCCATGGCGGGCATCGCCAAGGAGAAGAAGCTCCCCTTCATCTCCATCGGAGCCGGCAGCGCGCAGCTGACCAACGAGGCCTGCTCCCCCTACACCATCCACTACGCCTACGACACCGTGGCGCTGGCGAAGGTGGGCGGCAGCGCACTGGTGAAGGCCGGCGCCAAGAAGTGGTACTTCCTGACCGCCGACTATGCGTTCGGCCATTCGCTGGAGGGGGACTCCTCCACGGTGGTGAAGGCCAACGGCGGCACCGTGCTGGGCGCCGTGCGCCACCCGCTGAACGCTTCGGACTTCTCCTCCTTCCTGCTGCAGGCGCAGGGCTCCAAAGCCGACATCCTGGGCCTGGCCAACGCCGGCGGAGACTTCATCAACGCGATGAAGGCGGCCAAGGAGTTCGGCATCACCAAGAACATGAAGGTCGCAGGCCTGCTGGTGTTCATCAACGACGTGCATTCCATCGGAGTGCGCAACGCCGAGGGCCTGCAGCTGGCGGACAGCTGGTACTGGAACCAGGACGACGAGTCGCGCAAGTTCGCGAAGCGCTTCTTCGACAAGTACAAGCGCATGCCCTCGTCCATCCAGGCAGCCGACTATTCCGCCACCATGAATTACCTGAAGGCGGTTCAGAAAGTCGGCACCACCGACGGCGAGAAGGTGATGGCCGAACTGAAGTCCATGAAGTACAACGACTTCTATCACAAGAACGCGAGCGTGCGGGCCGACGGCCGCATGATCCACGACATGTACCTGTACCAGGTGAAGACCGCCAAGGAATCGACCAAGCCCTGGGACTACTACAAGCTCGTGGCCAAGGTGCCCGGCGACCAGGCGTTCACGACGGTCGCCGAGTCCAAGTGCTCGATGCTGAAGAAGTGACCTGAGAGGTAGGCTGGGTTTCGCCGCAGGCGAACCCCAGCTTGCCTTCGGCGCCGGGGTCCGCTGCGCGGAACCCAGCCTACGAACCGCGGCGACACCAGCCCACGAACACGAGCAGACATCCCGCCTCCATGGAAATCTTCGGCATTCCCCACCAGGCCTTCCTGGGCCAGCTGATGCTGGGACTGGTCAATGGCGCCTTCTACGCCATGCTCAGCCTCGGCCTCGCGGTCATCTTCGGCCTGCTGGACATCGTCAATTTCGCCCATGGCGCGCTGTACATGGTGGGCGCGTTCGCCGCGTGGATCATGCTGGACACGTGGGGGGTGAACTACTGGTTCGCGCTCATCCTCGCACCGCTGGTGGTCGGCGTGCTGGGCGTGATCATCGAACGCCTGTTCCTCAAGCGGCTGTACGGGCTGGACCCCCTGTACGGGCTGCTGCTCACCTTCGGCCTCGCGCTGATCCTGGAAGGCATATTCCGCCGCCAGTACGGCGTCTCCGGTCAATCCTACGACGTGCCCGAACTGCTCTCGGGCGCCACCAACCTCGGCTTCATGATCCTGCCCAACTACCGGGCGTGGGTCGTGCTGGCCTCCATCGCCGTCTGCCTGGCGACCTGGTACCTGATCGAGCGCACGCGGCTGGGCGCGTACCTGCGCGCCGGCACCGAGAACTCCAAGCTGGTGCAGGCCTTCGGCGTGAACGTGCCGCTGATGGTGACGCTCACCTACGGCGCGGGCGCCGCGCTCGCCGGGCTGGCCGGCGTGCTGGCCGCGCCCATCATCCAGGTGACGCCGCTGATGGGGTCCAACCTGATCATCGTGGTGTTCGCCGTCGTCGTGATCGGCGGCATGGGCTCCATCCTCGGATCCGTCGTCACGGGCCTGGGCCTGGGCGTGATCGAGGGCTTCACGCGCGTGTTCTACCCGGAAGCCTCCAACGTGGTGGTGTTCGTCATCATGGCGATCGTTCTGATGCTGCGGCCCGCCGGCCTGTTCGGCAAGGAAGCCTGACATGTCCTCTCCCTCCACCGCCACCACCGCCGGCGAGATGCCGGTCGAAGCGCCCAACGCCGCGATCGCGCAGCACGGCGCGGGCTCCAGCCTGCTGGTTCGCGCCGTCTACCTCGCGCTGCTGGTCCTCGCGCTCGTTGCGCCGCTGATCGGGCTGTACCCGGTCTTCGTGATGAAGCTGCTGTGCTTCGCGCTGTTCGCGTGCGCCTTCAACCTGCTGCTGGGCTTCACCGGCCTGCTCTCCTTCGGCCACGCGGCCTTCTTCGGCTTCGCCGCCTACGTCACCGGCCATACGGTCAAGGTGATGGGCTGGACGCCAGAGCTGGGCGTGCTGGCCGGCGGCGTGGTCGCCGCGCTGCTGGGCCTGGTGTTCGGCTTCGTCGCCATCCGCCGCCAGGGCATCTACTTCGCCATGATCACGCTGGCGCTGTCGCAGATGGTGTATTTCATCTGCCTGCAGGCGCCCTTCACCGGCGGCGAGGACGGCCTGCAGGGCGTACCGCGCGGCAAGCTGTTCGGCATGATCTCGCTCGTGGACGACACGGTCATGTACTACCTGGTGCTGGCCGTGTTCGTGGCCTGCTTCCTGGGGATCATGCGCATCGTGAACTCGCCCTTCGGCCAGGTGCTGAAGATGATCCGCGAGAACGAGCCGCGCGCCGTGTCCCTCGGCTACGAGGTCGACCGCTACAAGCTGCTCGCCTTCGTGCTGTCCGCCTCGCTGGCCGGCCTGGCCGGCTCGCTGAAGACCCTGGTGATGAAGTTCGCCACCCTCACCGACGTGCACTGGTCGATGTCCGGCGAAGTGATCCTGATGAGCCTGCTCGGCGGCGTCGGCACCTTCTTCGGGCCGGTGCTGGGCGCGGGCATCGTGATCTCGCTGCAGAACATGCTGGCCGACAAGGTGGGCGAGTGGGTCACGGTGATCATCGGCGGCATCTTCGTGCTGTGCGTGCTCGCTTTCCGCAAGGGCGTGGTGGGCGAGCTTCTCGCGTGGCGCGATCGCCGCAAGGCGCGAGCGAAGTCCGCCTGAGGCTGTCGTCCAGGTGATTGGAGCTCCCCGCGTCCCGCGCTAACCTGCGCCGACGCGAAAGGAGCTCCCCATGAAAGACCTCTTCTCCCTCCAGGGCCGCGTGGCCCTGGTCACCGGCGGCTCGCGCGGCATAGGCCGCATGATCGCCACGGGCTTCCTGCAGCAGGGCGCGCGCGTCTACATCACGGCGCGCAAGGCCGCTCAGTGCGAAGCCACCGCCGCGGAGTTGTCGGCCCTGGGCGGCTGCATCGCCCTGCCCGCGGACGTGTCGACCGTGGAAGGCGCCCGCAAGCTTGCCGCGGAGATCGCGCAGCGCGAACCGGCGCTCGACATCCTCGTGAACAACGCCGGCGCTGCGTGGGGCGAGGAGTTCGACACGTTCCCGGAAGCCGGCTGGGACAAGGTGGTCGACCTGAACATGAAGACGCCGTTCTTCCTCACGCAGGCGCTGCACGAGCCGCTGAAGCGCGCCGCGAAGTCCCGGCCGGCCAAGGTGATCAACATCGCGTCGATCGACGGCATCTCGGTGAACTCGTGGGAGACCTACTCGTACGCGGCGAGCAAGGCGGGGCTGATCCACCTGACCAGGCGCATGGCGCTGCGCCTGGCGCAGGACAACATCGTGGTCAGCGGCATCGCGCCGGGACCGTTTCCTTCGGACATGAACAAGGAAGCGCGCGACCACGGCGATGCGGTCGCGCACCGCGTGCCTGCGGGCCGCGTCGGGAACGCGGAAGACATGGCTGGCGCGGCGATCTACCTCGCGTCACGCGCGGGAGATTACGTCGTGGGCGAGACCATCGTGGTGGATGGCGGCGTGACGATCGCGCGGGGGAACTGAGCGGGGAATGTGCCCGATGTGACCTGGACCGCGCGGAATAGCATGCAGCGTGGTCCCGCCTGTGAAGAGGATCGGCTTTGCCGGGCCTCTTCACACTGATCAGATCACTCTGAAAAATCGCTTGCGATTTTTCAGAGTGAAGCCAATGTGTAGTTCTGCGGCCCCCGGCTGGCGATCTTGATCGCGCCGACCTTGTTGCCCAGGTGCGCGCACTTCGCGAGCGACCAGCCCTGCTCCAGGCCGTGCAGCAGCGCGCCGCGCCAGGCATCGCCGCAGCCGGTGGGATCGACGATCGCCTTGGGCTGCTCGGGGGGCACCAGCGTCACTTCGCCGTTCACCCAGACCTCGCAGCCGTCGCCGCCCAGCGTGACCACCAGGCCGTTCACGCGCTTGGAGATCTCGGCGCTGCTCCAGCCGGTGCGCTCGGACAGCATCTTGCCTTCGTAGTCGTTCACCGTGACCCACGTCGCCTGGTCGACGAAGTTCGCCAGTTCCTTGCCGTCGAACATCGGCAGGCCCTGGCCCGGATCGAACACGAAGGGGATGCCCGCGGACTTGAACTGCGCGGCGTGCTGCAGCATGGCGTCGCGGCCATCGGGGGAGATCATGCCCAGCTTGATGTCGGGCCGCGCCCGCACCTTCGTGCCGTGCGCCTGCATCATCGCGCCCGGATGGAAGGCGGTGATCTGGTTGTTGTCGCGGTCCGTCATGATCATGGCCTGCGCGGTGTAGGTGTCCTCCACGCGCAGGATGAACTCGCTGCTGATGCCCAGCTGGTCCAGGCGCTGCAGGTAGTCGCCGCCGTCGGACCCCACGGCGCCCATCGGCAGCGGCGTGCCGCCCAGCAGCTTGAGGCTGTACGCGATATTGCCCGCGCAGCCGCCGAAGTCGCGCCGCAGCGCCGGCACCAGGAAGGACACGTTCAGGATGTGCAGCTGGTCCGGCAGGATCTGCTCGGCGAAGCGGCCCTCGAAGCTCATGATGGTGTCGAAGGCGAGGGATCCGCAGATGACGGCGGCCATGGAAATCTTTCTCGGAGTCAGGGATAGAAGGCAAGCAGCCGGTAGCCGGCCACGCGTGCATTGTCCGCAGCGCTGACGGTCAGGCCCACCGCCCGCGACCAGTCGCCGCCGGCGGCTATCACGCCGCCGGGCGCGCCCATTTCCTGCGGCGTGATCACGCGGCGGGCCACGGTCTGGTCCTGCCCGTCGGTGATGGTGAGCTCCAGCGCGGGCGCCGCGAGCTGGATGCCTGCGGTGTTGCGCAGGGTGAACGCGAGCCGGTAGGTGTCGTTGCGAACGCGGTTGAAGCCCGAGCTTTCGATGACGATGGCCTCGATCTGGCGCGGCGCGCCCAGGGTGCAGCCCAGCGCATCGCACATGCGCGCGAGCCACGGCTGCAACGCCGGCTGCGACTGGGCGAGCCGGTCGCGGTCCTGGTAGGCCACCTGGACCAGCAGCACCGCGGCCAGCAGCAGGCTCGCGAACGCGAGGAAGATCCGCACCATGGGGCGGCGCCAGAACGCCCGTCGGTTCGCCTGCCGCACGAAGGAGACGTTCGGCATCGCGTGCCGGGGCTCGTCGTCGTCGCCGTCCAGGTCGGAGGGCACCTCGCTGTCCACCTCGAGGGTGGAGGGCAGCACCGAGGAATCGCTTCCCTGCCGTGCGAGGTCGGACGGCCGGAACACGAAGGGCGTGTCGAGCGGGGAGGGATCGAGGGACTGGCTCTCGGGGCCGAAGAAGCTGGATCCGTCGGCGGAGGGGTCCGGCGCCGCGGCGCGCGGGCGCTCGGGCTCCGGCTCCGCACGGCGCAGCGGCAGCGGCGCGGGCTGGGTCGGGAGCTCCTGCGGAACCGTGGCCCGCAGGTCCGCGGGGCGCGTGGCCTGTTCCGCCAGCGGGGGCTCGAACAGGATCGATTCGTCGCTCAGGTTCGCGCTGGCGTCGAACACCTCGGCGCAATGGCCGCAGCGCACCCAGCCTTCGGAGATCTTCAGCTGGTCCGGGACGACGCGGAACATCGTCCCGCAGGCGGGGCAGCTGGTGATCATGCTCATGACCCGCGGATTCTAGTGAGGCTCAGCAGTCTTGCGAGCGCCGCTCACCGCCTGGCGGTCATGAGGATCCATCCGTCTTCTTCGTCGCTCACTTCCAACGGGAGGTAGGGGGCGTACGCGGCCTTCAGTTCGTCGGCCTGCCGCGACAGGATGCCGGCCAGCACCAGCGCGCCGCCCGGTGCAACATGGCCGCACAGCAGCGGCGCGAGCACCTTCAGCGGCGTGGCCAGGATGTTGGCCAGCACCACGTCGTACGTCCCGCTGGCCCGGTCCGGCAAGCCGGCGGCCAGCTGCACGCCGTTCGCCTCGGCGTTCGCCTCCGTGGAACGCACCGCGGCTTCGTCAATGTCCACCGCGTCGACGCTGGCGGCGCCGAACTTCGCCGCGCCGATGGCCAGGATGCCGGAGCCGCAGCCGTAGTCCAGCACCCGCTGCGCCCTGGGCGGATTGCGCGCTATCCAGCGCAGGCACATGCGGGTGGTCGGGTGCGTTCCCGTGCCGAAGGCCAGGCCGGGGTCGAGGCGGATGATTTCCTGCGCCTGCGCCGGCGGCTCGTGCCAGGTCGGCACGATCCAGAAGCTGGGCGTGATCTCCACCGGCTCGAACTGCGACTGCGTCAGGCGCACCCAGTCCTGGTCCGGCACGGGCTGCACGCCCAGCACCTTGCAGTCGTGGAAGAAATCCTGGGGCGGCAGCAGCTGCGCGGCTTCGCGCGCCTGCGCCTCCTGCGCGAACAGCGCGATCACCAGCGAGCGCTGCCAGCCTTCCTTGGGCGGCGGCATGCCAGGTTCGCCGAACAGGGTCTGCTCGGCGGGAGTCTGGGCGTCGGCATCCTCCACGGAAACCGACAGCGCATCGAGCGCTTCGAGCGCATCACCGACGGCTTCGATGCGCTCTTCGGGGCAGAGCAGCCGCAGCTCGAACATGGGACCGGGCTACCGCTTGTGATGCGACAGCCACTCTTCCAGGTAGTGGATGTTGGTGCCGCCCGCCATGAACTTGGCGTCGACCATCAGCTCGCGGTGCAGCGGGATGTTGGTTTTGATGCCTTCCACCACCGTCTCGCCCAGCGCGCCGCGCATGCGCGCCAGCGCCTGCTCGCGCGTGTCGCCGTGCACGATGATCTTGCCGATCATGCTGTCGTAGTTGGGCGGCACGAAGTAGTTGTTGTACACGTGCGAATCCACGCGCACGCCGGGGCCGCCGGGCTGGTGCCACAGCGTGACGCGCCCGGGCGAAGGCACGAAGGTGTACGGGTCTTCGGCGTTCACGCGGCACTCGATGGCATGGCCGCGCAGCACGATGTCGCCCTGCTTGAAGGGCAGCTTCTCGCCGGCCGCCACGCGGATCTGCGTCTTGACGATGTCGATGCCGGTGATGAGCTCCGTGACCGGGTGCTCCACCTGCACGCGCGTGTTCATCTCGATGAAGTAGAACTCGCCGTTCTCGTACAGGAATTCGAAGGTGCCCGCGCCGCGGTAGCCGATCTTGCGGCAGGCGGCGGAGCAGCGCTCGCCGATCTTCTCGATCAGCTTGCGCGGGATGCCCGGCGCCGGCGCTTCCTCGATGATCTTCTGGTGGCGCCGCTGCATCGAGCAGTCGCGCTCGCCCAGGTACACGGCGTTCTTGTGCTTGTCGGCGAGGATCTGGATCTCGATGTGCCGCGGGTTCTGGAGGAATTTCTCCATGTACACCGACGGATTGCCGAAGGCGGCCTGCGCCTCCGACTTGGTCATCTGCACCGAGTTGATCAGCGCGGCTTCGGTGTGCACCACGCGCATGCCGCGGCCACCGCCGCCACCCGCCGCCTTGATGATCACCGGGTAGCCCACCGCCTTGGCGATGCGGCGCACTTCGACCGGGTTGTCGGGCAGTTCGCCCTCGGAGCCCGGCACGCAGGGCACGCCCGCCTTGATCATGGCCTGCTTGGCCGAGACCTTGTCGCCCATGATCCGGATGGATTCGGGCGTGGGGCCGATGAACTGGAACCCGCTCTTTTCCACCCGCTCGGCGAAATCGGCGTTCTCCGAGAGGAAACCGTAACCGGGGTGGATGGCCTCGGCGTCGGTCACTTCGGCCGCCGCGATGATGGCGGGCATGTTCAGGTAGCTCTGGGTGGACGCGGCCGGCCCGATGCAGACCGCCTCTTCCGCCAGCTTCACGTACTTGGCTTCGCGGTCGGCCTCGGAGTAGACCATCACCGCCTTGACGCCGAGCTCGTTGCACGCGCGCTGGATCCGCAGGGCGATTTCGCCGCGGTTCGCGACCAGGATCTTCTTGAACATGGAGGCGTTACTCGATCACGAACAGCGGTTGCCCGTATTCCACCGCCTGGCCGTTCTCGCACAGGATCTGGGTGATGGTGCCGCCCTTGTCGGCCTCGATCTCGTTGAGGATCTTCATCGCCTCGATGATGCAGACCGTCTCGCCTTCCTTGACCTGGCTGCCCACTTCGACGAAGGCCTTGGCCCCCGGCGAGGAAGCGCGGTAGAAGGTGCCGACCATCGGCGATTTCACGGTGTGGCCCTTCGGCGCCTCGGGCGCCGCTGCCACCGGAGCGGGGGCCGCGGGCGCGAGCGCCGGCGCGGCGGCCTGCTGCATGGGCATCGGCTGGTAGGCGGCCTGCACCTGCGCGGGCCCGCCCTTCACGATGCGGACCTTGCCCTCCGCTTCGGTGATCTCCAGCTCGGACACATTCGATTCCGACACCAGGTCGATCAACGTCTTGAGTTTGCGCAAGTCCATGGGGAGGTCTCCTGCCTCGTCTGAAAGAAGCGCGAATTTACAGCAAAATTCGCTTACGTCCGGCTTTTCGCGCGAACTAAGACTAATTATTTGTTTCGTCTTCGCCACTTGACAGCGGCGGCGGAGGCTGCGGCAGCCCCGTGCGGCCTTCAGGCCTGGCGAGCCCAAGTCCGGAGATCGGCCTCGGTGACGCGCCCCATTCTACGCTCCCGGACTTGGCCGTTGGCGTCCAGGACCACGGAATAAGGCAGTCCCCCGCTCGCATTGCCCAGGCTGCGCGCGAGTTCCGTACCTTCCAGCCCCGCCATGCCGATGGGGAAAGTGACCGGCCGCCGCTGCAGGAACGTGCGCACCGAGGACGGCTGGTCCACGGCAAGTCCCAGCACTTGCCAGCCCTTGGCGGCATGTTCGCGGAAGAAGGCGTCGAGCAGCGGCATCTCCTCCACGCAGGGCGGGCACCACGTCGCCCAGAAGTTCACCAGCAGCGGCCGGCCCTTGAACGAGGCCATGGGCAACGCGCCGCCCTGGGGCCGGTCGAAACTCAGGGCCCACAGGCGTTCGATCGCGCCGCTCTCCACGGCACCGGGGCGCTGCCGCCACCAGGCCACGCCCGCGCCCGCTGCCACGGCGCCGACGGCCACCGCGCCCATCAACCAGTTGCGCCGCCGCGGGCTCGCCGCGCCGGCCGCCGTCTCTTCATGCATCCCCGGATTCCTTCACCAGCGCGCGCACCGCGCCCAGGTCGCCCCGTGGCGTGCGGCCCTTCGCATCGGGCTTGAGCGCGCCGCGCAGGTCGTCGTGATCGTAAACAAGCAAGTGCACACCCACCGGTTCGCCCAGGTCCGGGCACATGCTGCTCAGGCTGAGGGCTTCCACGGATTCGCCGTGGAACCCCGCGACCGTACGGGGGGTGTAGTCCACATTGTGTTCGATCAGCTTGATCTCGGCGGACTTGGGGTCGTCGCAGAACAGCTGCACGTAGATGTCGGACAGGCGCGTGGCGGTGCCGTGCCAGACCGCCCCGGCCAGGTACGGACGGAATTCGGCGAGCCGCTCCATCCACGTCAGGGCGAGCCGGCGCAGCGCGGCCAGTTCCGCCGGCTGGGTGTCGGCGCAGAAGATGCTGATGTACTCGCGCACCGCATCCTCCACGCTGTCGTTGTCCGGCAGCGCGGCGCGAGCCGGCAGCCGCAGCTCCTTCACGGCGCGGCGCTTGGCCGGCCCGTACTCCATGCCCTCCTCCACCACCAGCCGCGCGGCGGTGGCGGCGATCTCCGATTGCACGCTGTCCATCCGGTGCATTCTGCATGGACGGGCCCGCCCCGCGCGCCTAGAGTGTCTTCGCCCATTCCAGGAGCCCGGCATGAAAAGCACGATGATGGCCACGCCGCTGTCGCTGAACCACTTCCTGGAGCGGGCGGGGCACCTGTTCCATCGCAACGAGATCGTCTCGCGCCTGCCGGACAAGTCCCTGCGGCGGCACAGCTACGGCGAGTTCCACCGGCGTGCCCGCGCGCTGGGGGCGGCGCTGCAGGGGCTGGGCCTGCGCAAGGGCGACCGCGTGGCGACGCTGTGCTGGAACCACCACGCCCACCTCGAGTGCTACTTCGGCATCCCGGCGGCCGGCGGCGTGATGCACACCCTCAACCTGCGCCTGTCGCCCGACGAGATCGGCTGGATCGCCGGCGACGCGAAGGACCGCTTCCTCGTCGTGGACGACGTGCTGCTGCCGCTGTACCGGCAGTTCGCCGGCCTGCACCGCTTCGAAAAGGTGATTGTGTTCCCCTTCTCGGGCGCGGCCGTGCCCGAGGGCTTCGAGGACTACGAGCAGTTGCTGGCCTCCGCCGACCCGGCTTCCTTCCGCTACGCCGAGCACGACGAGGACGACCCGGTGGCCATGTGCTACACGTCCGGCACCACCGGCCGGCCGAAGGGCGTCGCGTATTCGCACCGCTCCACGGTGCTGCACACGCTGGTCGCGAGCCTCGGGGACTTCTGGGGCCTGCGCGCCACCGACGTCGTGATGCCCGTGACGCCCATGTTCCACGCCAACAGCTGGGGGATCCCCTATGGAGCGGTGATGCTGGGCGTGAAGCTGGTGTTCCCCGGCCCGCACCTGCATCCCGAGGACCTGCTGGACCTGATCCGGCAGGAGCCCCCCACCCTGTCGCTGGGCGTGCCCACGATCTGGCTCGGGCTGATCCAGGCCTACGACGCGGCGCAGGACCCGCAGTCGCCGAACCGCGGGCGCTGGCAGCTGCCGCGCGGCATGCGTTCGCTGGTGGGCGGGGCGGCGCTGCCCGAGGCGCTGATCCGCGCGTTCGACCGACACGGCATCTGGATCGAGCAGGGCTGGGGCATGACGGAAACTTCCCCGGTGTGCACCATCTCGTATCCGCGTGCCGAGCTGCGCGATGCGAGCGCGGACGAGAAGTACCGGCGCGCCGCGATGGCGGGCGTGCCCGTGCCGCTGGTGGACCTGCGCGTGTGGGGCGACGCCGGCGAGCAACCGTGGGACGGCAAGAGCGTCGGCGAGATCCAGGTCCGCGGCCCTTTCATCACGGGCAGCTATCACGAAGTCCCGCCCGGCCCCGAGAAGTTCACCGCCGACGGCTGGCTGCGCACCGGCGACGTCGCCAGCGTGGACGAACTCGGCTTCGTGCGCATCACCGACCGCACCAAGGACCTGATCAAGTCCGGCGGCGAGTGGATCAGTTCGGTGGACCTGGAGAACGCGTTGATGGCGCACCCGGCGGTGGCGGAGGCGGCCGTGATCGCCATTCCCGACGAGAAGTGGAGCGAACGGCCGCTCGCGTGCGTGGTGCTGAAGAAGGGCGCCGAGGCGCACGCGGAGGCGCTGGGCGCGCACCTGCTCAAGCACGGCTTCGCCAAGTGGCAGCTGCCGGAGCGCTACGAGTTCATCGAGGCCGTGCCGCGCACGTCCACGGGCAAGTTCTGGAAGCTCAAGCTGCGGGAGCGGTTCCCGCGCTGACCGTCGTTCCCGCGCAGGCGGGGACCCAGGGCATCCGGACTTACCCCGGGCATCCGGACTTATTAACGCTCTGGATTCCCGCCTCCGCGGGAATGACGGCTTGTCACTGTCGGGCTTGCAGAGGCCGGGATAATCCGCGCCCATGCACATCCATATCCTCGGCATCTGCGGCACCTTCATGGGGGGACTGGCCGCCCTCGCCCGCGAAGCGGGCCACAAGGTGACCGGCTGCGATGCCGGCGTCTACCCGCCCATGAGCGACCAGCTGCGCTCGCTGGGCATCGAACTGATCGAAGGCTTCGGCACCGAGCAGCTCGCGCTGAAGCCCGACGTCTGGGTCGTGGGCAACGTTGTCTCGCGCGCCCGCCAGCCCGATGGCAGCCCGCGCTATCCGCTGATGGAAGCCATCCTTGACCAGGGCCTGCGCTACACCAGCGGCCCGCAGTGGCTGGCCGAGCACGTCCTGCAGGGCCGCCACGTGCTGGCGGTGGCCGGCACGCACGGCAAGACGACGACCACTTCGATGCTGGCCTGGATCCTGGAGCACGCCGGCCTGCAGCCGGGCTTCCTGGTGGGCGGCGTGCCCATGAACTTCGGCGTGTCCGCGCGCCTGGGCAACATGGCGCGGCCCTTCACGCCCTTCGTGATCGAAGCCGACGAATACGACACGGCATTCTTCGACAAGCGCAGCAAGTTCATCCACTACCGGCCGCGCACGGCGATCCTGAACAACCTGGAGTTCGACCACGCGGACATCTTCGACGACCTGGCCGCGATCGAACGCCAGTTCCACCACCTCGTGCGCACCGTGCCGTCCACGGGCCGGCTGGTCGTGAACGGACTGGAGGAGAGTCTCACCCGCGTGCTGCACCAGGGCTGCTGGAGCGAGGTGCGCACCTTCGGCGCGGCCGTCAGCGACTTCCGCGCCGAAGGGGAGCCGGTGAAGTTCGACGTGCTGGAACAGGGCCACCGCGTCGCGCAGGTGCAATGGGAAGTGGGCGGCGTGCACAACCAGCTCAACGCGCTGGCCGCCATCGCCGCCGCGCAGCACGTGGGCGTGACGCCCGCGGTCGCCGCGACCGCGCTGCGCGAGTTCCTGAACGTGAAGCGGCGCATGGAAGTGCGCGGCATCGCCAACGGCATCACGGTCTATGACGACTTCGCGCACCACCCGACCGCCATCCGGACCACCATCGACGGCCTGCGCCGCCAGGTCGGCACGCAGCGCATCCTGGCGGTGTTCGAGCCGCGCAGCAACACCATGAAGCTGGGCACGATGAAGGCGCAACTGCCCTGGAGCCTCGAGCAGGCGGACCTCTCGTTCTGCCACGCGGGCGGACTGGGCTGGGATCCGCAGGAAGCGCTGCAACCCATGGGCGAGAAGGCCCGGGTGGCGCAATCGATCGCCGAACTGGTGGAACAGGTGAAGGCCGCGGCGCGTCCCGGCGACCACATCCTGTGCATGAGCAACGGCGGCTTCGGCGGCATCCACGCGAAGCTGCTCGACACGCTGGCGGACAAGGCGCGCTGAACGCGCGGCGCCTGCCGGCGCTCAATTCATGTCGGGCAGGAGCGGCAGCGGCGCGGTGAGGTCGTTGTTCGGCCGGCGCAGCGGCGGGTGCACGCCCTCCTGCGTCGACAGGCTGAAGGCACTCTGGCCCGACGGCATCAGGGAATCGCGGCTGTGCGCCAGGCGCGCCCCCATGTCGCTCGCGCGCTTGGGGTTCGCGGTGATCGATCCCACCACATAGAGGGCGGAGAGGAAGCGGCCCAGCGGCGCGTCGGCGATGCCGGTGGCGTGCTGCAGCTCCTCGAAGCTCATGCCCGGCTGGGTCACGAGTTCGCGCATCAGCAGCAGGTGCGCGTCGCGCATCTGCTTTTGCGGCAGCCGCGGCGGCCGGCGGAAGAACAGCTTCTGCTGGCGGTAGTGCGGCGGCAGCAGGTCACGCTGCGTGCGCTGCGCGTACTGCCACATCAGCTGGGAGACGCTGATGCGTGAGTAGCCCGGCGGGATGACGACGGCGCCGCGATCACGGATGCACCAGCTCGCCTCGGCGAAATCCTTGGGCGTGACGCCGGGCAGGATCCCCGCGCCCAGCTTCAGGTCGACCACGGCCAGCAGGTCGCTGTTGCGCAGCACTTCCCACGAGCCGGCGGCCAGCGTGGGCTGGTGTTCGGTGATGCTGCAGGCCAGCGCGAACTGCGACAGCATCGCCTGCAGCCCATCGCAGAACTGGTGCAGCACCCGCACGCCGGCGGCCTTGTCGCCCAGTTCGAAGGTGATCGCCGGCTTGAAGTTGGGCGCGGTCACCGGCTTGGAGAAGGCGACCGGCCGGTCCACGTCGGCCAGCGCGATCTGCACCGAGCGCCCCGTGGGGACCGCCGGCTGCACCCGCAGGTGCTCGTTCTGCATCAGCAGCGTGCGGCTGCCGTCCAGCCACCAGGCGTCGGCTTCCGAGAAGCTGCCGAGCTCCCACGTGGCGCGGCCGGTGGCGGCGGCCGTGGAGGCCTCCGCTGCCGCTTTCTGTTGCGCATCCGTGTAGCCCGCCAATCCCAGGCGCAGGACCGGCACCTCGATCGTCATTTCGTTCCCTCCTCGGATCTTGGCGCCGAGTGGCAACGAATGTACCCAGAGGGTTACAGGATGTAAACACTTCCGGGCTAAGCTTGGCGCCTATGCTGCACCGAATCTGCCAAATATTGCAGCACTTCCAGAGATTCGTTCCAGCCGATGCAGGCGTCGGTAATGCTTTTCCCGTACTCCAATTGCCTGGGCTGGTCTTTGCCGGGCGTGAACTTCTGCGCCCCGCCGACCAGGTGGCTCTCGATCATCACGCCGAAGATGCTGCGTGAGCCGCCCGCGATCTGCGCCCCGATGTCACGCGCCACCTCCACCTGCTTCTCGTGCTGCTTGCTGCTGTTGGCGTGGCTGCAATCCACCATCAGCACCGGCGGCAGCTTCGCCGCCTCCAGTTCCTTGCAGGCAGCCGCCACGCTCGCGGCGTCGTAGTTGGGCGCCTTGCCGCCGCGCAGGATGACGTGGCAATCGCGATTGCCGTTGGTCTGCACGATGGCGACCTGCCCGTTCTTGTGCACGGAAAGGAAGTGGTGGCCGCGCGCCGCGGCCTGGATGGCGTCGGTGGCGATCTTGATGTTGCCGTCGGTGCCGTTCTTGAAGCCGATGGGGGCCGACAGCCCCGAGGCGAGCTCGCGGTGCACCTGGCTCTCGGTGGTGCGGGCGCCGATCGCGCCCCAGGCGATCAGGTCACCGATGTACTGCGGCGAGATCACGTCGAGGAACTCGCTGCCGGCCGGCAGACCGAGGCGGTTGATGTCGATGAGGAGCTGGCGCGCGATGCGCAGGCCCTCGTCGATGCGGTAGCTCTCGTCGAGGTAGGGGTCGTTGATCAGCCCCTTCCAGCCCACCGTGGTGCGCGGCTTCTCGAAGTACACGCGCATCACGATCTCCAGCCGGTCCGCGAACTTGTCGCGCACCTCCTTCAGCTTGCGGGCGTAGTCCAGCGCCGCGGCCGGATCGTGGATCGAGCAGGGGCCGATCACCACCAGCAGCCGGTCGTCCTTGCCGGCCATGATGTCGTGGATGGCGCGCCGGGTGCTGCTGATCAGGTTCTCCACGGGGGTGCCCCGGATCGGGAAGAACCGGATCAGGTGTTCGGGCGGAGGAAGCACGGTGATGTCCTTGATGCGCTGGTCGTCGGTCTGGCTGGTCTTGTCGACGGGATGCGCATACCAGGCGTCGGTGGCGGCGGTGGCTTTCGGGCTCATGACGTGCTTTCTCTGGGTCGGTGTCTTTTCGGGGGACCAAAAAAAAACCGCCGGGCTTGCCGGCGGTTTTTCGAGGTTCTTTGCGTTTGTCGCGGGTACGCTCAGATCTCTCTTCCGCCGGGGGCGCTGGAGAACCAAAAGTAGCCAAAGAAGAAACCGCGGACGGGACGCATGCGAAGAATGTAGCACAGGCCCCCGCGGGGCCCGCAAGGCCCCGGAGGCCCGCGTTGCTTCAGCGCCGCAGCTTCTGCCACCACTGGCGCACGCGTTCCAGCTGCGGCTCCTGCAGCGCGCCGAGGGCGGAGGCGTTCTCCTCGCGCTCCAGCCAGTCCTCGTACATGTCGACCAGCAGCATGCCCTCGCCCATGGTGCGCCAGGCGACCAGGGCGAACTCCTCCGCGGTCACCGTGAGCTCGTCGTCCCACGGGCTGGTGTGCAGCAGCCACTGGCCGATCAGCACGCGGAAGTTGTTCAGCGCCTGCAGGTAGGCGGCGTACTCGTACAGGCCGCGCCAGGCGGGGCTGAGGTTCACCACCAGCGCGCGGTGGTCGCGCAGCACCGTGAGCATGTCCATCATCAGCGGCGCGACGACGTCGCGGTGGCGGTCCAGGCGCAGGCCGGCAGCCACCGCTTCCGCATGCATCGCCACCTCGCCCATGCTCTCGGAGAACACGCGGCTGTCCTCGTCGGCCATGGCCGTGCGCAGGTAGTCGCTGATCTCCCCGAACGAGTGGATGCTCGGGTAGCCGCTGCGGCCCTGCACGCCGAGGCGCGAGGTGTTGGGGACGGTGCTGTTCATAAGCCGTGTGCCTAAGGCGCCCGAGTATCGGGCGGCCCGGCGCGGCGGCCAGCGGCCGCCTCCCGGCGGCTGCTTTACAGGAACGAACGGTCGGTCAGGCGATGCCGGCGCCGACTCTGCAAGGGTCGCCGGCCCGGACTCAAGCCGTGCCGCCGACCGTCAGGCCGTCGATCCGCAGCGTCGGCTGGCCCACGCCCACGGGGACGCTCTGGCCTTCCTTGCCGCAGGTGCCCACGCCGGTGTCCAGCTTCATGTCGTTGCCGATCATGCTGACGCGCGTGAGCGCATCGGGGCCGTTGCCCACGATGGTGGCGCCCTTCACCGGATAGAGGATCTTCCCCTTCTCGACCCAGTAGGCCTCGCTCGCCGAGAACACGAACTTGCCGGAGGTGATGTCCACCTGCCCGCCGCCGAAGTTGGTGGCGTACAGGCCCTTCTCGATGCTGGCCACGATCTCCTCGGCCGACTTGTCGCCGCCCAGCATGTACGTGTTCGTCATGCGCGGCATGGGGATGTGCGCGTAGCTCTCGCGCCGCCCGTTGCCCGTGGGGGCCACGCCCATGAGGCGCGCGTTCATCGAATCCTGGATGTAGCCGCGCAGGATGCCGTCCTCGATCAGCACGTTGCGCTGGCTCGGGTTGCCTTCGTCGTCGACGTTGAGCGAACCGCGGCGGTCCGCGATCGTGCCGTCGTCCAGCACCGTCACGCCGCGCGCGGCCACGCGCTGGCCGATGCGGCCGGAGAAGGCGCTGGAGCCCTTGCGGTTGAAGTCGCCTTCGAGGCCGTGGCCCACCGCCTCGTGCAGCAGGATGCCCGGCCAGCCCGGGCCCAGCACCACGGTCATCTCGCCGGCCGGCGCCGGGCGGGACTCGAGGTTGGTGAGGGCGGCGCGCACGGCATCGTCCACGTAGCTCTGCAGGCGTTCGTCGTCGAAATAAGCCAGGCCGAAACGGCCGCCGCCGCCACCGGAGCCCATCTCGCGCCGGCCGTTCTGCTCGGCGATCACCGTGACGGAAAGGCGCACCAGCGGCCGCACGTCGGCGGCCAGCGTGCCGTCGGCCCGCGCGACCAGCACCACGTCGTGTTCCGCCGCGAGCCCGGCCATCACCTGGGCGACGCGCGGGTCCTTGGCGCGCGCCATCTGCTCCACGCGCTCCAGCAGCTTGACCTTGGCGGTGCTGTCCAGCGTCGCTATCGGGTCGAGGCCGCCGTAGAGCGAACGGCTGCCGGCCACGTGGGTGGCCGGCACCTTGACGCGCGCCCCGCGCGACACCTCGCCGATGGAGCGCACCGTGCGCGCGGCGTCCAGCAGCGAGGCCTCGGAGATGTCGTCCGAATAGGCGAAGGCCGTCTTCTCGCCGCTGACCGCCCGCACGCCCACGCCCTGGTCGATGCTGAAGCTGCCCGTCTTGACGATGCCTTCCTCCAGGCTCCAGCCTTCGCTGCGCGTGTACTGGAAGTACAGGTCGGCGTCGTCGACGCGGTGCGCGCGGATCTCCGCCAGCGCGCGCGACAGGTGCGTTTCGTCCAGGCCGAAGGGCTCGAGCAGCAGCGCCCGCGCAGTGGCCAGGCGCTCGATGGTGGGTTCGCGGGAGATCATCGGACCATTGTAGGGGCCGCCCCATGCCCCCGTGGCCCGGCGGTTCAAGCGGAAAAGGTTCTCAGCAGCTCCGGCCGGCCCAGGTCGTCCAGCAGTTCGCGCGCGCTGGCATAGCGCTCCCCGGGGGCCTTGGCCAGCAGCCTGTCGAGCATGGGCTGGAGCCCCGCGAGGTCGGGCGGCAGGTCGGGCGCGGGCGCCGTGAGGTGGCGCGCGAGCAGCAGGTCCAGCGTCTCTCCGCTGAACGGGCGCGAGCCGGTCAGCATCTCGAAGAACATCACGCCCAGGCTGTAGAGGTCGCTGGCCGGGGTGATCGTGCCGCCGCGTGCCTGCTCGGGACTGAGGTAGTAGGGCGTGCCCACCACCTCGCCATGGCGGGTCTGCGCCAGGCCGAGCGCCTCGTCCTTGTGCATGGGCTTGGCGACGCCGAAGTCCGCCAGGGCCACGCTGCCATCGGGACGCAGCATCACGTTCTCGGGCTTGAGGTCGCGATGGATGATGCCGGCGGCATGCACCGCGTCCAGCGCCTCGGCCACCTGCCGCGCGACTTCCAGCGCGCGCTCGGTCAGCATGCCCGCGCGCAGTTCCGAACGCAGGTCGCCGCGCTCGAAGTACTCCATCGCGATGTAGGCATGGTCGTCGGAGAAGCCCTGGTCGTAGATGCGGATGACGTGCGGGTGCGCTATGCGCGAGAGCAGCGCGTACTCCTGGATGAACCGCGCCAGCCGGCCGCTGCTGTCCTCGCCCGACACCTCGAGCACCTTCAACACCACCGGCAGGCCGTCGTTCTCGCGCACCGCCAGGTACACCTCGGTCATCCCGCCGGAGGCCAGCTTGCGCGTGAGGCGGAAGCCCTTCAGGCGCAGCGGGTCGTCGCCCGGCTGGAACTGGTGGCCGCGCAGCGTGGACAGCTTGTTGCGCAGCGCGCCCTTCACGGCCCGCGCCGTGATCTCGGAGTTGGCTTCCACCGCCTGCCGGATGTCGTCGGCGCGCTCGGCCGCGGCGGCCATGCCGTGCGCGCAGTCCGCCTCGTTCGCATCCAGTCCCACCACCTCGGCGACATCCACCCAGCCGTCGCGCCCGCGCAGTTCCAGCGCCGTCATGCCTCCGGTGTGCACGCCCTCGCCCGCGCGCTCCAGCAGTGCGGCGCTGGCGACCACCGTCCAGCCGAGCTCCTTGCTGGCGCCCTGCAGCCGCGCGGCGGTGTTGACCGTGTCGCCGATCGGCGTGGTCTCGCGCACGCCCTCGCTGCCCAGGCTGCAGATGCTGACCTCGCCGGCGTGGAGCCCCACCCCGATCGCGAAAGGCGGCAGGCCCCGATGGGCGAAGCGGCTCTCCAGCCAGCCGCGGAACTCGTGCGTGGCGAGCGCGATCGCCAGCCCGGCGGACACCGCGCGGCGCGCCGCCGGCACGGGCGGCTCGCCGGGTCCGTCGGCGAACACCGCCATGAGGCCATCGCCCATGAACTTGAGGTGCCGGCCGCCATGCCGCAACACCGGGCTGCTGGTGCGCTCGAAATACTGCGTCAGCAGCTCGGCGACCTCGCCCGAACCCAGCTTCTCGGCGAGCGAAGTGAAGTTGCGGATGTCGGAGAACAGCACCGCCGCCTGCAACTGCTGGTCGGCGACCGCGCCCGCGGGCGCCTCCAGCGCGAAACGGTCGGCGGGCGCCAGGCCACCGAGGCTTTCGGTGAAGGCGCGGCGCAGGTGCTCCTCGCGCGCCTGCACCGCCGAGTGGATGCTCAACTCGATGCGGCCACGCTTCTTCAGCAGGCCGTCGAGCGCATCCAGCAGTTCCTGCCGCGTGAAAGGCTTGGCAAGGTAGTCGTCGGCGCCCGCGGTCATGCCGCGCCGCATGCTGCCGCGGTCGTCGAGCGCGGTCAGCATCATCACCGGCGTGGTGGCGAGCGCCGCGTCGCCGCGCAGCGCGGCGACCAGCGCGAAGCCGTCCATGCCCGGCATGTTGACGTCGGTGATCACCAGTCCCGGCCGCAGCGCGCGAGCCTGCTCCAGGCCCGCCGTGCCCGTGCTGGCCACGTGCACGGTATAGCCCTCCAGCTGCAGCAGGCGGGCGATGTTGTTGCGGATCGCGGCGTCGTCCTCGACGACCAAGACGGTGGTGGTCATGTCTGGCGGAACAGGCGGAACAACGCGGCGTCGTCCAATTCCGCGTCGCCCGCGGCGGCGGCACGGTCGAACGCTTCGTGCGCAAGGGGGCCGAGCAGGCCGGCGAAGCCCGCGGCCCGCGCGGCGTCCAGAGCCAGCCCGGTGTCCTTCTGCAGCAGCGTGACGTGGGCGCGCGGCGCGTAGTCGCCGGCAATGGCGCGCCGCATGCGGTCGCTGCCGATCCAGCTCTGGCCGCTGGACTGCTCGATCACGTCCAGCGTGCGGGCGAGGTCCAGGCCCAGGCGCTCGGCCAGCGCCAAGGCTTCGGCGGCGCCGGCGAGGTTGATGCCGGCCAGCAGGTTGTTCACCAGCTTGGTGCGCGCACCGTCGCCCCAGCGCGTACCCACGCGGAAGAGCCGGCTCGCCAGGCGCTCCAGCAACGCGCGATGCCGGTCGAACGCGGCGTCCGCGCAGGCGACCATCAGGCTCATGCTGCCGTCGCGGGTGCGCGCCGGGCCGCCGGACATCGGGGCTTCGATGGGGTCGAGTCCCTGGTCCGCCAGGCGGGCGGCGAGCTGCTGCGCGTCGTGCGGTGCGATGGTGGGGCAGAGCAGGACGGCGCTTGCCGGCGCGAGGGCCGCAGCAGCGCCGCTCGCGCCGAACAGCACGTCCGCGCCCTGCCGCGCGTCGACCACGCACACGATCAGGGCCTGCGCACCGGCGGCTGCCTCGGCCGGCGTGGCCGCGGCACGCGCGCCCTGGCGCACGAGCGCCTGCACCTTCTCCGGCACGAGGTCGCAGGCCTGCACGGCCCAGCCGCCGTCCAGCAGGCGCCCGGCCATGCCCGCGCCCATGTTGCCCACGCCGATGATCGCAATGGTCTTGTCCATGTCCCGTCCGGCGCCGATTATGGAGGGCACGCCGGTGCCACCGGGTCTCCCCCATTGAGCAGAGGACAGCGGCAGGCGCAGCATCGATGATCTCCCGCAGGAGCCGCGGGCACGCACATACGAGAGGACGGAGAACGGAATGCAGGCAGCTGGAGTCAAGGCGCCCCGCGAGGAAGTACAGAAGCAGCTGCTGGAACTGCTCGCCGAACAGAGCCGCCGGGTCCCCATTGCGGTGGGCGCGCTGCTGGTCGTGGTGGCACTGATGTCCGCCCGTCACCTCCCGCCGTGGATCCCCGCGGTCTGGCTCCTCGGCGCCCTGGGCATCCTGATGCTGCGGCGGCACGTCCTCGGCCTGCTGCCGCTGCAGGCGCACGTTCCCACCCCGCAGCGGCTGCGCACGGCGGTGCAGCTCAGTTTCATCAACGGCGTCGCGCACGGGCTGGCGCTCGCCGCCTTCCCGCTGCTGGCGGAAACGGAGCGCTCCTTCTTCTCGCTGCTGCTTCTCGGCCTGTGCACGGGCGCCGTAGGAACCACCGCGGGTCACCGCAGCGTGTACCTCGCCTACCTGATCCCGGCCGCCGGCACGCTGCCGATCTGGTGGCTGGTGAACCCCGGGGGACCGGCGCCGGGCTGGATCGAGCTGTCCCTGTCGCTGCTGGTCGGCCTGTACCTGTGGCTGCTGCTCGGGCTGGCCAACAACGCCTGGCGCAACTTCAGCGAGTCGGTGCAGATGCGCTTCCAGGACCGCGAGCTCGCCGCGCAGCTGCGCGAGGCGCTGGCGCAGGCCACGCAGGCCAACCAGGCCAAGACGCGTTTCCTCGCTGCCGCGAGCCACGACCTGCGGCAGCCGCTGCACACCATCGGCCTGCTGGTCGCGGCGCTGTCCCTGCGGCCCATCGAGGGCCGCGACCGCGAGGTGGTCGACCTCCTGAGCCAGGTGACGGTGGCCTTGTCGGAACAGCTCGACCAGCTGCTGGACATCTCCAAGCTCGACGCCGGGATAGTGGAGCCGGACAAGAAGATCGTCGACCTCGCCGAGATGCTGCGCATGCACCATGCCGAGATGAAGGGCGCCATCGAGGAAAAAGGCCTGCGTCCCATGCTCGACGTGCCGGTGGGCGTGCGCTGCTGGACCGACCCCGCGCTGGTGCTGCGCGTGCTGCGCAACCTGACCGAGAACGCCATCAAGTTCACGCAGCAGGGGCAGATCACGCTGCGGCTGCGCGTGGAGAACGGCACGGCCCTGATCTCGGTGGAGGACACGGGGCGCGGCATCCCCCCGGACGAACAGGCGATGGTGTTCGAGGAGTTCTACCAGGTCGACAACCCGGAGCGCGACCGCACCAAGGGGCTGGGCCTCGGGCTGTCCATCGTGCGCCGCCTGTGCTCGCTGCTGGGGATCACGCTCGACCTGCGCTCGCAGGGCGGCCAGGGCACCTGCGTGACGCTGCGCCTGCCGCTGGAAAGCTACGGCCTGATCGCGCCGCCGCCGGCCGCTCCCGCGGACCACCAGAGTTTCCGCGGCCTCACCGTGCTGGTGATCGACGACGAGCGTTCCGTGCGCCTGGGCATGCGGGTGCTCCTGGAGGAGCTGGGCTGCCGCTTCTCCGAGGCGTGTTCGGTCGAGGAAGCCGTCCAGCAGGCGCGTGCCACGCGCCCGGACGTCGTGCTCGCCGACATGCGCCTGCGCAACGGCGAGACCGGCATCGACGCCATCCACGGCATCGAGGCCGCGATCGGCGCCACGCCCTGCCTCCTGATCAGCGGCGACACCGCGCCCGATCGCCTGCAGGAGGCGACGCGTGCCGGCATCAAGCTGCTGCACAAGCCCGTCGCCCTGCCCCTGCTGCAGGCCGAACTCGGCCGGATCCTGGAAGGAAAGGGGTTCCGCCATGAGCCAGTCCGCCCATGACAAGGCGTCGCCCGGCCTGCGTTGGCTGTCGCGCGACTACGCCGAACTGCGCCGCCG
>SEAY01000025.1 GCA_004144865.1 Comamonadaceae bacterium
TGCGGGTTCCGGTGCGGGTACGGGTACGGGTTCCGGTGCGGGTACGGGTGCCGGGGCCGGGGCCGGTTCGGGCAAAGGCGCGGGGGCAGGTGCCGGTGCAGGCTCCGGAGCCGGGACGGGCGCGGGGGCCGGCGCCGGGGCCGGAACGGGCGCCGGCGCGGGTTCAGGAACGGGAACCGGCGCCGGCACGGGTACCGGCGCCGGGACAGGTTCCGGCACGGGCACCGGGGCCGGGACAGGCTCCGGCACCGGCGCAGGCAGCGGCGGCGGCTCGGGCGCGGGCGCGGGGACCGGCGCTGGCAAGGGCACCACCTCGGGCGCCGGCGCGGGCGCGGCCACCTGCGCTTCGGGCGCCGGCGCTGCTGGCTGCGGCGGCTCGGGCGCAGGTTGCGGCAAGGCGGGCCGGGTCTCGGTCCGCGGTCGAGGCGCCGCCTGGGGGGCCGCGGCGGGGACGTCCTGGCGCTGCCGGCGCGGCCTGCGCTTGGGCGGCGACAACGGCGGGATCGTGGCCGTCGCCTGCATGGGCACGCTGGACTCGGGGCGCATGCTGAACAGGGAAGGCGGGTCCGACAGGCTGCCCGGCGCGGCCGGGGCCGGGGCCGTGATCGCCCGGCTTGCGTTGCGGCTGCTGGCCGCGGCGCTGGCCGACGGCGGCGACGGCGCGGGCGCCGGCCGCACCGCCTGGTAGATCACGTAGCGCACCGCCTGCTGCACCGGCGCGTGCTGCAGCAGCAGCCACACCAGGGCGATGTGCAGCGCCCCCGAGGTGGCCAGGGCCGTGGGGGACATGCGTTGCCGCGGAAGCGGCACGGGGGTGGGCCGATCGAGCATGTGGAATTGGTGGCGCTGGGATAATCGCACACATGGGTCACAAACCGCGCGTCGTGGTCGGTCTGAGCGGGGGCGTGGACTCCGCGGTCAGCGCGTACCTGCTCAAGCAGCAGGGGTACGACGTCGTCGGCATCTTCATGAAGAACTGGGAAGACGACGACGACAGCGAGTACTGCTCCTCCAACGAGGACTTCGTCGATGCGGCCAGCGTGGCCGACGTGCTGGGCATCGAGATCGAGCACGTCAACTTCGCGGCCGAGTACAAGGACCGCGTGTTCGCCGAATTCCTGCGCGAGTACCAGGCGGGCCGCACGCCCAACCCCGACGTGCTGTGCAACGCGGAGATCAAGTTCAAGTCCTTCCTCGACCACGCGATGCGCGTGGGCGCGGAGAAGATCGCCACCGGCCATTACGCGAGGGTGCGTGAGCGCGCGGGCCGCTTCGAGCTGCTCAAGGGCCTCGACGAAAGCAAGGACCAGAGCTACTTCCTGCACCGGCTCAACCAGGCGCAGCTGTCGAAGTCGCTGTTTCCCGTGGGCGAACTGCGCAAGACCGAGGTGCGCCGCATCGCCGAGGAGATCGGCCTGCCCAACGCGAAGAAGAAGGATTCCACCGGCATCTGCTTCATCGGCGAGCGGCCGTTCCGTGAATTCCTCAACCGCTACATCAGCAAGGAGCCGGGGCCCATCAAGGACCCGAACGGGCGCGTGGTCGGCAAGCACCAGGGCCTGTCCTTCTACACGCTCGGCCAGCGCCAGGGCCTGGGCATAGGCGGCGTGAAGGAGAAGGGCGCGCAACGCGGCGGCGGCGAACACGCGCCCTGGTTCGTGGCGCGCAAGGACATCGCGAAGAACACGCTGTGGGTGGTGCAGGGGCACGACCATCCGTGGCTGCTGTCCGCGGCGCTCGAAGCCGGCGATGCCAGCTGGGTGGCCGGCGAGCCCCCGGTGCCCGGCACCTACGGTTCCAAGACGCGCTACCGGCAGGCGGATGCGCCCTGCGTGCTGGAGCGCACCGGCAGCGGCGGCTTCGCCCTCGGTTTCCCCGAGCCGCAATGGGCCGTCACGCCGGGCCAGTCGGCGGTGCTGTACCAAGGCGAGGTTTGCCTGGGCGGCGGCGTCATCGCGGCAGCGACGGCCGTCGAGGCGACCGCCGCCTGACCTCAGGCGCGCGAGAGCCGGCGCGTGCCAGCGGGCTTGCCCGCGCGCGGCAGGTTGGCCGCCACCAGGGCGGCGCCCAGCGTGACCAGCCAGGAGAAATACACCCACATCAGGAACAGCAGCACCGGCGCGAAGGTGCCGTAGACGGTGCGGTAGGTCGGCACGTTCAGCAGGTAGAGGGTGAACCCGCGCTTGCCCAGTTCGAAGGCGATGGCGGCCAGCAGCCCGCCGGTGACGGCGTCGCGGCCGCGCACCCTGGTATTGGGCATCAGGTAGAACAGGCCGGCGAAGCCGGCCGTTCCCAGCACGATGGGCCCGAAGTTCAGCACGATGCTCGCCGACACCGGCAGGGTGCGCAGCAGGTCGCCCGAGGCCGCATGCAGATACGAGGTGGCCCATAGGCTGGCCCCCAGCAGGACCGGGCCGGCCACCAGCATCAGCGCGTAGAGGCCCAGGCGCTTGTGCACCGGCCGGTTCTTGCGTACCTGCCAGATCCGGTTGAGGACGTTCTCCACGCTCAGCAGCATGGCCAGCGCCGACGCCACCACGAACAGGAAGCCGATGAGGGTGAGGCCGCCCGTGTTGGCGGTGAACTGGCCGACGTACTTGAGCACCGTGCGCGAGATGTCGGCCGGCAGCAGCCCCTGGAGCAGGTGCTCGCGGATCACCTCGCCCAGCTTGCGGATCATCGGGAAACGCAGGAACAGGGCGAAACTCACCGCCAGCAGCGGCACCATCGACAGGACCGTCGTGAACGTGAGGCTGCCGGCCGTCTGCGCCAGGCGTTCCTCGCGGGCACGGCGGGCCGTGAGCCGGACCAGTCCGATCACGCGCCGCCTCGCTGGCTTGCTGCCTTCATTGCTGTTTCCGTCCCCCTGGCCCATGAGCGTACCCGGGATGGGGCATGGCGCCGCCGGCGCCGGCCGCGACCGCGCATGGCGCGTGGCTGCCGCGCCACGCGCCATGTGGCGGCGGGACGATCAATGAGACGGCGAGGACATGCCAGGGGAAAGGCCCGGCACGTTCAGCCTGGTATCGAAGGTGCCAAGCCCCCCTGCACCGAAGCTCGTAGGCGACGCACCGCCTCCCAGGCCAGCCGTCGTCAGCCGGGTGTCGAAGTGCGTCAGGCCGCCGCGGGAGAAATCCGTGGGTTGCATGTAGGGCCGGTCCAGCCCGGCGCCCACACCGCCGAAAGCGCCATGGGAGACGCCACCCGACAGAACGCCCGTGAGGCCACGCACGTTCAAGTGCGGGTCGAAACCGGACAGCCCGCCGCTCGGACCCCGGTCCCACCGCCGCGACGGCTCCAGGTCATGCCCTCCGACGACGCCTTGGCCAAGCCGCGAACCCGGCGGTTCGATGCCTGCGCCCAGCCGCCCTCCTGCTCCCAGGCTCCCGCCCGGCCCTTCGCGGTCCCAGCTGCGGTGGTCGAACAGGTGACCCGAGGGCGAGGGACCGATTTCGAGCAACGGACTGCGCAGGGGGATCGGCCCTTCCAGGGTGGGGCCGCCCGGACCCCGGACGATGCGGGCGAATTCCACCAGGTGCACAGCCTTCGAGGCCGCATAGCACCAGAGCGTCCCGGGCCCGACCCAGATCGGCGAGACGATGGTCAGCGGAATCCTGGCCCAGTTGCTCTTGATGCCCCAGTTGTACGGCACCAGCGCCGTGGTACAGCGCTCCAGGAAGCTCTTGCGTTTGGCGGGATCAGCCATGGTCCGCTCCTGCGCGGCCCGCGGGGCGGTTGGCCGGATCGACGCACTCGGCCTCCCACCCGATCGTGGCGAACTTGCGGATGCAGTGTCGGTGTGCCGGGTTGGCCGGATCGCAGCCCAGGCAAAGCGTTTCCGAGAACTGCGACAGCGCTTCGTCCACCCCGACGTAGTCGATGCCCGCGTCGCTGGCCATGTCCTGCACCGCCTGCTGGCTCAGGCCGAGGTACGCGAACTTGTTGATGAAATCCATGGTGGAGGGCGACCACACGCCGACCGGCAGCCGCGTCATGGCGCTGATCCAGCCGCGCAGCGCGCGTTGCAGGACCCCGGTGTCAGGCACTTCCGCGCCCAGTTCCTGCGCCAACTGATCGGCCATGCGGTTCGCATGCCGATGCAGCAGCCGCTGCAGTTGGTCGTCGCCGTCCTTGTCGAGGCGCTGCGCCAGGGCAGCGAGTTGGTCGAACACGGCTTCCGATGTCACCCGGTCCACGCCGAACCGCCCCAGGATATCCAGCATCGTCGTCCGGTTGCCGGCGGGGTCGGAGACCAGGGCCCGGCGGTCCGTCACGCCGGTCTTGATGAGGACGGCCGCGGCTTCGGCGGGAATGTCGGCCTGCACCAGCGCCTTGCCGCCCGCGGCCTCCTCCGCGCAATGCCACCAGATGATCTGGGTGACCAGTTCGTGCCACCAGGCATCGGTGTTCGCTGCCGTCGGCATGGTCTTCGTGCTGGCGATCATCGCTCCGACGATGCGCCGCACGCGGGCTTGCAGGGCAAGGCCCGACAGCCGCGCGCCGGTTTCCGACGCGCGCACGGCGGCGCCCAGGTCCGTGATCGTCGCGGCCTGCGCCGGAGCATGGGCAATGCCCAGGTCGCGGCAAAGCTTGGGCACGTCGACACCCGCGGCGGCGAGCTGCGCGTCAGGGGACAGCACTGCGACTTCGCGCAGCCCAAGCTGTGCCGAGACGACGGATTTCAGGTCCTCTTCAGTCGTGGTCATGCGCACCTCCGTGAGTGGTCTAGTCCACTCTAGGCGCGGGCACGCGACTGCGATTGAGGCGTATCAAGCTTTCATGGCGGGAGCGCCTTCCCCAGGCGCCCGCCAAGCGCTGCACGCTCGCCGGTTCTAGAACGGGATGTCGTCGTCCATGTCGTCGAAGCCCGATGCGGGCTTCGATGCGGCCGGGCGCGAGGCCGGCGCCGGGGCGCGGGCCGCGGGCGGGGCGGAGCGGCGCGGGGCACTGTCGTAGCCGCCGCCGTCATCGTCGCCGGAGGGGCCGCCCATGCCTTCGCGCTTGCCGAGCATCTTCATCTCGTCGGCGCGGATCTCGGTGGTGTACTTCTCGACGCCGTCCTTGTCGGTCCACTTGCGGGTGCGCAGGCTGCCCTCGACGTAGACCTGGGAACCCTTGCGCAGGTACTCGCCGGCGATCTCGGCCAGGCGGTCGTTGAACACCACGCGGTGCCACTCGGTGGCTTCCTTCATCTCGCCGCTGGTCTTGTCCTTCCAGCGCTCGCTGGTGGCGATGGTGACGTTGCACACCCGGCCGCCGCTGGGGAAGGTGCGCATCTCGGGATCCTTCCCGAGGTTGCCGACGATGATCACTTTGTTGACGGATGCCATGGGGTTCCTCTGCTCTGTGGGGGCAATTATGTGGCCTGTGCCTCGTCGGCCAGCACCTCCTCGGCCGACTGGCGCGCCCGGGGCGCACGCATGGGCCATGCGACCACCAGCCACACCAGCATCAGTGCGGCGCTGACGCCGAACAGCCCTGCCCCGCCAACGTTCTTCGCCATCCATCCGCCGACCGCGCCGCCGGCAAAAAATCCCAGGGATTGCAGGGTGTTGTACACACCCAGGGCGGCGCCGCGGGAGCGCGGCGGGGCGATCCGCGACGCCAGGCTGGGCTGCGTCGCCTCCAGCACGTTGAAGGCGCAGAAGAACAGGAACAGCAGCACGGCCAGCAGCGGCAACCCCGGCTGGTAGGAGGCACCCAGCAGGCCCAGCTGCACCAGCGCGAGCAAGGCCACGGCGCCCAGGAACACCGCGCGCAGGTAGCCGCGGCGCTCCAGCGGGAACACGGCGCCCATCACCACGAAGGATGCCAGCACGGCCGGCAGATACACCTTCCAGTGCCGGTCCTGCGCCAGGCCGGCCTCGACCAGCATGGCCGGCAGCGCCACCCACATCGCGAGCTGCACGGCGTGCAGCACGAAGACGCCGATGTCCAGGCGCAACAGCCCGGGATGCGAGAGCACCTCGGCCAGGCGGCCGCGCGGCACGGCGGCCCCGGACCCTGACCCGGCGTCGGCCTTGTGCGCGGGCGCGGGCGGCGTCCACCAAAGCACGACGGCGATGCAACCCAGTGCCAGCAGGCCGGTGACCGTGAACAGGCCGGCCAGCCCGATCGCCGCCGCCAGCAGGGGAGCCACCACCAGCGAAAGCGCGAACATCAGGCCTATGCTGGCGCCGACCAGCGCCATGGCCTTGGTGCGCACCACGTCGCGCGTCTGGTCGGCCAGCAGCGCGGTGACGGCGGCCGAGACGGCGCCGGCGCCCTGCAGCGCCCGGCCGGCGACCAGCCAGCCCAGGCTGGGTGCGGCCGCCGCGATGAAGCTGCCGGCGGCAAAGATCACCAGCCCCAGCACGATCACGCGCTTGCGTCCGAAACGGTCCGACGCCATGCCGAAGGGGATCTGCAGCAGGCCCTGGGTGAGGCCGTAGATGCCCATGGCCAGGCCCACCAGCGCCGGGTCGCCGCCGCCGGGGTAGCGCGCCGCCTCCAGGGCGAACACCGGGAGCACCAGGAAGAGGCCCAGCATGCGGGCGGCGAAGACGGTGGCGAGCGAGCCGCTGGCGCGGCGCTCGGCCGGGGTCATCCGGCCGGAAAGTTCAGGTGGGTCTGCGGTCACGAGGGGAAAGGCTGCAATGGCTGTGCCGGGGCGGCCCGGCCAACCCCGCATTCTCCGGCATCCGGGCGGTCCGGGCCGGTGCACCGCGGCCGCGCACCGGCCTATCATGTCGGGTTTCCCCGGGCGCCCGCGAACCTTGAACCAAAGCACTGAAGGCAAGTACCTGCACGAGGCCCTCGGCCAGCGGATCAGCATCCGTGGGGCGCGCACGCACAACCTCAAGAACATCGACCTCGACCTGCCGCGCTACCGGCTGGTGGTGATCACCGGCCTGTCGGGCTCCGGCAAGTCCTCGCTCGCCTTCGACACGCTGTATGCCGAGGGTCAGCGGCGCTACGTGGAGAGCCTGTCCGCGTACGCCCGGCAGTTCCTGCAGCTGATGGACAAGCCCGACGTGGACATGATCGAGGGCCTGTCGCCCGCGATCTCCATCGAGCAGAAGGCCACCAGCCACAACCCGCGCTCCACCGTCGGCACGGTCACCGAGATCCACGACTACCTGCGGCTGCTGTTCGCGCGCGCCGGCACGCCCTACTGCCCCGTCCACGACGTGCCGCTGCAGGCCCAGACCGTGTCGCAGATGGTCGATGCGGTGCTGGCGCTGCCCGAGGACACGCGCCTCATGGTGCTGGCGCCGGTGGCGCGCGAGAAGAAGGGCGAGTTCACCGAGCTGTTCGCCGAGATGCAGGGGCAGGGCTACGTGCGCTTTCGCGTGGCCGGCGAAGTGTTCGAGTTCGACGCGCTCCCGAAGCTGAAGAAGACGGAGAAGCACGACATCGACGTGGTGGTGGACCGCCTCAAGGTGCGCGGCGAAGTGCAGCAGCGCCTGGCCGAGAGCTTCGAGGCGGCCCTGCGGCTGGCCGAGGGCCGGGCCGTGGCGGTGGAGATGGACGGCGGCAAGGAACACATGTTCAACGCCAAGTTCGCCTGCCCGATCTGCCACTACTCCATCAGCGAGCTGGAGCCGCGACTGTTCTCGTTCAACTCGCCGGTGGGTGCCTGCCCGGGCTGCGACGGCATAGGCACCATGGAGTTCTTCGACCCGCACCGGGTGGTCGCCTTCCCCGAGCTGTCGCTCGCCGGCGGCGCCATCAAGGGCTGGGATCGCCGCAATCCCTATTACTTCGCGCTGATCGAAAGCCTGGCGAAGCACTACAAGTTCAGCGTGGACGCGCCGTTCCAGGAGCTCGCGCCCGACGTGCGCCAGGCCCTCATGCACGGCTCGGGCGAGGAGGAGATCCGCTTCAGCTACGTCTTCGAGTCGGGCGCGTCCGCCGGCCGCAAGGTCAGCAAGAAGCACCCCTGGGAAGGCATCCTGCCCAACATGGAGCGGCGCTACCGCGAGACCGATTCGGCCGCGGTGCGCGAGGAACTTGCCCGCTACCGCAGCCTGCAGCCCTGCCCCACCTGCCACGGCACGCGCCTGCGCACGGAGGCGCGCCACGTGCGCCTGGGCGAAGGCCCGCAGGCCCGCGCGATCTTCGAGATCGGCCACATGACGCTGCGCGAGAGCCAGCAGTGGTTCGAGGACCTGGAGATGCGCGGCGCCAAGGCGGAGATCGCCGACAAGGTGGTGCGCGAGATCGGCAACCGCCTGCGCTTCCTCAACGACGTGGGCCTGAACTACCTGAGCCTGGACCGCAGCGCCGAGACGCTCTCCGGCGGGGAGGCGCAGCGCATCCGCCTCGCCTCGCAGATCGGCTCCGGCCTCACGGGCGTGATGTACGTGCTGGACGAGCCCAGCATCGGCCTGCACCAGCGCGACAACGACCGCCTGATCGGCACGCTGCAGCACCTGCGCGACCTGGGCAACAGCGTGCTGGTGGTGGAGCACGACGAGGACATGATCCGCGCCGCGGACTACGTGGTGGACATGGGCCCGGGCGCCGGCCTGCACGGCGGCGAAGTGGTGGCGCAGGGCACGCCGGCCGAGGTGCTGGCCGATGCCAACTCGCTCACCGGCCGGTATCTTTCCGGCGCGTTGAAGATTCCGGTGCCGGCGCAACGCCACCGGCTCGGCGAGCAGCCCGACCCGCAGGTGATCCGCATCGCGGGCGCCAGCGGCAACAACCTGAAGGACGTCACGGTGGAAGTCCCGGTGGGGCTGCTCACCTGCGTGACCGGCGTTTCGGGTTCCGGCAAGTCCACGCTGGTGAACGACACGCTCTACGCTGCCGTCGCACGCGAGCTGTACCGCGCGCACGAGGAGCCTGCAGCCCACGAGGCCATCGAAGGGATCGAGCACTTCGACAAGGTGATCAACGTCGACCAGTCGCCGATCGGCCGCACGCCGCGCAGCAACCCGGCCACCTACACGGGCCTGTTCACGCCGATCCGCGAGCTGATGGCCGAGACCAACGTGGCCAAGGAACGCGGCTACGGGCCGGGGCGCTTCTCCTTCAACGTGGCGGGCGGCCGCTGCGAGGCCTGCCAGGGCGACGGCGTGGTGAAGGTGGAGATGCACTTCCTGCCCGACGTGTACGTGCCCTGCGACGTCTGCCGCGGCCAGCGCTACAACCGCGAGACGCTGGAAGTGCAGTGGAAAGGCCGCAACATCGCGCAGATCCTCGACATGACGGTGGAGGACGCGCACGAGTTCCTGAAGCCCGTGCCGGCCATCGCGCGCAAGCTGCAGACGCTGCTGGACGTGGGCCTGTCGTACATCAAGCTGGGCCAGGCGGCGACCACGCTGTCGGGCGGCGAGGCGCAGCGCGTGAAGCTGGCGCTGGAGCTCTCCAAGCGCGACACCGGCCGCACGCTGTACATCCTGGACGAGCCCACGACGGGACTGCACTTCGCCGACATCGACCTGCTGCTGAAGGTGCTGCACCAGCTGCGCGACGCCGGCAACACCATCGTCGTGATCGAGCACAACCTCGACGTCATCAAGACCGCCGACTGGGTGATCGACATGGGGCCGGAGGGCGGGGACGGCGGCGGCACCGTGGTGGCGGCCGGCACGCCGGAGGACATCGCGGCCCACCCGCAGAGCCACACGGGACATTACCTCAGGCGTTTCCTCGCCTGATTCGGACCCGCCGCCGCAGCGCCCGCCTACAGGCGGCCGGGCCGCGGGTTCCTAGCATCCCTCCCAGATCAACAGAACTTTGGGAGAGAAAGCATGGAAATCCTCGGCATGATCCTCGTGGGCTTCGTCGTCGGCCTGATCGCGCGCGCCGTGAAGCCGGGCAACGACCGCATGGGCATCATCATGACCACCCTGCTGGGTATCGCGGGTGCCTTCCTGGCCGGCTTCCTGGGCCAGGCGCTGGGGCTCTACACCGCGGGCGAGCCCGCCGGCTGGATCGCCTCGGTGATCGGCGCGGTGCTGCTGCTGTTCATCGTCGGCCTGGTTCGCGGCCGCTCGCATCGCCGGGTGATGTAAGCACTACGAGCCCTTCGCGGCCTCCAGCACTTCGCGCGTGCGCATCGCCTCCCGGCGGGCCGCATCCGCGAAGTCCTCGCCGCCCGACGCATACAGGATCGCGCGCGACGAGTTGACGATGATGGGCGCGTCGGCACGCCAGCCGGCGCGCACCGTCGCCACTGCGTCCCCGCCCTGCGCGCCGACGCCGGGAATCAGCAACGGCAGGGTGGGCGCGATCGCGCGCACGCGCTCGATCTCCGCCGGATAGGTCGCGCCCACCACCAGCCCCAGCTGGCCATTCAGGTTCCAAGGTCCCTGCGCCAGGCGCGCCACGTGCTCGTACAGCAGCGGCTGGCCCTCCACCGAAGCGAGCCGCTGGTTCTGCAGGTCGTCGCCGCCAGGGTTGGAGGTGCGACACAGGAGGAAGGCGCCCTTGCCTTCGTACTTCAGGTACGGCTGCACCGAATCGAAACCCATGAAGGGCGACAGCGTCACCGCGTCTGCTCCATAGCGCTCGAAGGCTTCGCGTGCGTACTGCTCCGCGGTCGAGCCGATGTCGCCGCGCTTGGCATCCAGGATCACCGGCACGTGCGGGAACGCCGCCTTCATGTGGCGCATCAGCCGCTCGAGCTGCTCCTCGGCGCGGTGCGCGGCGAAATAGGCGATCTGCGGCTTGAACGCGATCGCCAGGTCGCCGGTGGCGTCCACGATGCGGGCGCAGAAATCGTAGATGCGCGCCGCATCGCCCTTGAGGCCCGCGGGAAAGCGGGAGGGCTCCGGGTCCAGCCCCACGCAAAGCATCGAGGCGTTGCGCCGCTGCGCCGCCTGCAGCATCTCGAGGAATGTCATGCGCGGATTCTAGGAGGCTGCCGCCACAATGCTGGCCCATGCACGCCCTCTCCCGCCAGCAACTCGTGGTCCTGGCCCTCCTCACGCTCGTGTGGGGCATCAACTGGCCGGTGATGAAGCTGGGGGTGAGCGAATTCCCGCCGCTCACCTTCCGCGCGCTCTCCATGTGGCTCGGGCTGCCCGTTCTGGGCGGTGCCATGCTGCTGATGAAGGTGCCGTTCCGCATCAAGCGCGAGCACTGGCAGGAGCTGTTCTGGCTGGCGGCGACCAACATGTTCGTGTGGCACGTGTGCATCATCCTGGCGGTGCGCACGCTCTCCAGCGGCCGCGCGGCGATCCTGGGCTACACCATGCCGATCTTCTCGGCACTGATAGGCGCCCTGTTCTTCGCCACGCCGCTGGGACGGCGGGCCTGGATAGGCGTGAGTGCCGCCGCGGTCGGCGTGCTGCTGCTGCTCTGGCACGAGCTCACGCAACTGGCCGGACGCCCGGTCGGCGTGGTGCTGGCGCTGGTGGCGGCCGCCTTCTGGGCGCTGGGAACGCAGACGCTGCGCCGCACGCGCCTCGACGTGCCGGCGCTGACCATCTCCTTCTGGATGACGGTGCTCACGGCAGTCCTCATGGCCGTCCTGTCCACGTTGTTCGAGCGCTCCGAATGGGCGCTGCCGAATTTCACCGCCGGCTGGACGATCCTGTTCAACGCGGTGCTGATCTTCGGCTTCGCGCACGCCGCGTGGACCTACCTCGCGAAAGGGCTGCCGCCCGTCGCCTCGACGCTGAGCGTGATGATGATCCCGGTGCTGGGCGTCTTCAGCGGCGCCGTCTGGCTGCGCGAGCCGGTGCATTGGCCGGACGGGGTGGCCGTGGCGCTGATGGTGGTGGCGATCGCCTCGGTGCTCTGGCCCGCGCGCAAGCCGTCCTGAAATCTGTAGCACCACAAACTCGACGAGGCGCGGCAGTGCGGACGAAAGACTTCACCGCGTCCACTTCGTCTGTAGGACTGCGCCGCGTTCGCCCGGCAGCGCCGTGCCGGGTTCGGCGAGACCTTCCCATAATCGCGTGCGCATGAATGTCCTCGCCACCCCGCGTCTGGACGCCCTCACCGACCAGCGCCTGCAGTTGCTGATCGAGGCCGTCACGGATTACGGCATCTTCCTGCTGGACCCCGAGGGTCACGTCATCTCCTGGAATTCCGGCGCCCAGAAGCTCAAGGGCTGGAAGCGGGAGGAGATCCTCGGCCAGCACTTCTCCGTCTTCTATCCCAGGGAGTCGGTGGATTCCGGCTGGCCGCAGGAAGAGCTGCGGCTCGCGCGGCAGCGCGGCCGCTTCGAGGACGAGGGCTGGCGCCTGCGCAAGGACGGCTCGCGCTTCTGGGCCAACGTCGTCATCACGGCGCTGTACGGCCCGATGGGCGAGCTCACCGGGTTCGCCAAGATCACGCGCGACCTCACCGAGCGGCGTCGCCACGAGGAAGAACTGCGCGCCAGCGAGGAACGCTTCCGGCTCCTGGTGGGCAGCGTGCGCGATTACGCGATCTACATGCTGGACCCAGAAGGCGTCGTCCAGAGCTGGAACGCGGGCGCCCAGGCGATCAAGGGCTACGCCGCGGGGGAGATCATCGGCCGCCACTTCAGCGCCTTCTACACCCCGGAAGACGTGGTCGCGGGGAAGCCCGAGGCGGAGCTGGCCGCCGCGCGCGCCTCGGGCCGCGTGGAGGACGAAGGCTGGCGCGTGCGCAAGGACGGCTCGCTGTTCTGGGCCCACGTGGTGGTGACGGCGATCCACGGCCCGCAAGGCGACCTGCGCGGCTTCGCCAAGGTCACGCGCGACATGAGCGACCGCCGGCGGCTGGAGGAGCTGGAGGCGTCCAGCCGCCGCATGAACGAATTCCTCGCCATGCTGGCGCACGAGCTGCGCAACCCGCTGGCGCCGATCCGCAACGCCGTGACGATCATGCAGCTGGAGACGCTCGCCAACCCCGTGCTGCGCAACTGCCGCGACGTGATCGACCGCCAGCTCACCCACGTCACGCGGCTGGTGGACGACCTGCTGGACGTGGGGCGCCTCACCACCGGCAAGATCAAGCTGCGCAAGGAGCTGCTGCGCCTGCCCGACATCGTGGCGCGCAGCGCCGAGATGGCCCGGCCGCTGATGACGGCGCGGCGCCACGAGTTCACCATCGAGCAACCGGAAGCGCCGCCGTACGTGCACGGCGACGCCACGCGCCTGTCGCAGGTGCTGCAGAACCTGCTGGTCAACGCCGCCAAGTACACGCCCGAGGGTGGCAAGGTCAGGCTCATGGTGCGTCCCTCCGGCAGCTTCGTCGACATCATCGTGAGCGACAACGGCCGCGGCCTCGCGCCGGAGAACCTGATGCGGATCTTCCAGCTGTTCGCGCAGGTGGAGGTCGGCCACTCCACCGCGGAGAGCGGGCTCGGCATCGGGCTCACCCTCGCGCGATCGCTCGCCGAGATGCACGGCGGCACGATCGAGGCCGTCAGCACCGGGCTGGGACAGGGCAGCACCTTCACCGTGCGCCTGCCGCTCGCCTCGCCGGCGGCGGTCGCCGAGGAACGCCGGGAGCAGGAGGACCTGGCCGGCGGCCTGCGCGTGCTGGTCATCGACGACAACCGCGATTCGGCCGACAGTGCCACCGAGGTGCTGCGCCTGCTGGGCAACGAAGTCGAGTGCGCCTACGACGGCGAGCGCGGCGTCGCCCTCGCGGGGCGCTTCCGTCCGCACATGATCCTGATGGACCTGGCCATGCCCGGCATGGACGGGTACGAAACGCGCAGGGCGCTGGTGGCCGAGGGCGAGTCCAGCGACACGTTCATGGTGGCGATGACCGGCTACGGCAACGAGGAGGACAAGCGGCGCACGCGCTCGGCCGGCTTCGATGCCCACCTCACCAAGCCGGTGGAGCTCGAAGCGCTCGTGCGGCTGCTGAACGAAGCGCGCTCGCGGCACGGCAAGGCGCCCACCGCCGCCCTCTAGGGTTTTCCGCTGTAGGAGAACCGCGACAGATCAGCTGCGCGGCAGCCCGCGCACCTCGGCCGCGCCTACCATCCGCGTTCCTCCCCGGACGCAGACATGGCCTTTCCTCCCCCTTTCCTCCTTCGCGCGTGCCTGCTCCTTTCGGCCCTGTCCTGCACCGCGGCCGCCGCCGCACCCGTGCAGGTGGCAGCCGGACCGGGCCTGGCCGAACTCAGCCTGGAGCAGCTCAGCGACCTGCCAGTCACCTCCGTGTCGGGACGGCCCGAGAGCCTGCGCAGCGCGCCGGCCTCGGTGTTCGTGATCTCCGGCGAGGACATCCGGCGCTCCGGCGCCACCAGCCTGCCGGAGGCGCTGCGGCTGGCGCCGAACCTGCAGGTGGCGCGCATGAGCGCCGGGCAGTACGCGATCAGCGCGCGCGGCTTCAACAACGCCATCGCCAACAAGCTGCTGGTGCTGATCGACGGGCGCACGATCTACTCGACGCTGTTCTCCGGCGTCTTCTGGGACTTCCACGACGTGGTGCTGGAAGACGTGGAACGCATCGAGGTGGTCAGCGGGCCCGGCGGCACCCTGTGGGGCGCCAACGCGGTCAACGGTGTCATCAACGTCATCACGCGCACTGCCGCGGCCACGCAGGGCGGACTGGTTTCCGCCACCCGCTCGCACCGCGGCGGACGGGAAGCCGCGCGCTGGGGCGGTCGCCTGGGCGAGGCCGGCCACCTGCGGATCTACGGCCTGTCCCTGGATCGCGACAACACGTCCAGGGCCAACGGCACCGAGGTGCCCGACGCAACCACCAAGCACCAGGTGGGCTTCCGCTCCGACCTCAACGTGGCGCGCGGCCTGCTCACGCTGCAGGGCGACGCCTTCCGCGGCGGTGACGACCCGGCGGCCAACAACTTCGCGCCGGACATCCACGGCGGCAACCTGCTGGGACGCTGGGAGAGCAGGTTCGCGGACGGCAGCCCGTACCGGCTGCAGGCGTACTACGACGTCCAGGCACGCGACGACGTCAACCTGTTCCGCAACCGCATGAGCTCCTGGGACCTGCAGTTCACGCACGAGCCCCGCATGCCGCAAGGGCACCAGCTGCTGTGGGGCGGGGGCTACCGCAGCGCGCGCGACAACAACGAGCCCAGCCCCATCGTCCGCTTCATTCCCGGCGAGCGGCGGCTTGCCTGGGCCAACCTCTTCGCGCAGCACCAGGTGCAGCGCGGCGACTGGCAGTTCACCCTCGGTGCCAAGGCGGAGCGCAACAGCTACACCGGCGTCGAGTTCCTGCCCAACGCGCGCGTGGCCTACCAGCATTCGGAGCGCAATACGACCTGGGCGGCCTTGTCGCGGGTGGTGCGCGCCCCGGCGCGGATCGACCGCGAGCTCTTCGTGCCGGCCAACCCGCCGTTCCTGATCAACGGCGGCGACGGCTTCCAGTCGGAAGTGGCGCGCGTGGCGGAGATCGGCCACCGCGGCCAGGCTGGCCGCAACCTTTCGTACTCCGCCACGGTCTTCCGCCAGCACTACGAGCGCTTGCGCGGCGGCGCGGGGGTGCCCCTGCGCATCGCCAACCGCATCGAGGGCCACGTCGACGGCCTGGAGGCCTGGGCGCAGTGGCAGCCGGCGGAATTCGCCCGCTTGTCGCTCGGCTTCCTGGGGCTGCGCAAGGACCTGCGCTTCAGCGAGCCGCCGGAAGACGCGACCAGCATCGCCAACCTGGGCAACGACCCGCGCCAGCAGTGGAAGCTGCGCGCACAGTTCGACCTGCCGCGTCGCACCGACCTGGACTTCCAGGTCCGGCGTGTCGGCGCGCTGGCCAGCCCCGCCGTGCCGTCGTACACGGCGGTCGACGTCCGCCTCGGCTGGCAGGTGGCGCCCGAACTGGAGATCGCCCTGGTGGCGCAGAACCTGTTCGACCGGGAGCATGTGGAGTTCGGCGATCCGGCCACGGCCAGCCGGTTCGGACGCCGCCTGTTCCTGCGGGTGGTCTGGCAACCGTGACGCGGGGACGCGTCGCCCGGCGGGCCTGGCTCGCGGCCTGCGCGGCCGGCGCGGCGTCGCTCGCCTGGCGCCCTGCTCCGGCGGGGGCGCAGGGGCTCGGGCTGGCGCGCGCCAGCGCGGTGAAGGCGGCCTTCCTGTACAAGTTCGGCAGCTTCGTCGAGTGGCCCGCGGAGGCCTTCGCCTCGCCGGCCGCCCCGCTGCGCATCGGGGTGTACGGCGACGACGCGGTGGCCTCCGAACTGGAGCTGATCACCCAGGGCCGCGACGTCGGCGGCCGCCCGGTGGTCGTGCAGCGCGTGCGCGATGTCGATGCGATGCCGGCACTGCACATCTTCTTCGCCGGCGGGCCGCGCACGAGCCGGATGCGCGAGATGATCGCCGCCGCGCAGGGGCCGGTGCTCACCGTGGCCGACGGGTCGGCCGGCGCGCGGGCCGATGCCGTCCTCTACTTCACCGAGGACCAGGGGCGCGTGCGCTTCAACGCATCGCTGCCGGCCGCCCAGGCGCGCGGCCTGCGCCTGAGCGCCAAGCTGCTGGCCGTGGCCCACGTGGTGGAGGGCCGCTGACATGCGCATCACCGGCGCGCGCAGCATCCAGGGCAAGCTGAACCTGATCCTGGTGGCGACCGTGGGCGTGGCGCTGGCGATCGCGGCCGCTTCCCTGCTCGCGTTCGAGGCCCGGAAGGAATGGCGCACGCTGCGCAACTCGCTGACCAGCCAGGCCGACGTCGTCGGCCTCGCCAGCGAGGCGGCGCTGTCCTTCAGCGACCCGGTGGTCGGCGAGCAGAACCTGCGGGCGCTCAAGGCCCAGCCGTCGGCGATGGCGGCGGCCCTCTACGACGCCCAGGGCCGGCTCTTCGCCCGCTACGTGCCGCGCGAAGAGGAGGCAGCGCAACTGCCCGCGCAGGCGCCGCCGCAGGGCCTGCGCTTCGGATGGACCACGGCGACCATGGTGCGGCCGGTCGTCTCGAACCGCGAAGCCATAGGCAGCATCTACATCGAGGTGCAGCACAACCTGCTGCTGCAGCTGGCCGAGTACATCGGCTGGCTGGTCGCCGTCACTCTCGCGGGCCTCGCGGGCGCGGTCCTGCTCGCCTCGCGGCTGCAGAAGACGCTGACGGGGCCGATCGAGGAGGTCAGCGAAGTCGCGCGCGGGGTGCTGGAGAGCGGCACCTACGACGTGCGCGCCACCCGCCGCAGCGACGACGAGGTGGGCCAGCTGGTGGACGCCTTCAACGCCATGCTGGACGAGCTGGGCCGCCGGGCCCGCGTGCTGCAGGAGGCCAACGCGGCACTGAGCTCGAGCGAGGCGCGCTACCAGCTCGCGGCGCGCGGCTCGAGCGCCGGCCTGTGGGACTGGGACATGCGCGCGGGCACGATGTTCCACTCGCCGCGCCTGAAGGCCGTCCTCGGCTACACGGAGGAGGAATTCCCCGACGTTCCGCAGACGCTGTCGCGCCTCATGCACCCCGACGACCTGCAGGACATCCGCGTCCCGCTCCATCGGCACCTGGCGCACGGCACGCCGTTCCAGTCCGAGTGCCGCCTGCGCCAGAAGGACGGCCAGTGGCGCTGGTTCCTCGCCACCGGTGCCTCGGAGCGCGATGCGACGGGCCGGGTATTCCGCATGGCCGGCTCGCTGATCGACATCGCCGAGCGCAAGGAGTCCGAGATCCTGCTGCAGCAATCGAGCCGGGCCAAGGACGAATTCCTCGCGACGCTGGCGCACGAGCTGCGCAACCCGCTGGCGCCACTGCGCACCGGGCTGCAGATCCTGAAGCGGCCGCAGGCCGGCGAGGCCGTGCAGAAGCGCACGCTCGACACGATGGACCGGCAGCTCACCCACATGGTGCGGCTCATCGACGACCTGCTGGACATCTCGCGCATCAGCAACGGCAAGATCCGCCTGGAGCTGGCCCGCATGCCGTTGCGCGCGGCGCTGCACACCGCGCTCGAACTGGCCCGCCCCGCCATCGACGCCGCCGGCCACGCATTGCACGTGGAGCTGCCGGAAGAGGACGTGCAGGTGATGGGCGACGCGACCCGCCTGGCGCAGGCCTTCGGCAACCTGCTGAACAACGCGGCGAAGTACACCCCCGCCGGCGGCAGGATCCGCCTGGTCGCCCGCCGGCAGGGTGACGAGGCCCTCGTGGAAATCTCGGACACCGGCGTCGGGATTCCGCCCGACATGCTGGACCGCGTGTTCCAGCTGTTCGCCCAGGTGCCTGGGGCCACCAGCCAGCTCACGTCCGGGCTGGGCATCGGCCTGTTCCTGGTGCGCAGCCTGGTGGAAATGCACGGCGGCCGCGTGGTGGCGCACAGCGAAGGGCCAGGCCGCGGCAGCACCTTCACCGTCACGCTACCCTGCGTGCAGGCCCCGGCCGCGGACCAGGCGGCGCCCCAGGCCGCTGCGGACGCGAAAGCGGAAGCCGCCGCCGCGCGCATCCTGGTGGTGGACGACAACGTCGATGCCGCCGAGACGCTCACCACTTTCCTGGAGATGACCGGGGCGCGCACCCGGGCGGTGTACGACGGCAGCGCCGCCCTGCCCGCCGCGCTGGAATTCGCGCCCGACCTGGTGCTGCTGGACATCGGCCTGCCCGGCATGAACGGCTACGAGGTCGCCCGCGCCATGCGCGCCGAGCCCCGGCTGGCCGGCGTCCAGCTCGTCGCCCTCACGGGCTGGGGCGCGGACGAGGACCGCCGCCGTGCGATGGAGGCCGGCTTCGACCACCACCTGACCAAGCCGGTCGACCTCGGCGTGGTGGAAGACCTGCTGCAGCAGCTGGCCACCGGCCTCAGGCCACGGTGAACTGACCCATCATCCCCATGTCCTCGTGCTCGAGGATGTGGCAGTGGTACATGAAGGGCGCCCGTTCGCCGGCAGGCTGGGTGAAGCGGACCAACAGTTCCACCGTTTCGTCCACGATCACGGTGTCGCGCCGGCCCTGGTCTTCCACCACGGGCGCCTGGCCGCCGCGGCTCAGCACCTCGAAGTGCACTCCGTGGATGTGGAAGGGGTGCGGCATCACCATGCCGTCGGCCGTGACTTCCCAGATCTCCGCGTCGCCCAAGCGCACGCGCTGGTCGATGCGGCGCATGTCGAACGGCCGGCCGTCGATGGTGTGCATGCCCATGCCGCCCATGCCGCCCATGCCGCCCATGCCGCCCATGCCGCCCATGCCGCCCATCATCATCCCACCCGAAGCCAGGACGAGGCGGCGGCGGCGCGCGGTGCGCGCGGCGGGCGGCGATTCCCACTGCGCCAGCCGCGCCGGCAGCGCAGCCGCGGAGGTCGCCGCACCCTGCGGCTCGAAGCGCATCACCGGCAGCGAACGGCCCTGGGCCGCGAGGCTCACCATGCCGGCGGGGCGCGCATCCGAAAAGTCCACCAGGATCTCGGCGCGCTGTCCGGCTGCCAGGCTCAACCTGCGCAGGCTGACCGGCTCGCGCAGCAGCCCGCCCTCGGTGGCGATCCAGTGGAAGGCCCGGTTGTCGTCGACGGCGATGTCCAGCAGCCGTGCGTTGCCGGCATTCAGCAGCCGCAGCCGCACCAGCCCCGCGGGGACCGGCGCGACCGGTTGCGGCACGCCGTTCACCAGCATGGCGTTGCCGTGCACGCCGTGCATCGCTTGCATGTGCCCCGACGGATACACCATGCGGCGGTCGCGACCGAAGGCCTTGTCCTGCAGCACCAGCGGCAGGTCGTCCACGCCGTAGCGCGATGGCAGGCGCAAGCCCTGCTCGTGCGCATCGGTGACGATCAGCATGCCGGCCAGCCCGGCGTACACCTGCGGGCCGGTGCGCATGTGCGGATGGGCGTGGTACCAGGCGGTGGTGGCCGCCTGCCGCACCGGGACCACGGGTTCCCAGCGCGCGCCCGGCGCGATCGTGTTGTGCGGCCCGCCATCCACGGCCGAAGGCACCAGCAGCCCGTGCCAGTGCACGGTGGTGTCTTCCTGCAGCTGGTTGGTGACGCGCACCCGCATCTCGTCACCGGAATGCACGCGCAGCGTGGGGCCGAGATAGCTGCCGTTGTAGCCGGCGGTCGCGCTGGCAACACCCGGCCAGAACTCGGTTTCGCCCGGCTGCGCCACCAGCTCGATGCGCCCGCCCTGGGCGCGCGCATCCAGCAGCGGCGGAATGGGCAGGCGGCGCGGTGCGTCCTGTGCAACTGCGCCTCCCAGCAGCGAAACGCCCGCCGCCCCGGAGAGGCCCTGGAGCAAGCTCCGTCGTCGAATCCCTTGCGGCATGCACCCTCCTTCGCGGCAGTATGGCTGAGACTGCCGGGGCGGCGGCGAGTTCCCACCGAGGCGCGACTCCGGCTGCGCGCAACAATACGCCCATGCTCCGCTACTTCACGCTCCCCGTCACGCCGTTCCAGCAGAACTGCTCCGTCGTCTACGACGACACCACGCAGCAGGCCGCCGTGATCGATCCGGGCGGCGACCTCGATCGCCTGCTCGCGGAAGTCGAGCGGCGCGAACTGAAGCTGGAACAGATCTGGCTGACGCACGCGCACATCGACCACGCCGGCGGCACCGCGGAACTCGCGCGGCGCCTGCAGCTGCCCATCATCGGGCCGCATCCGGCCGACCAGTTCTGGATCACCGGGCTGCCGCAGCAGGGCGCGATGTTCGGCTTTCCTCCCGCCGAAGCCTTCACCCCCACGCGCTGGCTGCACGACGGCGACACGGTGGAGCTGGCCGGGCACGTGCTGCACGTGCGGCACTGCCCCGGCCACACGCCGGGGCACGTGGTGTTCCATTCACCGGAGATGCAGCGCGCCTTCGTCGGCGACGTGCTGTTCGCCGGCAGCATGGGCCGCACGGATTTCCCCCAGGGCGATCACGCGACGCTGGTCGCCAGCATCACGCAGAAGCTGTGGCCGATGGGCGACGAGACGGTGTTCATCCCGGGCCACGGCCCGGAGAGCACCTTCGGACGTGAACGCCGCACCAACCCCTACGTGGGGGGAACCTGAAGCGCGGAGATCAGCGGCGCGCGGCCGCCTGCTGGTACAGGGCCTGCACGCGCGGGATGTTCTCGTTCAGGCGCTGCATGCGGTCCGGACCCGTCGGGTGCGTGGAGAGGAAGGCGGGGCCGCCGCCGCTGTTCGCCTGGCCCATCTTCTGCCACAGCGACACGGAGGCGCGCGGATCGAAGGCGGAGCGCGCGCCCATCTCCAGGCCCACGAGGTCGGCCTCGATCTCGTCGTCGCGGCTGAACTTGAGCGTGAGCAGCTGGGTGCCGATGTTGGCGGCCACGTCGCCGAGCTCGCCGAGGCCGAACAGCGCCGCGCCCAGCGACAGCAGCGCGCCCGTGCCCTGGCTCTTGGCGATGCGCTCGCGTGCATGCTCGCGCAGCGCGTGCGCCATCTCGTGGCCGATCACCATCGCCGCCTCGTCGTCGGAGAGCTTCAGCTTGTCGAGCAGGCCTGTGAACAGCGCGATCTTGCCGCCCGGCATGCAGAAGGCGTTGATCGAATTGCTTTGGATGAGGTTGACCTCCCAGCGCCACTGGCGCGCACGCTCGTTCCAGCGCGGCGCGTCGGCGATCAGGCGTGAGGAAATCTTGCGGATGCGCTGCAGCTGCGGATGGCTCTCGGGCGCGAGGGCACCCTTGGTCCGCGCTTCCTGCAGCAGTTCGCCATACTGCTTGGCGGCGGCCTGCTCCAGCTCACCGGCCGGAACCAGCGTGCGCAGGCGCGAGCCCTGGCCGACGTCCACCTGCGCGAAGGCGGAGCCAGCGGCGGTCGCGCCGGCGGCCAGCAGGAAGCCCCGCCGGTTCAGCCAGGGGGAGGACTTGGCAGCACAGAGTTGGCACATGCGCAAATAATACTGACGAAGCACAAGAACACCATGTCAGACCCCACCGCAACCACGGTTCAGAGTCCACCGGCCAAACCCACATGGGGCGAGACGCTCCGGGTGTACACGGAGCCCGCGACGCTGCGGATGCTCTTCCTCGGCTTCTCCGCCGGCCTGCCGTTGCTGCTGGTGCTGGGCACCTTGAGCTTCCGCCTGCGCGAGGCGGGCGTGGACCGCACCACGATCGGCTTCCTGTCCTGGGTCGGCCTGGCCTACGGCCTGAAATGGATCTGGGCGCCGCTGGTGGACCGCGTGCGGCTGCCGCTGCTCGGACGCCTGCTCGGGCAGCGCCGCAGCTGGCTGCTGTTCGCGCAGCTCGCCGTCATCGGCGGGCTGGTGGGCATGGCCCTGGCCAACCCCTCGCAGTCGCTGCGTCCCGTCGTGTGGTTCGCCGTGCTGGTGGCGTTCGCCTCCGCCACGCAGGACATCGCGCTGGACGCCTTCCGCATCGAATCCGCCGGCACGGAGCGCCAGGGCGCCTTGGCCGCCGCCTACCAGACCGGCTACCGGCTGGCGATGATCTGGGCCGGCGCCGGCGTGCTGTGGATCGCGGCGCGCTCCGAATCGGCGACGGCGACCGTGTACGAACAGGGCGCCTGGCAGACCGCGTACCTGGCGATGGCGGCCTCGATGCTGGTCGGCGTGATCACGGTGCTGGTGTCCCGCGAGCCGCGGCCGCGCGACGCGGATGCCGAGCGCACGGAGCGCGCGGTGGCCGCCGGGCGCTTCCAGCGCGAGGGCATCCATTTCACCTGGCCGCAAGCGCTGTTCTTCGGGTCGCTGCTGCTCCTGCTGGCCACGCTGGTGCGCGCGCCCATGGGCGGCGTGGGCATCGGCGAAGTGGTGGCGTATGCGGTGATGCTGGGCGTGGCGATCGCGGGCATGCGCTTCGCCTGGGGGGAGGGAAAGCCCTGGCGCGTGCCGGTCGCGCGCGGCGCCGCCCCGGCGGTCGCGTGGGTGGACGGCGTGGTGATCCAGCCGTTCGCCGACTTCCTGCGCCGCTACAAGTGGCACGCCGGCCTGATCCTGGCGCTGATCGCCGTCTACCGCATCAGCGACGTGGTGATGGGCATCATGGCCAACCCCTTCTACGTGGACATGGGCTTCACGAAGGACGAGGTGGCGGCGGTGAGCAAGCTGTTCGGCGTGATCATGACGCTGGTCGGGGCCTTCCTGGGCGGGGTGCTCGCGCTGCGCATCGGCGTGATGCGCACGCTGATGCTGGGCGCCGTCCTGAGCGCCGCCAGCAACCTCCTGTTCGCCTGGCTGGCGACGCGCGGCCACGACCTGCAGGGCCTGATCTTCGTGGTGTCGGCGGACAACCTCTCGAGCGGCATCGCGTCGGCGGCCTTCGTGGCTTATCTCTCCAGCCTGACCAACGTGCAGTACTCGGCCACGCAGTACGCGCTGTTCAGCTCGCTGATGCTGCTGCTGCCCAAGTACCTGGCCGGCTATTCGGGAAGCTACGTCGACAAGTTCGGCTACGAGAACTTCTTCGTCAGCACGGCGCTGCTGGGCGTGCCCGTGCTGGTGCTGGTGTGGCTCGCCACGCGCAACCTCACGACGCGGCCGCAGGAGCGGCCGGGGGTGCTGGCGGACGATTGAGCAAGGCGCGCAGCGGGCGTTTCCATCACCGGGGTTCGGCTTCGCGCTCACCCCGGCCTACGGACACCGCCGCATTCGTAGGCCGGTGGTGAGCCTTGCGAACCCCGGTGCGGGTGCCCATCGTCACGACAACTCCCGCGCCAGCGCCGCGCGCTGGATCTTTCCCAACGCCGTCTTCGGCAGCTGCTCCACGAAGAACCACCTGCGCGGCACCTTGAAGCGCGCCAGTCGCTCGCCCAGGTAGGCCGCGAGTTCTTCTTCGCTGGCCGCAGCGCCCTCGCGCAGCACGACCGCTGCCGCCACGATCTCGCCCCAGCGCGCATCCGGCAGCGCGAACGCGGCGCACTCGGCAACGCCAGCGTGCTGCGCCAGCACCTGCTCGATCTCCACCGGGTGGATGTTCTCGCCGCCGGAGATGATCAGCTCCTTCACGCGGCCGACGATGCTCCAGCTGCCATCCGCCGCCTGCTGCGCGAGATCGCCGGTGGCGAACCAGCCTTCGGGGTCGCAGGCCGGCAGGTCGGGCCAGTAGCGGCGCACGACGTTGGGCCCGCGCAGCAGGAGCTCGGCCGCATCGCCGTGCGCGGTGCCCGCGCGTGCCTCCACGCCCGGCGCCGGCCAGCCGCAGGAGCCCACATGGTCCATGGCGTGGCGGGGCGGCAGCGCGATCGAGAACGGTCCGGTCTCGGTCGCGCCATAGACATTGCAGACGGGCACGCCGCGCGCGTGGAAGGCGTCCACCAGTGCTTGCGGGATCAGGCTCGAGCCGGCCCACACGGCGCGCAGGCCGGACAGGTCCGTCGCGCCCCACTGCGGATGTTCGAGCAGCGCCTTCATCGTCGCCGGCACCTGCAGCGTGAGCGTCGGCCGCTCGGCGGCGATGCAGGCCAGCGTGTCGCCGGGATGGAAGCGCGCATGCAGGATCACGCGGGCGCCGGCGTACAGCGCGGGCAGGGTCTGGATGCACAGGCCGCCCACGTGGAACAGCGGCAGCACGGTGAGCACGGTGTCGGCGGGCGTGATCTCCTGCACGGCCGCGGCGATGCGCATGTTGGCCAGCAGGTTGGCCTGGGTGTGGACGGCGGCCTTCGGGCCGCCCGTCGTGCCCGAAGTGGAGACCAGCAGCACGGGCGCTTCGGGGCTCGCGTGCTCCGGAGCCTCGCGCCCGGCCCCGTCGTGCAAGGACTCGCAGGGATGGGCCGGCAGCGCGCAGCCGGCGGCCAAGTCCCGCGCCGCGCCTGCCCATTCGGCGTCGTGCACGACCACGCGCGGCGTGCACTGCTCGAGCAAGCGCCGCCATTCGGGTTGCGCCAGCCGGAAATTGAGCGGCAGCAGGATGGCGCCGATGCGCGCCAGCCCGAACAGCAGCGCGATCTGCGCGGGGTGGCTGGCGCCCAGCCAGACGACGCGGTCGCCGGGGCGCACGCCCCAGTCGTGCCAGGCCACGGCGGCGGCTTGCGCCGCGGCCGCGCGCAAGGCACCGTACGTGATTCGGCTCCCGGCGAACTGCAGCGCTTGCGCCTCGCCCGGATGCGGCTCGAGCGCGTGACAAAGGACCGGCTCCGGGGGAATGGAGACTCCCATTTACCTAACTTTACGGGCGGTTCAAGACTGCGCGATGGGGGCTGCCGACCATCGTCTTTACACAGCCCCATGTCGGCGGCCTCAACAGTAACATCACCTCCATGCAGCAACTCCTGATGATCGAAGACGACGCCCGCCTGGCCCAGATGGTCGGCGAGTATCTCGAACGGTCCGGTTTCGGCGTCACCCACGCGATCGACGCCAAGGCAGGCTTGCACCTGCTGGAGGAGCCGCCCTCGGGCAACCTGCCCGACCTGCTGGTGCTGGACCTGATGCTGCCGGACATGGACGGCCTCGAAGTGTGCCGGCGCGTGCGCTCGCTGCCCGGCGAGACCGGCAAGGTGCCGGTGCTGATGCTCACGGCCAAGGGCGACCCCATGGACCGCATCGTCGGGCTGGAGCTGGGCGCCGACGACTACCTGCCCAAGCCCTTCGAGCCGCGCGAGCTGCTGGCGCGCATCCGCGCCATCCTGCGCCGCCGCACCGACGGCACGCCGCCGCCGGCCAAGACGATGAAGTTCGGCTCGATGGACATCGATCGCGACGCGCGCACGGTGAGCGTCGCCGGCAAGCCGGCCGAACTCACCTCCTACCAGTTCGACCTGCTGGTGGTGCTGGCCGAGCGCGCCGGCCGGGTGCTGACCCGCGACCAGATCATGGAAGCGGTGCGCGGCCGGGAGCTGGAAGCCTTCGACCGCTCGATCGACGTGCACATGGGGCGCATCCGCGCGGCGATCGAGGCCGACCCCAAGAACCCCAAGCGCATCCTCACGGTGCGCGGCGTAGGCTACGTCTTCGCCAAGCAGCAGGACTGAGCAGCCCCGGATGACCTCCTGGAACGCGCGCTGGCGCTTCCCCCTCTACCTGCGCATCTGGCTGGCCGTCGTGATCACGGTCGGCCTGCTCACCATCGCGTTCGGCTGGCTGTGGCGCATCAACGCCGAACAGCAGGAGCGCCCTGCCCGCGAACTGATCCTGCGCAACGAAGCGGGCGAGGTCGTCGGCCAGACGGTGCTGCCGCGGCAGCGCCGCCGGGGCGGGCCGGGCCAGGGCTTCGAACTCGAAGTCGAGATGAAGGACGGCAGCATGCTCACGCTGGAGGTTCCGGCGCGCGCGCGGGCGCAGGGTGAGCGCGAACCCGTGCGGCCCTGGCTGCCGCGATCGACCTCGGGCTACATCTGGCTGCTGGGACTGGTGGGCTTGAGCGTCGCGGTGGGCAGCTATCCGGTGGTGCGGCGCGTCACGCGGCGCGTCGAGCAGCTGCGCAAGGGCGTCGAGCGCTGGGGCGAAGGCGACCTGAGCGTGCGCGTCGAGGAAGGCGGCAACGACGAAGTGTCCTTCCTCGCGCGGCGCTTCAACCATGCGGCCGAACGCATCGAGGGGCTGCTCAAGGCCAACCGGACCCTGCTGGCGAACGCCTCGCACGAGCTGCGCTCGCCGCTCGCCCGCATCCGCATGGGCCTGGAGCTGATGGACCCGGACGCTTCGCCGCGCACGCGGGCCGAGATCGCGCGCAACATCGCGGAGCTGGACCAGCTGATCGACGAGATCCTGCTGGCCAGCCGCCTGGATGCGCGCGAGACCGACATCGGCACCGTGGAAAGCGTGGACCTCACCGGCCTCGCGGCCGAGGAAAGCGCCCGGGCGGGCGCGGAACTGGACACCGGCGACGCCCAGCAGACGGTGGTGGTGCCGGGGGTGGCCAAGCTGCTGCGCCGCGCCATCCGCAACCTGCTGGAGAACGCCCGCCGCTACAGCGACGGCGCGGTCGAAGTGACGGTCGTGCGCGAAGGCGGCAACGCGATCGTGCGGGTGTGCGATCACGGGCCGGGCGTGCCCGAGCCGGAACGCGAGCGCATCTTCGAGCCCTTCTACCGGCTGCGCGGCGCCAGCGAACGCGAGGGCGGCGTGGGCCTGGGCCTGGCCCTGGTGCGCTCCATCGCCCTGCGCCACCACGGCAGCGCGCACTGCGAGGCGAACCCCGGCGGCGGCGCCTGCTTCGTGCTGACGCTGCCCTGCGGCCAGGTGTAAGAACCCGTAAAACCCCTGCGGCACCCCTCGCCAGGCGGGGAAAAATTCATGAAGATGAAGCCGTGCCTTCTGCGGCGGGCGTCCGCAGGCATCCCCCATACGGAGGATGGACGCCGCGACCAGGCTGGCTAGAGTTGCGATCACTGTCACGCATCGTCGGACACACGGGATTCAAGTCTCCCAACGACGTCCTTCCAAGGACTTGATACAGCCACCGAAAGGTGGCTGTTTTTTTGCGCCGGCGGTTTCCGCGCACGCCGGCGCACAATCGCCGCCATGGCAAGCACCCTCGCCTCTTCCCGCTTCAGCCGTCGCTTCGGCCTGTCCACCCCCATCGCCCTCGCACCCATGGCGCTTGCAGCGGGCGGCGAGCTGGCCGCGGCCTGCGCGCGTGCCGGAGCACTGGGCCTGGTGGGCGGCGGCTACGGCGACCTCGCGTGGACCCAGCGCGAGACGCGCATCGCGCTGGAGCGCGGGCCGCGCGAGCGCATCGGCTGCGGCTTCATCACGTGGAAGCTGGACGAGGACGCTTCGGCGCTCGACTGGGCGCTGGAGCAACGGCCGCGCGCGGTGATGCTGTCCTTCGGCGACCCGCGGCCCTATGCGGCACGCATCGCCCGCAGCGGCGCCGCTCTGGTGTGCCAGGTGCAGCGCATGGCGCAGGTACCGCAGGCGATCGAGGCCGGCGCGCAAGTGATCGTGGCGCAAGGCGCCGAAGCGGGCGGCCACGGCATGGATGCGCTCAACGGCCGCGCGACGATCGCCTTCGTGCCGGAACTCGCCGACTGGCTGGCCGGGCATGCGCCCGATGTCCTGCTGCTGGCCGCCGGCGGCATCGCCGACGGCCGCACGCTGGCTGCGGCGCGCGTGCTCGGCGCCGACGGCGCACTGGTGGGCTCGCGCCTGTGGGCCACGCGCGAAAGCCTGGCCCAGGAGGGCGCGAAGCGGCTGGCGCTGGAGACCGATGGCGACGGCACGGCCCGCAGTGCGGTGTTCGACATCCTGCGGCGCAAGAACTGGCCGGCGCCCTACGACTTCCGCGCCATCCGCAACGCCCTGCACCGGCAATGGGAAGCCCGGGTGGATGCGCTGCGCGCGGGGCCCGAAGCCGCACGCGCCGAGTACGACGCGGGCGTGAAGGCCGGCGACTTCACCAAGGCGCACGCGACGGTGGGTGAAGCGGTGGGGCTGGTGCGCGACCTGCCGGGCGCGGAAGAACTCGTGGCGCGCATGACGCGCGAGGCGGCGGCGATCCTGGGCGGATAGCGCGTGCCACGCTGGTGGCGGGCTGGACCCGTAGGCCCCCCCGAAAGCAGGCCCTACGAGAGCAGGCCCAGGACCCGCTGCGGCGCCACGTCGTTCAGGCAGCGCAAATGTCCCAGCGGGCACTCGCGCTGGAAGCACGGCGCGCAATCCAGCGGCGGCACGTAGTCGGGATCCTGCTTCAGCCACACCACCTTCGCGGCATCGCTCAGCGGCGGCGTGTGCAGCGGGCTGGACGACCCGAACAGCGCCACCTGCGGGACGCCGAAGGCCGCCGCGACGTGCATCAGGCCCGAGTCGTTGCTCACGACGTGGCCCGCACCGGCGATCAGCGCGAACGCATCCAGCAGCGACGTCTTGCCCGCGAGGTTGCGGCAGCGATCCGGCGCGTGGCTGCGGATGGCCTCGCACAGGTCCGCCTCCTTGCCGGAGCCGAGCAGCAGCACCGGCCGGTCCAGCAGCGCCGCGAGCGCGCCGAAGTGCGGCCAACGCTTGGCCGGCCCGTACTCGGCGCCGGGCGCCATCACCACGTAGGCGCCACGCGTGAGGCCGTGCGCGACGAGGACCTTCTCCACGTCCTGCGGCGGCAGGGCGAGCCGCGGCCGGTCGGCATCCAGGCCCGATTCGCCGCTGAGCGCGGAATAGAACGCCACCATGGGCGGCTTGCTCTTCGGATTGGGCAGGCGGTGCGTGAGCAGCCCCACGCGCGCCTCGCCGAGGTAGCCGACCCGGCGCGGGATGCTGGCCAGGAAAGGCAGCAGCGCGCTCTTGAGCGAATTGGGCAGCACATATGCCGTGTCGAACCGCCCCTGCAGATCGCGGCCGAACGCTCGCCGCGCCTTCCACTGCAGGCCGCCGTGGCGAAAGGGGAATTCGATCACCGCGTCCACCTGCGGCATGGCGCGGTACACCGGCGCCACCCAGGGCAGCGCCCCGACCGTGATCCGCTCGCCGCGCGCGCGCAAGCGGCGCAGCAGCGGCTCGGTCATGACGGCGTCACCGATCCATTGGGGGGCGATGACGAGGGAGTGGGTCAAGTTGCTTGTCATTGCGGGCTTGACCCGCAATCCAGAGGGCGATCGATCAGGCGCCGCATGGATCCCGGGTCAAGCCCGGGATGACAGCCGCGCCCACGATGCCCGCCTAGTGGCCGCCGCCGAAATGCTCGCCCTCTTTGAGCTTGTACACCGTGCCGCAGTACGGGCACTTCGCCGCGCCGCTCTGCGCGATGTCCAGGTACACGCGCGGGTGGGTGTTCCACAACTTCATGTCGGCCTTGGGGCTGGGACAGAAGATGCCGCCGTTGGCGTTGAGGTCCTTGGCGACCAGTTCGACGGAAGCTTCCTTGCGGGTGGCGGTGCTCATGTTCAGACGCGGGTCAGCCAGTGGGCGTACTTGGGATTGCGGCCGTTCACGATGTCGAAGAACGCGCCCTGGATCTTCTCGGTCACGGGACCGCGGCGGCCGGCGCCGATCTCCACGCGGTCGAGTTCGCGGATGGGCGTGACTTCGGCGGCGGTGCCGGTGAAGAACGCTTCGTCGGCGATGTAGATCTCGTCGCGGGTGATGCGCTTTTGCACCAGCTCGATGCCGAGGTCCTTGCAGATGTGCATGACGGTGTTGCGGGTGATGCCGTTGAGCGCGCCGGCCGAGAGGTCGGGGGTGTACACCACGCCGTCCTTGATGACGAACACGTTCTCGCCCGCGCCTTCGGACACGAAGCCGGCGCTGTCCAGCAGCAGGGCCTCGTCGTAGCCGTCGTCCACCGCTTCCATGTTGGCCAGGATGGAGTTGCTGTAGTTGCTCACCGCCTTGGCCTGCGTCATGGTGATGTTGACGTGGTGGCGGGTGTAGCTGGAAGTCTTCACGCGGATGCCGCGCTGCAGGCCTTCCTCGCCCAGGTAGGCGCCCCAGGCCCAGGCCGCGACCATCAGGTGGATCTGGTTGCCCTTCGGGCTCACGCCCAGCTTCTGCGAGCCGATCCAGGTGAGCGGACGGATGTAGCAGGACTCCAGCTTGTTGGACTTCACCACCTGCTTCTGCGCCTCGTTGACCTGCTCCTTGCTGAAGGGCAGCTGCATGCGCAGGATCTTGGCGCTGTTGAAGAGGCGGTCGGTGTGTTCCTGCAGGCGGAAGATCGCCGTGCCGTTGACCGTGTTGTACGCGCGCACGCCCTCGAAGGCGCCGCAGCCGTAATGCAGCGTGTGGGTGAGCACGTGGATCTTCGCGTCGCGCCAGTCCACCAGCTCGCCGTCCATCCAGATCTTGCCGTCACGGTCGGCCATCGAGGGTACTACGGGGCTCATTGGGGGGTCCTTCTAGGTGGATGTCGCGAAACCGGGCATTTTACGGCGCGCTCGAGGCCGCCTCTTCCGCGGCGGCCGGCGGGCGGAACAGCGCCCAGCGGACCAGCTTGCCCTGCTCGAACTCGCAGGTCACGTGGGAGCCGCTGCCGTCGGTCCAGCGATAGATCTCGGGTTGCACGTCCTTCGCGCTCACCGGCTCGCCGACGGCGCGGGTGAGGGCCATGACGTGCAGCAGGTTCACGCCCGGGCGCAGCTTGGCATTGAGCATCACGGCGCTGTCGCAGTAGCCCACCGGCCGGTTGGCCGCGCGCTGCAGCACCCGCATCATGCGGGTGAAGTGCAGCAGCATCCACATCAGGATGCCGCCGGCCGCCAGCGCCACGCCGGGCCAGCCATAGGCGCGATAGGCGACGGCCACCACGGCGACGCCCAGGATGGGCAGGAAGATCTTCTGGAAATTCATGGGACGCGATTGTCCACGTCTCGCTCAGTCCTTGACCAGCTCGCGCATCTTGCGGCGCAGGTCGCGCTCGCGCTGGCGCTCGGCGCGCCAGTCCTGGTCGATGGCCCGCGTCACCGAGATGGCCATCAGCACCACCACCAGGGCGAACGGCAGGGCGAACACGATGGTGGCGGTCTGCACGGCCCGGATGCCGCCGGCCAGCATCAGGCTGGTGGCGATGGCGGCGACCAGCAGGCCCCATACCAGTTTCACCCGGGCCGAGGGATTCGGGTCGCCGCCGGTGCTCATCATGCCGAGGACCAGCGTGGCCGAATCGCCCGAGGTGACGAAGAACACCAGCACCAGCACGGTCGTGGCCAGCGAGAGCACGATGCCGAAGGGCATGGCGTCGAACATGGCGAAGATGGCGGTCGAGACGTCGGCGCGCACCGCCTCCACCAGGGGCGCGCCGCCGAAGATCTCCATGTGCAGCGCGGTGCCGCCGAACACCGAGAACCAGGCGAAGCCCACGAGGGTGGGCGCCAGCACGGTGCCCAGTAGGAACTGGCGGATGGTGCGCCCGCGCGAGACCCGCGCGATGAACAGGCCCACGAAAGGCGACCAGGACAGCCACCAGGCCCAGTAGAAGACCGTCCAGTCGCCGACCCAGGAGCTCTCGCGGAAGGGCGTCATGCGCAGGCTCATGCGCACCAGGTCGCTCAGGTAGGCGCCCAGCGTGTTGGTGAAGGTGTCGATCACCGCGATGGTCGGACCCAGCAGCAGCACCGCCAGCGCGATCAGCGCCGCCAGCACCAGGTTGCCGGAAGACAGCCACTTGATGCCGCGCTCGACGCCGCTGAGGGCGGAGGCGATGAACAGCACGGTGGTCACGGCGATGATGGCGACCTGCGACACCGGCCCGATCGGCAGCCCGAAGGCGGCGTTGAGGCCGCTGTTGATCTGGCTGGCGCCCATTCCCAGCGAAGCCGCCACGCCGAACGCGGTGGCCACCACGGCCAGCACGTTGAACAGCGGCGAGGCCCGCTGCACCACGCGCCACGGCAGCGCGCTGGTCGCGGTGCTCACCAGGGCGCTGCCGCCGCGGCGGAACTGGAAGAACGCCATCGCGAGGCCCACCACGCCGTAGATGGCCCAGGGATGCAGGCCCCAGTGGAAGAACGCGTAGCGCATGGCCGCATTGGCCGCCTCCGGCGTGCCCGCCTGGACGCCGGGAGGCGTGGTCGCGTAGTGCGACAGCGGCTCGGCGACGCCCCAGAACACCAGCCCTATGCCCATGCCGGCCGCGAACAGCATGGAGAACCAGGCGCCTATGGAGAACTGCGGCTCGTCGTCCTCGTCGCCCAGCTTCAGGTCGCCGTAGCGGCTGAAGGCCAGCACGAGGGCGAGCAGCACCAGGCCCAGCACGATCCACAGGTACAGCCAGCCGAAGTTGCGGGTGATGGCGGCCAGCGCCTGGTCGACCATCGCGCCGAAACTGGCGGGCGCCAGCAGGCCCCACAGGACCACCAGCGCGATCAGCCCGGCGGAGACGAACAGTTGCATGCGGTTCTCCCTTCGCCTGCCAGTATGGCGGCGAAGGGCGCGCTCAGGCGAGGCCGCGCACGACCTCCAGCGCCTCTTCGATCCGCTCCACCGGATGGATGGTGAGCCCTTCGATGTCGCGCCCGCCCTTGGGCGCGTTGGCTTTCGGCACGATGGCCACCGAGAAGCCCAGCTTGGCCGCCTCGCGCAACCGTTCCTGCCCGCGCGGGGCCGGACGCACTTCGCCGGCCAGGCCCACCTCGCCGAAAGCCAGGAAGCCCTTGGGCAGCGCGCGTCCGCGCAGCGACGAGGCGATCGCCAGCATCACCGCCAGGTCGGCCGCCGGCTCACTGATGCGCACGCCGCCGACCGCGTTGACGAACACGTCCTGGTCCATGCAGGCCACTCCGGCATGGCGGTGCAGCACGGCCAGCAGCATGGCGAGCCGGTCGCGATCCAGGCCGACCGAAAGCCGGCGCGGGCTGGGGCCGCCGCTGTCGACCAGCGCCTGGATCTCCACCAGCATCGGGCGGGTGCCCTCCAGCGTCACCAGCACGCAGCTGCCCGGCACCGGCTCGCTGTGCTGGGACAGGAAAATCGCGCTCGGGTTCGCCACGCCCTTGAGGCCCTTCTCCGTCATCGCGAACACGCCGATCTCGTTGACCGCCCCGAAGCGGTTCTTGATCGCGCGCACCAGGCGGAAGCTCGAGTGCGTGTCGCCCTCGAAATAGAGCACGGTGTCCACCATGTGCTCCAGCACGCGCGGGCCGGCCAGCGCGCCTTCCTTGGTGACGTGGCCGACCAGCACGATGGTGGTGCCGCCGGCCTTGGCCAGCCGCGTGAGGTGGGCGGCGCACTCGCGCACCTGCGCGACCGAGCCCGGCGCGGACGTGAGCTGGTCTGAGTAGACGGTCTGGATCGAGTCGATCACCGCCACCGCCGGCTGCTGCGCGGAAATGGTCGCCTGGATCTTTTCCAGCTGGATCTCCGCAAGCACCTTCACCTGCGAGCGGTCCAGCCCCAGGCGGCGCGAGCGCAGCGCGACCTGCGCGCCGCTTTCCTCGCCGGTGACGTAGAGCGTGGGCACGCCCGATCGCTGCAGCCCGTCCAGGGCCTGCAGCAGCAGGGTCGACTTGCCGATGCCGGGGTCGCCGCCGATCAGGACCACGCCGCCTTCCACGATGCCGCCGCCGAGCACGCGGTCGAGTTCGTCGATGGCGGTGGGCGTACGGGCGACCTCGGCCGCCTCGATGTCGGCCAGCACCGCCACCTCGGAAGCAGGCGCCAGCGAAGCGAAGCGGTTGCGCGCGCCCGCGGACGTGTCGGCCACGCCTTCGATCAGCGTGTTCCACGCGCCGCAGTTCGGGCACTTGCCCTGCCACTTGGGCGTGCTGCCCCCGCATTCGGTGCAGGTATAGACCGTCTTGTCCTTCGCCATGGCCCGAGTGTAGGGGCGCGATTCCGCGGCCCTTGCGGCTCATCCGTTCATTCGCGTGGGGAATCCCGCTTGCCCGCGATTCATTTAACATGTTAAATAAGAGCCGTGACCGGCACCGCCTTCCCCCACCGCAACCTCCCCCGCCTGTTGCTGCAGGCGCGCGAAGCGCTGATGACGAAGACACGGCCGAGCTTGCGCGAGCAGGGCCTGTCGGACCAGCAGTGGCGCGTGCTGCGCGTGCTGGGCGAACACGGCACGGTGGAAACCGGCCGCGTGGCGCGCGAGGCCTATATCCTCGGACCGAGCCTCACCGGCGTGCTGGCCCGCATGGAGCGCGACGGGCTGGTGCGGCGCGAGCGCGACCCGGCCGACCAGCGCCGCACCGTGGTGGAAGCCACGCCGCGCGGGCTGGACATGGTGGGGCAGCTTTCGCAGACGGTCGAGGATCACTACCGGTGGCTGGAACGGTCGCTGGGCAAGCAGAAACTGGCGCAGCTCTACGAGCTGCTGGACGAACTGATCGCACTGGAGCAGTCATGAGCCTGGTCAAGCGAGGCACGGTGTACGGAACGCTGATGAATTTCCGCGGCGAACTCGAGGCGCTGGGGGCCCAGGTGAACGAGCCGCCCTACCAGGCGCCGCCGAATGCGCCCGTGCTGTACGTGAAGCCTGCCAACACCTGGACGGAGAACGGTGGCGCCATCGCCATCCCGGCCGGCGTGCCGGAGGTGGAAGTCGGCGCCACGGTCGCCATGGTGATGAAGTCGCCACGCGAAGTGCTCGGCTATGTGCTGATGAACGACGTGCGCCTGCCGCACGACAGCTTCTTCCGTCCGCCGGTGAAATTCAACTGCCTGGACGGCTTCCTCGGCATCGGCGACCGCATCCGGGCGCGCAACGAAGCCGGCGACCCGGCGGTGTTCAAACTCGAAATGCGCGTCAACGGCGAGCTCAAGCAGACCGTGCGCTTCTCGCAGCTGCTGCGTTCCGCCGACAAGCTGCTGGCCGACGTCAGCGAGTTCATGACCCTGGGCGAAGGCGACATGCTCATGCTCGGCTGCGACGTGGGACGGCCGCGAGTGCGCGCCGGCGACCGCGTGGAAATCAAGATGCCCGCCCTGGGCACCCTCACCAACACCTTCGTGGCGGAGGCCGCATGAAGCGCGCGCGTGTGATGGTCGACGGCGTCGTGCACGCCGCCACTGAGCGGGACGGCCAGGTGGTGCTGGACGACGGCCGCCGGCTCTGGCAGGACCAGGTGCGCTGGCTGACGCCGCTGATGCCGCTGGAGCGCCCCCGCACGATTCTCGCGCTGGGCCTGAACTACCGCGACCACGCGAAGGAGCTGTCGTTCAAGCCGCCCGAGGAGCCGCTGGTGTTCCTCAAGGGCGAACGCTCGCTCATCGGGCACCGCGAAACCACCCAGCGCCCGGCCGGCGTGCAGACCATGCACTACGAGTGCGAGCTGGCCGTGGTGATCGGCCGCAAGGCGAAGAAGGTCAAGCGCGAGGATGCGTACGCGTACGTCGCCGGCTACACGGTCGCCAACGACTACGCCGTGCGCGACTACCTGGAGAACTGGTACCGGCCCAACCTGCGCGTGAAGAACCGCGACGGCGCCACGCCGCTCGGCCCGTGGCTGGTGGACGCCGCCGACGTGCCCGATCCGATGGCGCTGGCGCTCAAGACCACCGTGAACGGCAAGCTCACGCAGCAGGGCCACACGAAGGACATGATCTTCGACGTGCCCTTCCTCATCGAGTACTTCACCAGCTTCATGACCCTGAACCCCGGCGACGTGATCCTCACCGGCACGCCCGACGGCGTGGTGGATTGCCAGCCGGGCGACGTGGTCGTCTGCGAGATCGAGGGGGTCGGCGCCCTCATGAACACCATCGCCGCCTGACATGCGCATAGACCACCTGATCGCCGGCAAGGCCGTCGCCGGCCGCGAGTACTTCGAGACCGTCAACCCCGCCACGCAGGAAGTGCTGGCCGAAGTGGCGAGTGGCGGCGAGGCGGAAGTGCATGCGGCCGTCGCCGCGGCGAAGGAGGCCTTCCCGGCCTGGGCTGGCCTGCCCGCGCCGGAGCGCGCGAAGCTCATGCGCCGGCTGGGCGAGCTGATCGCGAAGAACGTGCCGGAGATATCGCGCACCGAGACCGACGACACCGGCCAGGTGATCGCGCAGACCGGCAAGCAGCTGGTGCCGCGCGCGGCCGACAACTTCCACTACTTCGCCGAGATGTGCGTGCGGGTGGA
>SEAY01000204.1 GCA_004144865.1 Comamonadaceae bacterium
GACGCCATCGCTGCCGCCACCGCCCGCCCGCAAGACGTGATCGGCCTGCACTTCTTCAGCCCGGCCAACATCATGAAGCTGCTGGAGATCGTGGTGCCCGCCCGCGTGGCGCCCGACGTCGTGGCCACGGCCTTCGCGCTGGCCAAGCGCATGAAGAAGGTGCCCGTGCGCGCCGGCGTGTGCGACGGCTTCATCGGCAACCGCATCCTGGCCGTGTACAAGCAGGCGGCCGACGCGCTGATGGAAGACGGCGCGAGCCCCTACGAGATCGACGCGGCCGTGCGCGGCTTCGGCTACCCCATGGGCCCCTACCAGGTCACCGACCTGGCGGGCGGCGACATCGGCTGGGCCACGCGCAAGCGGCGCGCCGCCACGCGCGACCCACAGGCGCGCTACGTCGAGATCGCCGACCGCATCTGCGAGCGCGGCTGGTTCGGCCAAAAGACCGGCCGGGGCTTTTACCTGTACCCCGAAGGCGCCCGCACCGGCCAGCCCGACCCTGAGGTGCTGGCCATCGTCGATGCCGAGCGCGCCAGGAAGGGCATCGCGCCGCGCAGCTTCACGGCCGATGAAATACTGCGCCGCTACCTGGCGGCCATGGTGAACGAAGGCGCCAAGGTGGTGGAGGAGGGCATTGCGCTGCGTCCGCTGGATGTGGACGTGACCTTCCTGTCGGGCTACGGCTTCCCGCGCCATCGCGGCGGGCCGATGAAGTACGCCGACACCGTGGGCCTGGCATCGATCCTGGCCGACGTGCGCGCGTTCGCCCAGGAAGACCCGCAGTTCTGGAAGCCCGCGCCACTGCTGGAGAAGCTGGTGGCCGAGGGGCGCGACTTCGACAGCCTGAACCGGGCGCCATCGCAGGCCGCAGCGGCGGCCTGAAGCGCTGCGGTCATCCATCAAAAATGATAGCTGGTAGCGCATGTAAATAGGTCGATTCAGAGGTATTTGAACCTGGATCGCTTGTGTGACGCGCGCTGCAAGCTACTAAAAAAATAGCAATCTACCCACCGAGACAAGGGACCCCCATGCGCGAAGCCGTCATCGTTTCCACCGCCCGCACCCCGCTGGCCAAGTCGCACCGCGGCGAATTCAACATCACGCCGGCGGCGCAGCTGGCGGCGTTCTCCGTGCGCGCGGCGGTCGACCGCTCCGGCGTGGACCCCGAACGGTTCGAGGACCTGATCCTGGGCTGCGGCAACCCCGACGGCTTCCAGGGCCGCAACCTGGGCCGCCAGACCGTGCTGCGCGCCGGGCTGCCGCTGTCGGTGGCGGGCACCACGGTCACGCGCTACTGCGCATCGGGGCTGCAGGCCATCGCCATCGCAGCGGGCCGCATCGTGGCCGAGGGCGTGCCGGCCATGATCGCGGGAGGCGTGGAGAGCATCTCCGGCATCCGCCCCGGCAACAATCTGCCCAGCGACCTGGACCCGTGGCTGGTCGAGCACCACCCCGCGCTGTTCATGGCCATGATCGACACGGCAGACATCGTGGCCCACCGCTACGGCATCACGCGCGAGGACCAGGACGCGTTCTCGCTGCAAAGCCAGCAGCGCACGGCGGCGGCGCAAGCGGCCGGGCGCTTTGCCGATGAGATCGTGCCCTGCGCCACGCGCATGGCCGAGAAGAACAAGGACACGGGCGAGGTCACGCAGCGCGACGTGGTGGCAACGCAGGACAACTGCAACCGCCCATCGACCACGCTGGAGGGCCTGCTCAAGCTCGAGCCCGTCAAGGGCCCGGGGCAGTTCGTGACGGCTGGCAACGCCTCGCAGCTGTCGGACGGCTCGTCCGCCTGCGTGCTGATGGAGGCCCGCGAAGCCGAGCGCCTGGGCCTGCAGCCGCTGGGCGCCTTCCGCGGCATGGCGGTGGCCGGCTGCGAGCCCGACGAGATGGGCATCGGCCCCGTGTTCGCCGTGCCCAAGCTGCTGGCGCGCCA
>SEAY01000136.1 GCA_004144865.1 Comamonadaceae bacterium
GAGGTCGCGCGCAAGCTGCGCAAGATGGGCATGCACGCGTCCGACACCGCGCAGGTTCACTTCGACGACGTGCGCGTGCCGCAGCGCTGGCGCATCGGCGAGGAGGGCATGGGCTTCATGTACCAGATGGAGCAGTTCCAGATAGAGCGGCTCTGGGGTGCGCTCAACAGCGTCGGCATGGCGCAGCGCGCCATCGACACCACCATCGGCTACACGCGCGAGCGGCGCGCCTTCGGCCGCTCGATCCTCGACAACCAGTGGGTGCACTACAAGCTGGCCGAGCTGCAGACCGAAGTGGCCGCGCTGCGCGCACTCTGCTGGCAGGGCGTGGAGGAAGTGGTGGCCGGGCAGGACGCCACCCGCACCGCCACCATGGCCAAGCTCAAGGCCGGCCGCGTGATCCGCGAGGTGGCCGACGGCTGCCTGCAATTCTGGGGCGGCATGGGCTTCGTCGACGAAAGCCCGATCTCCCGCATCTTCCGCGACGGCCGGCTCACCTCGATCGGCGGCGGCGCCGACGAAGTGATGCTGCAGATCCTCTCGAAATTCATGGGAACCTTTCCCACCGGCCACTGACATGACCACACTCTCCACCCCTTTCCGCAAGATCCTGATCGCCAACCGCGGCGAGATCGCGCTGCGCATCATCCGCACCGCGCGCGCGCTCGGCTACCGCACCGTGGCGGTGTTTTCCACCGCCGACGCGGGCGCGCGCCACGTGCGCGAGGCCGACCAGGCCGTGTGCATCGGCGAGCCGCTGCCGGCGCAGTCGTACCTGCGCATCCCGGCGATCGTCGAGGCCGCGAGGCTCAGCGGCGCGGATGCGGTTCACCCCGGCTACGGCTTCCTGGCCGAGAACGAGGACTTCGCGCAGGCCTGCAGGGATGCGGGCCTGGTGTTCATCGGACCATCTGCCGAAGCCATCGTGTCGATGGGCAACAAGGCCGGCGCCAAGACGCTCATGCAGGCCGCAGGCGTGCCCTGCATCCCCGGCTACCAGGGCGACGACCAGGGCGAGGAGCGGCTGGCCGCCGAGGCGGAGCGCATCGGCTTCCCGGTGATGATCAAGGCCACCGCCGGCGGCGGCGGGCGCGGCATGCGGCTGGTGCCGTCGGCCAAAGATTTTCCGGAACTGCTGCGCAGTGCGCGCTCGGAGGCGCAGAGCGCCTTCGGAAACCCCGAGGTGATCCTCGAACGCGCGATCGTGGAGCCGCGCCACATCGAGATCCAGGTCTTCGCCGACCGCCATGGCAACGCGATCCATCTCGGCGAGCGCGACTGCTCGGTGCAGCGCCGCCACCAGAAGGTGATCGAGGAGGCACCGTCGCCCGCTGTCGATGCCGACCTGCGCGCGCGCATGGGCGCGACGGCCGTCGCGGCGGTCAAGGCCATTCGCTACGAGGGCGCGGGAACGCTCGAATTCCTGCTCGACGCCGAAGGCAACTACTACTTCATGGAAATGAACACGCGGCTGCAGGTGGAGCATCCGGTGACCGAAGCCATCACCGGGCTGGACCTGGTCGCGCTGCAACTCCGCGTGGCGGCCGGCGAGGCTCTGCCCATCACGCAGGACCAGGTGCGCTTCAGCGGGCACGCGATCGAGGTGCGCCTGTGCGCCGAGGATGCCGACAAGGGTTTCATGCCGCAGAGCGGCACCATGGCGCTGTGGCAGATGCCGCCGCAGCTGCGCGTGGAGGACTCGCTGCAATCGGGCGGCGAGATCCCGCCGTACTACGACTCGATGATTGCCAAGATCATCGGCCACGGCGACACGCGCGACGCCGCCCGGCGCCAGCTCATGGCCGGGCTCGAAGATGCCGTGGCGCTCGGCGTGAAGACCAACCAGGCCTTCCTGAACCGCTGCCTCGGCCACCCGGTGTTCGCGGCAGGCGGCGCCACCACGGCGTTCATTGCGCAGAACCAGGAGGCGCTGCTCGCGCCCGACACGGCGATGCAGGCGCGCGCGGCGGCCATCGCGGCCGTGCTGCTGTACGAGACGACGGCCGGGCGGCGGCCGGCGACCACGGGCCGGCGCATGACGCACAGCCTGCCGATCTCGCTGCGCTTCGAGCTCGATGGCGGTACCTTGAGTGCGGGCATCGTGTTGACGCGGCAGCGCCATTTCGAGGTGTCGATCGGCGAACGGACGCACGCGATCGAACTCGAGGAGATCGGCGAGCACACGGCACGCGTGGCCTGCGACGGCCTCGGTGAGCGCGTTGTCTTCCACCGCGACGGCGCAGTCCTGCTGATGCACTACCGCGGCGTTCCGGTCCGTGTAGAAGACAAGACCCGCGCAGCCACCGTGCGACAGGGCGAGGCGGGTGGTGACGGCAAAGTCCGCGCCTCGATGAACGGGCGCGTGGTGGCCGTGCTGGCCGCCATCGGCGACCGGGTCGAGGCCGGCCAGCCGGTCATCACGCTGGAGGCCATGAAGATGGAGCACATCCATGCGGCACCGGTCGCGGGGCGGCTGACCGCGCTGCACGTCAAGGTGGGCGACCAGGTCGCGGCCAGCCGCATCGTGGCCGAGATCGAAGTCGCGGTCGCGGTTGCCGTGGAAGCAGCCGCCGTCGCCGGCTGACGGGCGCGGCGCCTGCCGCCGCTAGAGGCGGGTTCCGCGCACGCGGATGCCCGCAGCCTCGCGATCCCAGGTGTCGGCGGTGATGCCCTCGCCGCGCAGCACATGCTTCTGCACCTTCTGGGTGGCGGTCTTTGGCAGCATCGGCACGATGCGGACGTAGCGCGGCACCATGAAGTGCGGCAGGCGCCCGATCAGGTGACGGGTCAGCGCCTCCGGATCGATGGTCGCCTCCGCGCGGGGCACCACCACGATCAGCACCTCGTCCTCGCCCAGTTCGCTGGGCACTGCCACGGCGACGGCCTCCTGGATTTGCTCGTAAGCGTTGACCTCGGCCTCGACCTCGAAGGACGAGATGTTCTCGCCGCGGCGCCGGATCGCGTCCTTGATGCGATCGACGAAGTGGTAGTTGCCCTCGGCGTCCACGCGGAACGCGTCACCGGTGTGGAACCAGCCGTTGCGCCACGCTTCCACCGTGGCTTCCGGCGCCCGGAAGTAGCCGTGGTTGAGCGCCCAGGGCCGATCGCTGCGCACGATCAGTTCGCCGGTGGCGCCGGGTGCGACCTCGCAGTCGTTGGCGTCGACGATGCGCACTTCCATGCCCGCACGCGGCCGGCCGCAACTGCCGAGCGCGGTGGGCTGCACGCCGGACACGAGGGGCGACGAGATCTCCGTCATGTTGTAGGCGGTGTAGACGTCGCAGCCGAAGCGCGCCTTGAACAACGCCGTGTCTTCCGACAGCGGAATCATCAGCACATGGCGCAAGCCGTGGCGGAGGTCCAGCGGCGCCGGCGTCTTCTTGACGAGCAGCGTGGCCATGCTGCCGAGCAGCACGGTGAAGGTGCTGCCCGTGCGCTCCACCGTCTCCCAGAAGTCGCCGAGCTGGAAGCTGCCGACCACCGCCACCGAGCCGCCGCGGATCAGCATGGAATAGACCGCGACGGTGCCGCCGACGTGGAACAACGGCAGCGCGACCAGGTAGCGGTCGGTGCGCCCGAGGTAGGGAAACGGGTCCGACGAGGCCGAGTAGAGATGCAGGTAGCTCGAACGCACGCCCTTCGACGGGCCGGTGGTGCCCGAGGTGTAGATGATGGTCTGGTCGCTCCAGGGCATGACCGGTTCAGGCGTCGCGATGTCCTCGTCGCGAACGGTCTCGAGCAGCGTGCGCGGATGGCCACGCAGCGCTGCAGGGAGCGCGACGTCCTGCGCGTCACCGGCCAGCACGATGTCGGTCAGCGTGGCGGTGTCGATCTCCGCCAGCCGGCGCGCCAGCTCGGGATGCGCGACCATCACCTTTACCTGCGCATTGGCGATCACGTGGGCGAGCAACTGGCCCCGGTAGGCTGTGTTGATCGGCACGTACACCGCGCCGCAATAGTTCGCGCCGAACCAGACGCGCAGGGCGTCCGGCCCATTGGGCAGCCACGACATCACGTTGTCGCCCTGGCGCACACCCAGCGAGCGCAGTCCGGCCGCGGCGCTGCGGGCGGCTTCCAGCGTCTGCGCCCAGGTCCATTGGCTGCCGTCCTCGAAGCAGGCGAAGACGGCGTCCGGCTGTTCGGCGGCCCAGTGCTCCAGCAGCGGCCGGAGCACGCATTGCCGCGCCGGCGGAACGCGGGGATCGGACCATTCTTGTGCCATCGGCGAGCCTTTCTGCAAGGGGTGGAGTCTCCGGGAAAACCATCTGATCCGCGCACGGATTGTCTGGCAATCTTGGCAGACAGAGTACTTCTGAGCCATCCGGTGCAACCCTGCCAAGACGGCCCGCGCCCGGTCGGGACAACGTCGACGCACAACACGAACGGAGATTCCATGCGCAACCCTCGCCCCTCATTCTTTGGCGCCACGGACGATGGCGGCCTCGATCGCCGCACCTTCCTGCAGGCGGCTGCCGCGCTGGGCGCGGGGCTGTCGGTGCCGTCGGCCTTCTCGCAGGCCGGGCAGCCGCTCGACATCGGCTGGATCCGCCCGACCACGGGGCGCCTGGTGTCCACCTTCCAGCCGCTCTACGTGGGCGGCGTGATCGCGGTCGACGAGATCAATGCGGCCGGCGGCATCCTGGGCCGTCCGCTGGTGCGCGTGGAGGAAGACGACGAGGCGAGCCCGGCCAAGCAGCCCGCGGTCGCCAAGAAGCTGCTCGACCGCAAGCCGCTGGCTTTCGTCGGCCCGACCGGCAGTTCGCAGGCATTGGCGTCGCTTGCCTTCACCACGCGCGCGAAGATGCCGCAGGCCACCTACGCCAACGCCGCCGAGCTGGCCGACGGCACCAAGTACCCCTACCACTACCAGCTGAGCTTCAATACCGCGATCCAGGCCGAGGTCATCGTGCGGCACCTGGTCGAAAAGCTCGGCCTGCGCAAGATCGGCGTGATCCAGGAGAACACCGCGTTCGGCGAGCAGGGCACGGCGTCGACGCTGGCCGTGTGCAAGAAGCTCGGCATCACGCCGGTCGGCATCGAGGTCTATCCGCTGACCGCGCCCGATCTCAACGCCTACATCGGCAACCTGCGCAAGGCCGGGGCCGAGGGGCTGGTGTCGTGGATCTCGACGATCCCCTCCGCGGCCATGGCCTTCAACGCGATGCACCAGCAGAAGTGGTATCCGCCGGTGGCCGGCCACAACGGCCTGTTCATCGAGAGCATCTTCGACCTGGTGCCGCTCGAAGCCGTGGAGCGTGTCTACGGCACCTACTACAAGTCGCTCACCTGGAGCGCGACCGAGACGCCCGGCGAGCGCCAGGTCGCGTTCGCCAAGAAGCTGGCCAACTACCCCGAAGCGAAAGGCAGCGAGGTCAACGTGGCGGCCGGGCCGTTCTACGATTTCCTGCACCTGCTGAAGGCGGTGATCGAGAGCGAGAAGAGCTTCGAGCCCGAGCGCATCAAGCGCGCGCTGGACAACACGCGCAACTACAAGGGCCTGCTCGGCAACCTGTCGTTCACCGAGAGCAACCACTGCGGCATCTCGCCGGACGACGTGGTGCTCGCATCGGTCGTCTCGGCCAAGGATCCGAAGGCCATGCGCGTGTTCCGCGAGCGGGCGAAGTAGCCGGTGCGGGAGGACCTCAAGGCGCTGCTGGCGGCCCAGAGCGCACGGCTCGATCCGGCACGCCCGCAGGCCGTTGCGCGCCAGCGCAAGCGTGGCCGCTGGACGGTGCGCGAGGTGGTCGACGGGCTGGTCGATCCGGACAGCTTCGTGGAGTACGGCGGGCTCGCCAAACCGGCCGTTGCCAGCATGGAAGGGCCGGCGGACGGTCTCGTCATGGGCACTGCGCAGGTTGGCGGGCGCGCGGTCGACCTGCTGCTGTACGACTTCACCGTGCACGCCGGCACGCAGAGCGCGATCAACCACATGAAGATGACGCGCATGTTCGAGCATGCGCTGAAGTTCAGCCTGCCGGTCGTCGTCTGGCTCGACGGCGGCGGTGCGCGGCCGCACGACATGCTGCTGGCCGCACGGGGCAAGACGCCGACCTTCGTCGTGTTCGCGCGGCTGTCCGGCCGCGTGCCCACGGTGGGCGTGGTGCCGGGCCGGTCGTTCGCGGGCCAGGCCAATCTCGCGGGCATGTGCGACCTGCTGATCGGCATCCGCGGCGCGGCGCTCGGCATGGCCGGCCCGCCGCTGGTCGAGGCTGCGCTCGGCATCCGCTACACGCCGGAGGAGATCGGGTCGATGGAAACGCACGAGGCCTCCGGCGTGCTCGACCTTCTGGTCGACGACGAGGCCGGGGCCATCGACGCCGCGCGCCGCTACCTCGGCTACTTCGGGCCGCCGCAGGCGCCGGGCGCCGCGGCCGACCAGTCGCCGCTGCGCGAGATCGTTCCGGAAAACCCCAAGCGCTCATACGACGTGTGCGAGGTGATCCGCACGCTGGCGGACGCCGATTCCGTGCTCGAGCTGAAACCCCGGTTCGGTGCCTGCGTGGTCACCGCGTTCATCCGGCTCGGCGGGCGGGCGGTGGGCGTCATCGCCAATCAGCCGCTGCAGATGGCCGGCGCCATCGACAGCGACGGCTCGGACAAGGCCGCGCGCTTCGCGCAGATCTGCGACGCCTTCGACATCCCGATGCTGCTGCTGTGCGACACGCCCGGCCTCATGGTCGGCCCCGATGCCGAGCGGACCGGCCTGGTGCGGCACAGCGCACGGCTGCTCACGGCCATCGCGAACGCCACGGTGCCGCTCATGACGGTGGTGCTGCGCAAGGCCTACGGACTGGGCTTCTACATCATGGGCTCGCAGCCGCTGGACCCCGCCGTGCTGCTGGCCTGGCCGACGGCCGAGTACGGCGGCATGGGGCTCGAAGGCGCGGTCAACATCATCCATGCGAAGGCGCTCGAGGCCGAAACCGATCCGGCCGCGCGCGCGACGCTGCACGCCCGCCTGACGCAGGAGCTGAAGGACGAGCACACCGCGCTCGTGACCGCGAGCCACTTCGGCTACGACGACGTGATCGACCCCGCGGACACGCGCGAGATCCTGCTGCGCACGCTCGACACGTTGCCGCCGGCGCCGCGCCGCACCGAACGCAAGCGCCTGATCGAACCGTTCTGAATTCAGCCGGCCAGGTAGGCCTGCCGCACCAGGTCGCCCTGGCGCACCGCCTGCGCGGTGCCGTGGCCGAGGATGCGGCCGCTGCGCATGACGTAGGCGGTGTCGGCCACGTCGAGCGCGCGCTCCACGAGTTGCTCGACCAGCAGGATCGCGCAGCCCTCCGCGCGCAGCTTCAGGATCGCCTCGATCACCTGGTCGACGATCACCGGCGCCAGCCCGAGCGAAGGCTCATCGAGCATCAGCAGCTTCGGCGACCGCATCAGGGCCTGCGCAATCGCCAGCATCTGCTGCTGGCCGCCGGAAAGCGCGCCGGCGAGCGAGCGACGGCGCTCGTGCAGGATCGGGAAAAGCGCGAAGGCCGCCTGCAGCCGCTCGCGCTGTGCGGCCGCGTCGAGCCGCGTCCCGTACAGGCCGAGGTCCAGGTTGGCCAGCACGTCCTGGGTGCGGAACAGGCGGCGGCCTTCGGCCACGTGCTGCAGGCCGGCGGCAACGATCTGCTCAGGCCGCAGCCGGCCGATGTCGGCACCGAGAAACTCGACCTTGCCCTGCCGTGTCGGCAGCAGGCCCGAGAGCGTCTTGAGCAGCGTGCTCTTGCCCGCGCCATTGCTGCCCAGCAGCGTCACGATCTGGCCCGGATGGACCGCCAGGCTGACGCCCTCCAGCACGTTGATCTGGCCGTAGCCGCTGTGCAGCCGGTCCACCGAAAGAAGCGGTGCCGCGGACGCAGCCGCAGCGGAAGAAATGGTGTTCATGCGCGCGTGGGTTCGAGTGTCGGGGCCGGTGTGTCGAGTGCGCGCGCGCCCATGTAGGCGGCCATCACGCGCCTGTCGTTGAAGACGGCCTGCGGCTCGCCTTGCGCCAGCACTTCTCCCCCTGCGAGCACGGTCACGTCCTGGCAAAGACTGGCCACCAGCTCGAGGTGATGCTCCACGATCAGCACCGTGGTGCCCAGCGCCGCAATGGCGCGCACGAGCTGGCCCAGGCCTTCCAGTTCCGCCAGCGACAGCCCGGCCGCCGGCTCGTCGAGCAGCAGCAGCTTGGGGCGGCCCACCAGTGCGCGCGCGATCTCCGCCAGCCGTTGCTGTCCGTGCGGCACGCTGCCGGCCTCGTCGTGTGCGCGCGCGTCCAGCCCGACGAAGTGCAGGTAGCGCAGCGCTTCGGCACGGCGCTCGGCGGCTTCGCGGCGCGCCGAAGGCAGGCCCAGCCCAACGGCGAAGAGGGACGCCCGCTCGTCGGAGAACGCGCCCAGCAGCACGTTGTCGAGCACGCTCAGCTCGGGTATCAGCTTCGGTGTCTGGAAGGTGCGGCGCACGCCGAGCCGCGCGATACGGCCCGCGTCCATGCCGTTCACGGTCTGGCCGTCGATGGCGATGGTGCCCGCGTCGATGCCGTAGTAGCCGCTCACGAGGTTCAGCAGCGTCGTCTTGCCCGAGCCGTTCGGCCCGACCAACGCGTGCACTTCGCCGGCTTCGAGCGCCAGCGATGCGCCCGACAGCGCCGCGACGCCGCCGAAGCGCTTCGTCACGCCGGTGACGGACAGACGCGCGCCTTCGATCGGCGCGATGTCGGGCGCGTGGTCCGGCATGCCCTCCACAACGGGCGCACGGCGCCGGGACGTCCAGCGCGAGAAGGCCCCGGCCAGGCCGCCCGGCGCGAACAGCATCAACAGCAGCAGCGCGACGCCGTAGATCATCAGCCGCCAGTTCTGCAGCACCGAGAGCAACTCGGGCACGATGAAGAAGAACACGGTGCCGATCAGCGGCCCGTAGAGACGGCCCATGCCGCCGAGCACCACCACGAGCAGGAAGAAGATCGACAGGTCGGTGACGAAGTCGT
>SEAY01000026.1 GCA_004144865.1 Comamonadaceae bacterium
CCGACACGCCCACCACGGCCACTCTCGTGGTGGCGCCCGTGAACGATCCGCCGTCCACGCTGCCCGTCACGCTGCCGGCGATGGCCGAGGACGGCACCATCGTCATCACGCCGGCCGACTTGCTGGCCAACGCCGCAGATGTGGACGGCGATGGGCTCATGGTGGTCAACCTGGCGGCGAGCAGCGGCAGCCTGGTGGCCAACGCCGACGGCACGTGGAGCTTCACGCCGGATGCGAATTCCGGCGGCACGGTCACCTTCAGCTACGACGTCACGGATGGAACCGCCACGGCGGCAGGCACCGCGAGCCTGATGGTCACGCCGGTCAACGATGCCCCCACGACGACGCCCGTGAGCCTGCCCGGGATGGCCGAGGACGGCGGCACCATCGTGATCACGCCCGCGGACCTGCTCGGTTCTGCGGGGGATGTGGATGGCGACGCGCTCACAGTGGTCAACCTGACGGCGAGCAGCGGCAGCCTCGTGGCCAACGCCGACGGCACGTGGAGCTTCACGCCCTCGCGGGATTTCAACGGCACGGTGAGCTTCACGTACGACGTGAGCGACGGCGCCGCCATGGTGCGCGGGACAGCCAGCCTCGCCGTGACCCCGGTGGCCGACGCACCGGTGGGCGGGGCCGACAGCGTGGGGACCGTGCAGGACACGCCGCTGACCATCGCCCCGGGCGTGCTGCTGGCCAACGACCGCGATGCGGACGGTGGCGCGCTGGCGATCTCCGGCGTGGCGGCAGGCACTGGCGGCTCCGTCACGCTCAACGCGGACGGCAGCATCACCTTCCGTCCGGATGCCGGCTTCCAGGGCAGGGCGACCTTCACGTACACGGTCAGCGACGGGGCGCTCGACACCCTCGTGCCGGTCGCCATCGACGTGGCGGCGCAGGACGCCCAGGTCCTGCCCGTTCCTCCTGCGCCGTCCGCGCCTCCTGCGCCGCCGGCGCCCCCCGCGCCTCCCGCGGCCGTGCCACCGCCGCCGGCAGGTGCCGCGCCCGCACCGCTGCCGGCCAGCCCCGCCCCGGAGCCGCCAGCTTCGGCCCCCGCTGCACCTGCGATCCTTCCCGTGACGGCGGCACTTGCTCCCGCCGCGCAAAGCAGCAGCGCACCGCCGCCGCGCGCGGCGCGCGCCGCCGAGTCCTTGCAGGAGGCGCTCGGCCCCGGCATGGAGGCGCCCATCGCGACGCTGCATGCGGGCAGCCTGTCGTTCGGTGCGGCGCCACAGCGGCTCGCCCTGCAGGCGGACGGCGCACGCGTCTTCTCCACGGTGGTTTTCGACCGCGCCGGCCTGCAACTGATCGCGGCGCAAGGCCCCGATTTCGCGCTCGCCCAGTTCGGCATCGAGAGCCGCCCGGAGGGCGCACGGCTGGAGGACTTCCAGCGGTCCATCCGTTCGGCCGCGTTCGCCAGCGAGCTCGATCGCCTGCGTGAGGCGGTGCGCGACGAACTGGACCTGGAGAAGTCGGTGACGATCTCCGTGGTCAGCGTGTCCCTCGGCCTGTCCTTCGTCTATGTGCTGTGGCTGATCCGCGGTGGCGTGCTCCTGGGCAGCTACCTCTCCGCGCTGCCCGCCTGGCGCATCCTCGACCCGCTGCCCGTGCTCGCCCGCTCCGGCGACGAGGCCGAGGAGGAGGACGAGCCCCTGGCCGCGGATCGCCCGGACGGCCGCAACACCTTGCGGGGCTTCGGTTGAAGATCCTCAACACGCGCACCTATATCGCGCTCGGGCTGGTGTCGCTGGTCAGCACCGTGCTGCTGGCCGCTTCCTTCTTCGGGCTCGTGCCGGACCGCGATGCCGCCGTGCGCGACGGCCGCATCGCGCTGGCCGAAGCCCTGGCCGCCAGCGCCACTGCGATCCTGGGCAGCGCCGATCCCCGCCCGCTGGAAGAGGTGCTGCGCTTCGTGCAGAAGCGCAACGCCGACCTGCGCTCCGTCGGCCTGCGCACGCGCGACGGGCGGCTGGTGGTGGCCACGGGCGACCATGTGCGCGAGTGGGTGCCGATCGAAAGCGGCAGCGCGCGCGATGCCCAGATCCAGGTGAACCTGGAGGCCGGCGGACAGCCCTGGGGCCAGCTGGAACTGCGCTTCGCGCCGCTCGTGGCGCCAGGTCTTGCGGGCCTGCTGCAGACGCCGCTGATTCCCTTGCTGGCGTTCTGCTCCGCCCTGTGCTTCCTCGGCTTCCACGTCTACCTCACGCGCGTGCTGCGCCACCTCGACCCGTCCAAGGCGATTCCGGGCCGCGTGCGTTCGGCGCTCGATTCGTTGGCCGAGGGCCTCGTGGTGGTCGACCGCAACCACACGGTGGTTCTCGCCAACGAGGCGGTCGTGCGCCTGCTGGGACGCAGCAACGAGGAACTCACGGGTTCGCCGGTTTCCTCGCTGCCCTGGCTGGACGCGGACGGGCGGCCGCTCCCGGCGTCGGCCTATCCCTGGACCGCCGCGCTCGCCGAGGGCGTCGTGCAGCGCAACCTGCACCTGAAGCTGAAGGACGCCGGCGGCCGGCTGCGCACCTTCGTGGCCAACTGCTCGCCGGTGCTGGCGGGCGGCGGCAAGGCGTCGGGTGCGCTCCTGAGCCTGGAAGACATCACGCTGCTGGAGGAGAGCCGCGTGGAGCTGGCCTCTGCCAAGGAAGAAGCCGAGGCGGCCAACCGCGCCAAGAGCGAGTTCCTGGCCAACATGAGCCACGAGATCCGCACGCCGATGAACGCCATCCTGGGCTTCACGGAGCTGCTGCGGCGCGGCTTCGGCAAGAGCGAGCGCGAGTCTTCGCGCTACCTCGACACCATCCACCAGAGCGGCCGGCACCTGCTCGGCCTGATCAACGACATCCTCGACCTCTCCAAGGTGGAGGCGGGGCAGCTGACGCTGGAGCAGGTCGCCTTCGCGCCGCACCAGGTGGTGCAGGCTGCGCTGGCCGAGCTCGGGCTCAAGGCGCAGGAGAAGGGCATCCGGCTGTCGCTGCGGTTGCTGACGCCCGTGCCGGAGCGCGTGCATTCGGATCCGGCGCGCATCCGGCAGGTGGTGCTGAATCTCCTGAGCAACGCGGTGAAGTTCACCGAACGTGGCGGCGTGGAAGTCGTGCTCGCCTGCGGCGATGGCGTCTACTCGGTGGAAGTGAGCGACACCGGGATCGGCATGGACCCGTCGCGGGTGGAGAGCATGTTCGACCCGTTCACGCAGGCGGACGCGTCGATCACGCGCCGCTTCGGCGGCACCGGGTTGGGCCTGGCCATCAGCCGCCGGCTGGCACGCGCGCTCGGGGGCGACCTCACCGCCACCAGCCAGCCGGGCGTAGGCACCACCATGATCTTCAGCTTCGCCACCGGGCCGCTCGCGGGCGTGCGCCTGCTCGGCGCCGGCGAGCTCGCCCACGCCGCGCAGGAGCCGGTGCCGCAGCGCCGAACGCACTGGAAGATCCCGTCGGCGCGCGTGCTGGTGGTGGACGACGGCGCGGAGAACCGCGAACTGATCTCGCTGGTGCTCACCGAGCACGGCCTGTGGGTGGACGAGGCCGGGAACGGCCAGGTTGCGCTGGAGAAGATGGCCGCCGGCAGCTACGACCTCGTGCTGATGGACATGCAGATGCCGGTGCTGGACGGATACGCCGCCACGCGCGAGCTGCGCCGCCGCGGCGTGGCCGTGCCCATCGTGGCGCTGACCGCGCACGCCATGAAGGGCTTCGAGGCTGAAGTGCTGGGCGCCGGCTGCACCGCGTACCTCACGAAGCCGGTGGAGATCGACGTGCTGCTGCAGCAGGTGGCCGTGCTGCTCGGAGGCGTCGCGCAGGAGGCGCCCGCGGCGGATGCGTCCTCGGTGTTCCTGGACGCCATGGTCGACGAGCCGCTGGCCGGGCCGATCCGCTCGCGTTTCGCCGCCAACGGCAAGCTGGTGCCCATCGTGCGCAAGTTCGCGGCGCGCCTGCACCAGCAGCTCGAGGTGGCGGAGGCGGCCATGCGGTCCGGCGACCTGGGCGAGGTGGAGCGCCTCGCGCACTGGCTCGCGGGCGCGGCCGGGACGGTGGGGTACGACGCCTTCACCGGGCCCGCGCGGGAGATGGAGGCGGCGGCCAAGGCGGGCGATGCGCCGCTGGCCGAGGTGGTTCTGCAACGGCTCGTGCACATGGGCACACAGCTCGAAGTGCCCGAAGTCGTCACGGGATGAAGGGCGGGCACAATCCGATGATGGCAGGGATGGACCAGGACACGGTGACACCGGCGCCGGGCGCGGGCAGGGAGGGCAGCGACAGCTTGTCGACGCACCCGACCGTCTTCGCGCCCGGGGAAGACAGGCTCAGCGAGCAGGAGCTGCGGGCGCTGTCGCCGCAGGACATGCTGTGGAGCCACCGCTCCAGCGCCGGGCTCTCGCAGGCGTTGATCATGATGGTCGACGACGAGATGCTCAACATCGAGATGACGCAGGCCTTCCTGATGGAGGCCGGCTACCGCCATTTCGTGCAGACCGACCAGCCCGAACTGGCCGTGCCCATGATGCGCCGCGAGGTCCCCGGCGTGCTGCTGCTGGACCTGAGCATGCCCCGCGTGAGCGGACTGGAGATCCTCGCCGCGATGCGCGACGACGCCGTGCTGCGCCACGTGCCGGTGATCGTCCTCACCAGCAGCACCGATCCGCAGGTGAAGCTCAAGGCGCTGGCGCTCGGCGCCATGGACTTCCTCTCCAAGCCGGTGGATCCGAGCGAACTGGGCCTGCGCATCCGCAACACGCTGGCCGCGAGCGCCTACCGCGAGTACCTGAGCCAGCACGATGCCCTCACCGGCCTGCCCAACAAGCAGGCGTACCGCCGCGACGCCGCCAACGTGCTGTCGGAGGCCACGGCGAACGGCCACTCGGGCGCGCTGCTGCACATCGGCGTCGACGCGCTCGGACGCATCAACGACGCCCTCGGCCGGGTGCTGGGTGACCAGCTGCTGCAACGGGTGGCCAAGCGCCTGGCGAGCTGCGTGCAGACCGAAGCCGGCGGGGAGCTCTCGTCCGACCAGCACCAGCCCTCGCTGTACCGCTTCGATGGCGACGAGTTCGCCGTCATCGTGCCCTACATGGAAGGCGTGCACAGCGCCGCGGCCTTCATCAACAAGCTGCTGGAGGACTCCACCGTGAGCTTCCGCCGGCAGGGCGCGCCGGAGCTGTTCGTCACCTGCAGCGTGGGCGTGTCGGTGTTCCCGGGCGACGGGCTGGACCCCGATGTGCTGACGCGCAACGCCGGCCTGGCGCTGCGCCATGCCAAGCAGGCCGGGCCGCATCGCTACGAGTTCTTCTCGCCGCAGTTCAACGAGCAGGCCATGAGCCGGCTCGACCTGAGCGCCGAGCTGCGGCACGCGATCGGCCGCGACGAGATCGAGCTGCTGTACGAACCGGTGGTGGACCTGGCCAACACGCGCCTGGTGGGTGCCGGCACCATCGTGCGCTGGAAGCACGCATCCGGCCGCATCATCGAGGGCGACGAGCTGCTGGAGCTCGCGGGCAGCTCCGAGATGGACGTGGCGCTCACCGAGTGGGTGCTGGACCAGCTGCGCAAGCACGTGAAGAACTGGCGGGCCGCCGGCCTGCAACCGGTGACCATCGGGGTGAAGGCTTCGCTCGCGCACATGCATCCGCGGGACCTGGTGCACCTGGTGAATGCCGCCGTCGCGGGCGGCATCGAGCCGAAGCTGCTGTCGCTGGAGCTGCAGCAGATGAGCGCGCTGCAGGACCTCCCGGCCAAGGAAGTGGCTTCCGTGGTCGCATTGCGCCGCAAGGGGCTGCGCCTGTCGCTGGACCGCTTCGGCGCCACGGCGTCGGTGGCGCAGCTGCGCCAGCTGCCGTGCGACGAGATCAAGGTGGACGCGTCCTTCATGCGCGACCTGGAGAAGGATTCCACGCTGCAGGCCATGCTGCTGGGCCTGGGCGACTTCGGCAAGCGGGTGCGCGTCACCTGCGTGGCCTGCGGCGTGGACACCCCGCAGAAGCTGGAGTTCCTGCGCAAGCACGGCTGGGACCAGGCCCAGGGGCTGGTGTTCGGCGAACCGCTGTCCGGGCTGAACTTCGCGGCGCGCTGGCTCACCCGCAGCGGCAAGCCGCAGCGGGTGCCGTTGCCCGGCGAGGGCGCCTGAAGCGCCGGCGCCCGGCTCCAGGAGCCTAGTGGAATCCACCGGGTAGGCACGCGCGGCGCGCGAGGCGTAGACTGGCCGCGGCCCCTTCCGGGCCGTCCGTTCAGGAGGCCCGCTTGCAGCCGACGAACATCGCCAATCCGGCGTACTTCCACAAGGTGGTGGACTGCCAGTGGGCGTGCCCCGCGCACACCCCCGTGCCCGAATACATCCGCCTGGTCGCCCAGGGTCGCTACGGCGACGCCTACATGGTGAACTGGGTCTCCAACGTCTTCCCCGGCATCCTCGGACGCACTTGCGACCGCCCCTGCGAGCCCGCGTGCAGGCGCGGACGGGTGGAAGAGAGCAACACCGGGCAGCCCGAGCCGGTGGCGATCTGCCGCCTCAAGCGCGTTGCCGCGGACATGAAGGAGGACGTGCGGGGCCGCATGCCGCAGCGCGCGCCACGCAACGGGCGGCGCGTCGCCTGCGTGGGCGCGGGCCCGGCCTCGCTGACCGTGGCGCGCGACCTCGCGCCCCTGGGCTACGACGTGACCGTCTTCGATGGCGAGCAACGCCCGGGCGGCTTCATGTGGACGCAGATCCCGCGCTTCCGCCTGCCCGAGTCGGTGATCGAGGAGGAGACCGGCTATGTCTTCGCGCTCGGGGCGAACTTCGCGGGCGGCCAGCGCATCGAGTCGATGCAATGGCTGCTGGGGCAGGGCTACGACGCCATCTTCGTGGGCTGCGGCGCGCCGCGCGGGCGCGACCTGGACCTGCCGGGCCGGCGCGAGGCCGCGGCGCAGGTCCACGTCGGCATCGACTGGCTGGCGTCGGTCTCCTTCGGCCACGTGACGAGCATAGGCCGGCGGGTGATCGTGCTCGGGGGCGGCAACACGGCGATGGACTGCTGCCGCTCCGCGCGGCGCCTGGGCGGCACCGACGTGAAGGTGATCGTGCGCAGCGGCTTCGAGGAGATGAAGGCGTCGCCCTGGGAGAAGGAGGACGCCATGCACGAGGGCATCCCCATCCTCAACTACCACGTGCCCAAGGCGTTCGTGCACGAGGGCGGTCGGCTCACCGGCATGACCTTCGAGGTGGTGCGCGCGGAGTACGACGCGCAGGGACAGCGCAAGCTCGTGCCCACGGGCGAGCCCGACCCCTTCTTCCCCTGCGACGAGGTGCTGGTCGCCGTAGGCCAGGAGAACGCCTTCCCCTGGATAGAGCGCGACTGCGGCATCGCCTTCGACCGCCGGGGGCTGCCGCGGCTCGATCCGGCGACCTTCCAGTCCTCCTTGCCGCATGTCTTCTTCGGCGGGGATGCCGCCTTCGGACCGAAGAACATCATCACCGCCGTCGCGCACGGGCACGAAGCGGCGATCTCGATCGACCGCCTGATGCAGGATGCCGACCTGCGCGCGCGGCCGGCGCCCACCGCGAACCTCATGTCGCAGAAGATGGGCATCCACGAGTGGAGCTACCACAACGAGACCTCGCTGGATGCGCGCTTCCGCGTGCCCTGGGCGCAGGCGGAGAAGGCGCTCGCCAGCATCCGCGTGGAGGTGGAGCTCGGCTTCGACGCGGCCACGGCTTTCCGCGAGGCGCAGCGCTGCCTCAACTGCGACGTGCAGACGGTGTTCAACCAGGGCGCCTGCATCGAGTGCGATGCCTGCGTCGACATCTGCCCGATGGACTGCATCACCTTCACCGCCGACGGCGACGAGCCGGACCTGCGGCGGCGGCTGAAGGCGCCGGCGCTCAACCTCGCACAGGACCTCTACGTCTCGGGCCATCTCAAGACGGGCCGCGTGATGGTGAAGGACGAGGACGTCTGCCTGCACTGCGGCTTGTGCGCGGAGCGCTGCCCGACGGGGGCGTGGGACATGCAGAAGTTCCTGTTCAAGAGCGCCAGGGCCGGCGCGCGCGACCGCGCGGCGCCCAGGACGGAGGTCCACGCATGAACCTCGCCGCACGCATCGAGGCCGTCAACGACTTCGTGATCAAGTTCGCCAACGTGAACGGGTCCGGTTCGGCGTCCGCCAACGAGCTGTTCGCCAAGTCCATCCTGCGCATGGGCGTGCCGGTGAGCCCGCGCAACATCTTCCCCAGCAACATCCAGGGCCTGCCCACCTGGTACGAGGTGCGGGTGAGCGAGCAGGGCTGGCTGGGCCGCCGCGGCGGCGTGGACATGATGGTGGCCATGAACCCGCAGACCTGGGATGCGGACGTGGCGGAGATCTCGCCCGGCGGCTACCTCTTCTACGACAACACGCGCCCGCTGCCGCCCGCCGCCTTCCGCCAGGACGTCCACGTGATCGGCATGCCGCTCACGGAGATCTGCAACGCGGTCTATTCCGACCCGCGCCAGCGCCAGCTGTTCAAGAACATCGTCTACGTCGGCGCGCTGTCGGTGCTGCTGGAGATCGACCCCGCGGAGATCGAGAAACTGTTCGGCGAGCAGTACCGGGGCAAGGAGAAGCTGCTCGCCTCCAACGTGCAGGCGCTGCAGCTCGGGCGCGAGTTCGCGCAGGAGCACCTGCGCACGCCCCTGGGCATCCGCGTGCGCCGTGCCGACCGCGTGGGCGACAGCATCTTCGTCGACGGCAACAGCGCCGCGGCGCTCGGTTGCGTCTATGGCGGCGCCACGGTCGCTGCCTGGTATCCGATCACGCCGTCCTCCTCCGTGGCCGAGGCCTTCCAGCGCTACTGCGGCAAGTTGCGCGTGGATGCCGACACCGGCCAGAACCGCTACGCCATCGTGCAGGCCGAGGACGAGATCGCCTCCATCGGCATGGTGGTGGGCGCCGGCTGGAACGGCGCGCGGGCCTTCACGGCGACCTCGGGGCCGGGCGTGTCGCTGATGACGGAGTTCATCGGGCTCGCCTACTTCGCGGAGATCCCCGTGACCATCATCGACGTGCAGCGCGGCGGGCCGTCCACGGGCATGCCGACGCGCACGCAGCAAGCGGACATCCTGGCCTGCGCCCACGCATCGCATGGCGACACCAAGCACGTGCTGCTGTTGCCCGAGGATCCGCACGAATGCTTCGAGCACGCGGCGCTGGCCCTGGACCTCGCCGACCGGCTGCAGACCCCGGTGTTCGTGATGAGCGACCTGGACATCGGCATGAACCAGCGCCTGTGCAAGCCCTTCGCGTGGGAGGAGGGCAGGGCCTACGACCGCGGCAAGGTGATGAGCGCGGACGAACTCGAGGCCGGCCGCGATTTCGGCCGCTACAAGGACGTGGACGGCGACGGGATTCCCTGGCGCACGCTGCCGGGGACGCACGCGACCAAGGGTTCGTACTTCACGCGCGGAACCACGCGCGACCCGTACGCGCGCTACTCCGAGCGCGGCCCCGACTACGTCTACAACATGGAGCGGCTGCTGCGGAAGTTCCGCACCGCGGCGGAGCTGGTGCCGCAGCCCGTCGTGCGCCGCGCGGAACGCGACACGGGGCTGGGCGTCATCTACTTCGGCTCCACGAGCCCCGCGATGCACGAAGCCCTCGAGGAACTGGCCGCGCAGGGCATCCACCTCGACGCCATGCGCCTGCGGGCCTACCCTTTCCCGGACAGCGTCGCCGACTTCATCGCGCGCCACGACCGCGTGTTCGTCGTCGAGCAGAACCGCGATGCGCAGATGCGCACGCTGCTGGTCGACGAGCTCGAGGCCGAGCCCGCGCGGCTGGTCAAGGTGCTGCACTACGACGGCACGCCCATCACGGCGCGCTTCATCGCGCAGGCGGTCACGGCGCACGTCCACGCGCTGCGGGAGAAGATGGAATGACCTGGATCGCCAAGCCCCCGCTGCACCACCCCACGCTCGAGAAGAATCGCGTGGGCTACACCCGGCGCGACTACGAAGGCAAGATCTCGACCCTGTGCGCGGGCTGCGGCCACGACTCGATCTCCGCCGCGATCATCCAGGCCTGCTGGGAGCTGGACATCGAGCCGCACCGGGTGGCCAAGCTCTCCGGCATCGGCTGCAGCAGCAAGACGCCGGACTACTTCCTCGGCGCCTCGCACGGCTTCAACACCGTGCACGGGCGCATGCCGTCCGTGCTGACCGGCGCCAACCTCGCCAACCGCGACCTGCTGTACCTGGGCGTTTCCGGCGACGGCGATTCGGCGTCCATCGGGCTCGGCCAGTTCGCGCACGCCATGCGGCGCGGCGTGCGGATGGCCTACATCGTCGAGAACAACGGCGTGTACGGCCTCACCAAGGGCCAGTTCTCCGCCACGGCCGACAGCGGGTCGAAGAGCAAGAAGGGCGTGGTCAACAGCGACAGCCCCGTCGACCTGGTGGCGATGGCGCTGCAGCTCGGTGCCACCTATGTGGCGCGCGCGTTCTCGGGCGACAAGGTGCAGCTCGTGCCGCTGATCAAGGGCGCCATGACCCACGGCGGCGCGGCCTTCATCGACGTGATCAGTCCCTGCGTGGCCTTCAACAACCATCCGGGCAGCACCAAGAGCTACGACTACGTGCGCGAGCACAACGAGGCCGTGAGCCGCATCGACTTCATCGCGCCGCGCGAGGAGATCACGGCGCAGGCGCGGCCCGGCGAAGCGGTGGACGTGCGCCAGCATGACGGCACGCTGCTGCGCCTGCGCAGCCTGCACGCGGAATACGACGCCACCGACCGCTTCGCCGCCATGGCCTTCATGCAGGCGCACCAGGCGCGCGGCGAGATCCTGACGGGCCTGCTCTACGTGGACCCGCTCGCCACCGACCTGCACACGGCGCTCAATACCACCGCGCGCCCGCTCAACACCCTGGCCGCGCCGGACCTGTGCCCCGGCGGGCGCGTGCTGGACAAGATCAACGGTTCCCTGCGGTAGGGTGGGCTCGCCTCGCGAGCCCACCACACGGCGTTCACCTTCCAGGAGGCTGCCATGCCCGAACGCACCGTCTTCCAGTCCATTCCCAAGCGCCACGTCCTGAGCCTGCCTCCGCATGCGAGCGTGTGGGAGGGGGCATGCGCGATGACCCGCGCCAACTGCGGCAGCGTCCTCGTGATGGAGCCGCCCGACCGGCTGGAGGGCATCGTGACCGAGCGCGACCTGATGACGCGCGTGGTGGCGCGCGCGCTGGACCCGAAGCAGACCACGCTGGCGCAGGTGATGACGCCGCAGCCGCAATGCGTGGCGCCCGAGACCCGCGTGTCCGACGCCGTGCTGATCATGCTGGAGCGCGGCTTCCGCCACCTGCCCATCGTGGGCCCGGACCGCAAGATCCTCGGCGTGTTCTCGATCCGCGACGCCCTGCCGCTCGAGATCGGCACGGCGCTGAGCGTGGCCGAGTTCAACGAGCAGGTGAACGACGCGCTGGGTTGATCAGGTCAGCCCGCCTCGGATGGAGCTCGCGCCAGCCGGCCGGTCAGCAGCCGCCAAAGCGCGACGGGCGTCGCGGCAGCTAGCATCAGAAGGATGCCGAAGCAGATCACCAGCGTGGACCACGCGAACGCGAGGCGGGCCTCCGCGTTCCCGTTTCGCAGTGCGCTCGCCGCCGCGTCGCCGCTGCACACCCAGAGCAGGAGTTCCATGGTGAACGCCACGAGGCACGGCGCAAAGACCAGGTAGGTCAGGGCCATCGAGGCAGCGGGTGAAGGTTCCTTGCGCGACTTGCGGGAGATGGCGGTCAGGATGGCCACGGGGACCAGCGCCCAGAGGCTTGCGGTCAACAGGACGCTGTTGAATCCCGAATACCCGGACAGCCAGCTGGCCAAGGCAGCCGAGCGCGTCAACGCGTCCATTGCGCGGGCGTCGAGGAGTCCGGCGGTCCCCGTCGCTGCAGGACCCACGCACCCGACCACCAGGGCGGCGATCGCGATCGCCGCCACACTCCCCCACAGCTTGCGACGCACCGCCCTGTACGCGTCTTCGTTGTTGCGGCGGTCGTAGTGATCCACGATGTGCAGCAGGCAACCTGCGGCGGCGATCAGCACGGCCAGCGAGAACAGGATCGCGGCCACGCCCGACAAATGAATGGGACCGCGCCTCGACAGCAGGACGTACATGTGCCCCGAGAGGAGCCCGATCAGTGCCCAGGCCCCCCACGTGATCGTGGCGATCCCGAGGATGACCCGCTGCATGAACGGAACGACGTTCGGCACGTGCGGCGGCGCGGGCGGCCGCCACTTCGGCCTTTGTACGGCGAGGCGTTGCTGGTGTTCTTCCAGCGGCTGCGTGATTTCGAAGGAGCCGATGGGGTGGCCCATGGCCTCAAGCTCCGCCGCGCTTCGCTCGCGCCCGCGCCAGCGCCGCTTCGATCACCGCCTTCTTGCGCGCCAGCTCCACGCCTTCCGCGCCGTGGGTGAGCGCCGGCAGGTCCGCCAGTTTCTCCTGCGCCTTGCGCTCCATGCGCTGCGCGTGGGCGATCTCCTCGCGCTGCTTGCGCGACTTGCGCGCCTCGTAGCGCGCGAGCGCGAGGTCCGCCTGCGGCTGCGACCACGCGTCCCAGCCCGAGCGGCCACCGGTGACGTTCTCCAGCGCGATGCAGTCGACGGGGCAGACCGGCACGCACAGCTCGCAGCCGGTGCAGTAGGGCTCGATGACGGTATGCATGCGCTTGTTGCCGCCCAGGATGGCGTCGGTGGGGCAGGCGTCCAGGCACAGCGTGCAGCCTATGCACCAGTTCTCGTCGATGACGGCCACGGTGCGCGGACCTTCCACGCCGTTCGCGGGATGGAGCGCGATGACCGGACGGCCCGTGAGCGCCGCCAGCCGGGTGATGCCCTGCTGGCCGCCCGGCGGGCACTGGTTGATCTCCGCCTCGCCGGCGGCGATCGCGATCGCATAGCCTTCGCAATCGGGATAGCCGCAGCGCGTGCACTGGGTCTGGGGCAGGGCGGCGTGCAGGCGCGCCGCCTCGCGGTTCACTTGCGGCGGGCGCGTGCCGGGGTGCTGGCTCGCGCCTTGGCGGGCGTGCGACGCTCGGCGGCGAGCGCCTGGCGAACGGCCGGCTTGCGCGCGGCTTCCTGCGGCTGGTGGAACTGCAGGATGAAATCGCGCACCTGCGGATAGACCACGTCGCGCCAGCGGCGGCCGCTGAAGATGCCGTAGTGGCCCGCGCCCTTCACCTCCAGGTGCTTCTGGCGCGCCTTCGGCACGTTGTGGCACAGGTCATGCGCCGCTTCGGTCTGGCCCGAGCCCGAGATGTCGTCCAGCTCGCCCTCGATGGTGAAGTGGGCGGTGGTGCGGATGTCCTCGGGGCGCACGCGCTCCAATTCGCCCTGCGGGTTGCGCACGTCCCAGTTGCCGTTGACCAGCGCGAACTCCTGGAACACCACCCGGATCGTTTCGAGGTAGTAGTCCGCGTCCATGTCCAGCACCGCGTTGTACTCATCGTAGAACTTGCGGTGCGCCTCCGCGCTCGCCTCGTCGCCGACGATCAGGTGCTTGAAGTAATCGTAGTGGCTGGAGAGGTGGCGGTCGGGGTTCATCGCCACGAAGCCGGAGTGCTGCAGGAAGCCCGGATAAACGCGGCGCCCGGCGCCCGGGAAGCTGGTCGGCACGCGGTAGATCACGTTGCTCTCGAACCACTCGAAGCTCTTGTTCATCGCCAGGTTGTTCACCGCGGTCGGCGACTTGCGCGCGTCGATGGGGCCGCCCATCATGGTCATCGACAGCGGCGTGGTTTCGCCCCGGCTCGCCATCAGCGACACGGCCGCCAGCACGGGCACGGTAGGCTGGCACACGCTGATGACGTGGCAGTTGCCGTATTCGCGCTGCAGGTGCCGGATGAATTCCTGCACGTAGTTGACGTAGTCGTCGAGATGGAAGGCGCCTTGCTCCATCGGCACCATGCGGGCGTTGCGCCAGTCGGTGATGTACACCTTGTGGTCGCGCAGCATGGTGCGCACCGTGTCGCGCAGCAATGTCGCGTAGTGGCCGGACAGCGGCGCGACGATCAGCACGGCGGGCTGCGCCTTGAGCTTGTCCAGCGTGCGGGGGTCGTCCGAGAATCGCTTGAAGCGGCGCAGCTCGCAGAAGGGCTTGTCGATCTCCACGCGCTCGTCGATGGCGACGTGCGTGCCGTCCACTTCCACCTTGGTGATGCCGAACTCGGGCTTTTCGTAGTCCTTGCCGAGGCGGTACATCAGGTCGTACCCGGCCGACATGCGCTGGGCGAAGGGATGCTGGCCGAAGGGGGAGAGAGGGTTGCTGTAAAGCTTGGAGGCCGCCTGCGCGAAGTCGGCGAACGGCTCCATGAGGGAGCGCTGCGCTTCGTAGATGTGGTAGAGCATGGGGGCACCCGTGTTGTTGCAGTGCAATATACCAGCCAGAATCCAGGCGTGCAGGGGTGAAACTACGGATCAGTAGGGAACAATCCCCAGTCCCCCTGTTGCCCGCCGGGCCACCGGCACGAGTTGATGCAAAGACGCCACTGGATGGCGGCCGCGGTGGCCGCCGGAGGATCCCTGATGCTGGACGAGGTTGAAGCGGCCGCTGCCGCGACGGGCCTGCGGTCGCTGCGGCCCAGCCCGCGCATGCCGGTGCTTTTCCTGGGCCATGGCAGCCCCATGAACGCCATCGAGGACAACGAATTCCGCCGCAGCTGGCAGGCGCTGGGCGCCGAGTTCGGCCAGGCGTTTCCGCGCCCGCAGCTGGTCCTGTGCATTTCCGCGCACTGGATCACGCAGGGCTGGCACCTGACGGGCATGGCGAGGCCGCGCACCATCCACGACTTCGGCGGATTCCCGCAGGCGCTGTTCGACCAGCAGTACCCCGCGCCGGGTGCCCCGGCCGTGGTGAAGCAGATCGCCGCGGGCATCATCCAGCCGAAGGTCGGCGTGGACGAATCCGAGTGGGGCTACGACCACGGCACCTGGTCGGTGCTGAAGCCGATGTTCCCGGCGGCGGACATCCCGGTGGTGCAGCTGAGCATGGACTACCACCGGCCGCCGGCGGAGCACTTCGCCCTGGGGCAGCAGCTGCGCGCCCTGCGCGAGCGCGGCGTGCTCATCGTGGGCAGCGGGAACATCGTGCACAACCTGCGGGCCATCCGCCGCGAGGCCGGCCCCATGCAGGCGTACGACTGGGCCTTCGAGTTCGACTCGGTGGCGCGCGGCCTGATCGAGAAGGGCGCACTGGCCGAACTGGCCGACTTCCAGAAGCTGGGCCAGGTGGCGCAGCTCGCGCACCCGACCTACGACCACTACCTGCCGCTGCTGCACGCGGCGGGCGCGGTGCATCCGGGCGAGAAGGTGCGTTTCTTCAACGACCGGTTCCAGGCGGGCTCGATCTCGATGCGATCGGTGGTGTGGTCGTAGGCAGGGCCGTCGGGGTTCGCCTGCGGGCTCACCCCGACCTACGGGGGGGCGGCTCGAATTCGTAGGTCGGGGTGACGCAGGAACCCCGACGTCCCCGCGCTCAGATCGCCTGCAGCACCGACGGCCCCACCGCATGCGGCGACGAGTCGGCCGGCAGCCCGAGGATGGAGCGCGCAACCGCTTCGGCCACCTCGATGCCGTCCACCCCCGCCGACATGATCCCGCCCGCATAACCGGCCCCTTCGCCCGCGGGATAGAGCCCGCGCACGTTGAGGCTCTCGTACTGCCGGTTGCGCGTGATGCGCAGCGGCGATGAAGTGCGCGTCTCCACGCCGGTCAGCACCGCGTCGGCCATCGCGAAGCCGGCGATCTGGCGCTCGAAGGCCGGGATCGCCTCCCGGATCGCGTCGAGTGCGTACACCGGCAGGCTCTCGCGCCCCGGCTGCGCGAGGTCGGTCATGCGCACGCCGGGCTTGTACGAGGGCTGCACCGCGCCCAGCACGCGGCTGCGCTGCTTCTTCACGAAATCGCCCACCAGCTGGCCCGGCGCGACGTAGCCGCCTTCGCCGAGTTCGTAGGCGCGCGATTCCCAGATGCGCTGGAACTGCATGCCGTCCAGCGGGTGCACGGGGCCTCCGGCCGCACCGTCCTGCCGGTAGTCCTGCGGCGAGATGCCCACGACGATGCCGGCGTTCGCATTGCGCTCGTTGCGCGAATACTGGCTCATGCCGTTGGTGACGACGCGCTCGGGCTCCGAGGTGGCCGCGACCACCGTGCCGCCCGGGCACATGCAGAAGCTGTAGACGCTGCGGCCGTTCTTCGCGTGGTGCACCAGCTTGTAGTCGGCCGCGCCCAGGATGGGGTTGCCGGCGTTGGGCCCGAAGCGCGCGCGGTCGATCACGCCCTGCGGATGCTCGATGCGGAAGCCGACCGAGAAGGGCTTGGCCTCCATGTACACGCCGCGGCCGTGCAGCATGGCGAAGGTGTCGCGCGCGCTGTGGCCGAGAGCCAGCACGACGTGGTCGGCCCGCAGTTCCTCGCCCGAGGCCAGCGTGACTCCGCGCATCCGCAGTCCTTCGCCCTCCGGTTCCAGCAGTACGTCGGTGACCTGCTGGCCGAAGCGGATCTCGCCGCCCAGTGCCACGATGTCGGCGCGCATCTTCTCCACCATGCTCACCAGGCGGAAGGTGCCGATGTGCGGCTTGCTGACGAAGAGGATCTCCTCGGGAGCGCCCGCCTTCACGAATTCGGTGAGCACCTTGCGCGTGAGGTGGCGCGGATCGCTGATCTGGCTCCAGAGCTTGCCGTCGCTGAAGGTGCCGGCGCCGCCTTCGCCGAACTGCACGTTCGAATCCGGGTTCAGCACGCCCTGGCGCCACAGGCCCCAGGTGTCCTTGGTGCGCTGGCGCACTTCCTTGCCGCGTTCCAGCACGATGGGCCGCAGCCCCATCTGCGCCAGCAGCAGCGCGGCGAAGATTCCGCAGGGGCCGAAGCCCACCACCAGCGGCCGCGGGCGCTCCGGCGCATGGCAGTCGGCCGGCGCATGCCCCACGAAGCGGTAGCGCGTGTCCGGCGCTGGCTTCAGGTGCGGATCGCCGGGATGCGCCGCCAGCACGGCCGCCTCGTCGCGCACCTCGCAGTCGATCGTGTAGATCAGGAGGATCGCGCTCTTCTTGCGCGCGTCGTAGGCCCGGCGGAACACGGTGAAGGCGAGCAGGTCCGCGTCGGCCACGCCGAGGCGGCGCACGACGGCGTGACGCAGCGCGTCCTCGGGGTGGTCCAGCGGCAGCCGGAGTTCGGTGATCCTCAGCATGGGCCTCAAATGCAAAACGCCGCCCGGGGGCGGCGCAGCGCAGCTGTCAGCGGCTCAACCGCCCTTGTGCGGACGCTTGCCCGGGTTCTTCTTGCTGCGGGTGTGCGAACCGCGCTCCAGGCTCACCTTCTGGCCGTGGCCGGCGGTGAGGGTCACGCCCTTCGGGGCGGTGGGACGGGGGGTGGCCTTGCGGTCCGCTTCGGTGACGATCTTGTTGCCCACGACTTCTCCGTTGGGAATGGTTGGTGAATGAACCCGCGATTATCCCTCAGCCGGCGGACGGGCGTTCCGCCAGCCATTCCAGGGCCCCTTGCGCGGCCCGGCGGCCGGTCGCCAGGCAGGCCGTGAGCAGGTAGCCGCCGGTGGGCGCCTCCCAGTCCAGCATCTCGCCGGCGCAGAACACGCCGGGCACGCTGCGCAGCATGCCGCGCGCGTCCAGCGCCTCGAAGCGCACGCCGCCGGCCGTGCTGATGGCTTCGTCGATGGGGCGGGGGCGCGCCAGGGGCAAGGGCAGGGCCTTGATGGCCTGCGCGAGCGACGCGGAATCGGCAAGCTGCTGCGGGGTGAGCAGCTCGTGCAGCAAGGCCATCTTCAGGCCCTGCAGCCCGAGGCGGCTCTTGAGGTGCGTGGAGAGGCTGCGGGGTCCGCGCGGGCGGCTGACCTCGGCCAGGACGTGGTCGGCAGTGTGCTGCGGCAGCAGGTCGATGAGCAGGGTGGCGTGGCCCTCGGCGGCAATCGTGTCGCGCAGGCGGGCGCTGAGGGCGTACACCAGGCTGCCTTCGACGCCGGTGTCGGTGATGACGAATTCGCCGGGGAGGAAGTCCGCGCTGCGCGCTTCGTCGGGGTTCGGCTTCGCGCTCACCGCCGACCTACTGGTGCGCGCCGCCACCGTTTTCAGCGGCTGACCGGCGAAGCGCTGGCGCAGGTGGTCGCTCCAGCCGGTTCGGCCTGGCCCGGTGGGTGCGACGTCGAAGCCGCAGTTGGAGGGTTGCAGGGCCGCGATGTCGACGCCGCGCTGCTCCAGCAAGGAAACCCAAGCGCCGTCGGAGCCGAGGCGCGCCCAGCTCGCGCCGCCGAGGGCCAGAACGGTGGCGTCGGGGGTCACGCTGACCTCGCCTGCAGGCGTGCGGAAATGCAGGCCGCCTTCGGGCGTCCAGCCGGTCCAACGATGCCGCGTGTGGACGCGCACGCCGGCCGCGCGCAGGCGGTGCAGCCAGGCGCGCAGCAGCGGCGCCGCCTTCATGTCGGTGGGGAAGACGCGGCCGGACGTGCCGACGAAGGTCTGGATGCCCAGGCCGGCAGCCCATTCGCACACGGCCGGCCCATCGAAGGCGCGCACGGCGTCGAACAGGGCCGGGTTGCCAGCGCCATAGCGCTGGAGCAGGCGCTCCGTCGCTTCGGAATGGGTCAGGTTGAGCCCGCCGCGGCCGGCCAGCAGGAACTTGCGTCCCACCGTGGGCATGCCGTCGTACAGGTCGACCGAGGCGCCGCCCTGAGCCAGCACCTCGGCGGCCATCAGGCCGGCCGGCCCGCCGCCGATGACGGCGACGCGGCCGGTCGTCTTCACCTTACTTCACCACCGTGGCGATGCTCTCCGCCACGTAGTCGATGTTCTTGCTGTTCAGGGCGGCCACGCAGATGCGGCCGCTCTCGATGCCATAGACGCCGAACTCGTTGCGCAGGCGCACCATCTGGTCCTTGGTCAGGCCCGAGTAGCTGAACATGCCGACCTGCTGCGTGATGAAGCCGAAGTCGCGCTGCACGCCCTTGGACTTGAGCTTTTCCACCAGGGCGACGCGCATCTCCTTGATGCGGGTGCGCATGGCGCCCAGCTCCTTTTCCCACAGCGCGCGCAGTTCCGGCGTGTTGAGGATGGTGGCGGCGATCTGGCCGCCGTGCGTGGGCGGGTTGCTGTAGTTGGTGCGGATGACGATCTTCAGCTGCGACAGCACGCGCGCGCACTCGTCCTTGTCCTGGCACAGCACGGACAGGGCGCCCACGCGCTCGCCGTACAGGCTCAGGCTCTTGGAGAAGGACGTGGAGACGAAGAAGTCCTCGCCCGAGGCGACGAACTTCTGCACCGCCAGGCCGTCTTCCGCGATGCCCTGGCCGAAGCCCTGGTAGGCCATGTCCAGGAAGGCCACGAGCTTGCGGCCCTTCACGGCCGCCACCACCTGGTCCCACTGCGCGGAGGTCAGGTCGTAGCCGGTGGGGTTGTGGCAGCAGGCATGCAGCACGACGACGGTGCCGGCCGGCGCGGTGTTCAGCGCGGTCAGCATGCCGTCGAAGTTGATGCCCTTCCTCGCCGCGTCGTAGTAGGGATAGGTTTCGACCTGGAAGCCGGCGCTGGTGAACAGGGCGCGGTGGTTCTCCCAGCTCGGATCGCTGATCAGCACCTTGGCCGACGGGTTGAGCTTCTTCAGGAAGTCGGCGCCGACCTTCAGGCCGCCGGTGCCGCCGATGGCCTGCACGGTGGCCACGCGGCCGCTCTTGACCGGCTCGGAATCGGCCCCAAATACGAGGCTCTTGACGGCCGCGTCATAGGCGGCGATGCCGTCGATCGGCAGGTAGCCCCGGGCGGCATGCGCCGCCATCATCTTCTCCTCGGCCTTCTGCACGCATTCCAGCAGCGGCAGCTTGCCGTTGTCGTCGTAATAGACACCCACGCCGAGGTTCACCTTCTTGGGGTTGGTGTCGGCAACGTATTGCTCGGTCAGGCCCAGGATCGGGTCGCGGGGCGCCATTTCGACGGCGTTGAAGAGGGACATGGGGTTCCTTGGGGTGCGGTGGCAAGAACGCCCGGCCTGTTGTACGCTGGCCGGCTGCCCGCAATTTTAATGGGTCGTTTTAGGTACTTTCCCGCATGAGTGCAATCCCAGAGGCCGCCGAGGCCCAGCAGCAACAGAAGGAGGGGCAGTTCCTCACCTTCCCGGGCTCCCCCTTCGAGCTGTTCCAGCCCTATCCGCCCGCCGGCGACCAGCCGCAGGCGATCGAGAAGCTGGTGGAAGGCGTCAACGACGGCGAGGTGTTCCAGACCCTCCTGGGCGTGACGGGCTCCGGCAAGACCTTCACGATGGCCAACGTGATCGCGCGGCTCGGCCGTCCGGCGATCGTGTTCGCGCCCAACAAGACGCTGGCCGCGCAGCTGTACTCCGAGTTCCGCGAGTTCTTCCCGAAGAACGCGGTGGAGTACTTCGTGAGCTACTACGACTACTACCAGCCGGAAGCCTACGTTCCGCAGCGCGACCTGTTCATCGAGAAGGACAGCTCGATCAACGAGCACATCGAGCAGATGCGCCTGTCGGCCACCAAGAGCGTGCTGGAGCGGCGCGACACGGTGATCGTGGCCACGGTGAGCGCGATCTACGGCATCGGCGCCCCCGAGGACTACACGCAGATGCGATTCATCGTGCGCGTGGGCGACAAGATCGGCCAGCGCGACGTGATCGGCCAGCTGATCCGCATGCAGTACAACCGCAACGAGCAGGATTTCTCGCGCGGGACCTTCCGCGTGCGTGGCGACACCATCGACATCTTCCCGGCCGAACACTCCGAGCTGGCGATCCGCATCGAGCTGTTCGACGACGAGATCGAGACGCTGCAGCTGTTCGACCCGCTCACCGGGCGCATCCGCCAGAAGGTGCCGCGCTTCACGGTCTATCCCTCCAGCCACTACGTGACGCCGCGCGAAAAGGTGGTCTCCGCCGTGGAGTCGATCAAGCTGGAGCTGAAGGAGCGCCTCGACTGGTTCGTGAGCCAGGGCAAGCTGGTGGAAGCGCAGCGGCTGGAGCAGCGCACCCGCTTCGACCTGGAGATGCTCGCCGAACTGGGCCACTGCAAGGGCATCGAGAACTACACGCGCCACCTGTCGGGCGCGCCGCCGGGGGCACCGCCGTCCACGCTGACGGACTACCTGCCCAAGGACGCGCTGATGTTCCTGGACGAGAGCCACCAGATGATCGGCCAGCTCAACGGCATGTACGCCGGGGACCGGGCCCGCAAGGAGACGCTGGTGGCGTACGGCTTCCGCCTGCCGAGCGCGATGGACAACCGACCGCTGAAGTTCGAGGAATTCGAGACCCGCATGCGCCAGGTCATCTTCGTCTCGGCCACGCCCGCCGACTACGAGAAGACGCACGCCGGCAACGTGGTGGAGCAGCTCGTGCGCCCCACGGGCCTGATCGACCCGTTGATCGAGGTGCGCCCCGCCACCCACCAGGTGGACGACGTGCTGCAGGAGATCCGCATCCGGGTGGACAAGAACGAGCGGGTGCTGATCACCACGCTGACCAAGCGCATGGCCGAACAGCTCACCGACTACCTGAGCGACAACGGCGTGAAGGTGCGCTACCTGCACAGCGACGTGGACACCGTGGAGCGCGTGGAGATCATCCGCGACCTGCGGCTGGGCCAGTTCGACGTGCTGGTGGGCATCAACCTGCTGCGCGAGGGCCTCGACATTCCCGAGGTGTCGCTGGTTGCCATCCTCGATGCCGACAAGGAAGGCTTCCTGCGCGCCGAGCGATCGCTGATCCAGACTATCGGCCGGGCGGCCCGCAACCTGAACGGCAAGGCCATCCTGTACGCCGACAAGATGACCGACTCGATGAAGAAGGCCATCGACGAAACGGAGCGCCGCCGCGCCAAGCAGATCGCGCACAACGAGGCGCACGGCATCACGCCGCGCAGCATCCAGAAGCAGATCCGCGACCTGATCGACGGGGTCTACAGCGAGAAGGCCAGCAAGGAGCAGGAAAAGCAGGAACTGCAGCGTGCCATGGTCGAGGACATGTCCGAGAAGGACATCTCCAAGCGCATCAAGCAGCTGGAAAAGCAGATGCTGGAACACGCGCGCAACCTCGAGTTCGAGAAGGCCGCCCGCGTGCGCGACCAGCTGGCCGTGCTGAAGGAACAGGCCTTCGGTGCCGTCGTGCACGACAACGTCGTGCCCATCGAGACCGCGAAGAAGAAGTGAGCCGCCTCGCCATCCTCATGGTCTGCACCGGCAACATCTGCCGCAGCCCGACGGCGGAGGTCGTGCTGCGCCAGAAGATGGAGCGGGCCGGTCTGGCCAGCCGCGTGCATATCGCGTCGGCGGGAACGCACGACTACCACGTGGGCTCGCCGGCCGACGAGCGCAGCACGCACCACGCCCGCCTGCGCGGGTACGACCTGGCGGCGCACCGCGCCCGGCAGGTCAGCCGCGGCGATTTCGAGCGCTTCGATCTCATCCTGGCCATGGACCATGGCCACTTCGAGCTGCTGCAGGACGATTGCCCTCCACAGCACCGGGGCAAGCTCAGGCGGCTGATGGAATTCGCCCCGCCCGGGCTGGCCGACGAGGTCGCCGACCCCTACTACGGCGGCACGCAAGGCTTCGAGACGGTCCTCGACCACATCGAGGCGGCCTGCGACGGACTGCTGGCCCACTTGCGGCAGGAGCACCGCCTCTAGGGTCTTGCTGCATTGCAGAAAAACCTGAGTACCCGAGGCCGACGGCGGGTTTTTTGGTATACTTGACCGAAACAGTCAGGAACCCAAGAGAACAGTCAAGAATCGCCGGCCCGTGGAGGCCGGCCGAGGGCCGGCAAGCAAGCCGGAGCATGGGTGGAGACGGCCTGTCGTGGCGGGGTGCCCGGCAGGCATGGAACAGCAAGCGAGCATAAGGAGCTAGCGATGCGTCTCACTACCAAAGGCCGCTTTGCGGTCACCGCGATGATCGACCTGGCGCTGCGCCAGAACAATGGTCCCGTGACCCTGGCGGCCATCAGCCAACGCCAGCATATCTCGCTGTCTTACCTGGAGCAGCTGTTCGGCAAGCTGCGCCGCCACGAGCTGGTGGAATCCACCCGCGGGCCGGGCGGAGGCTACACGCTGGGCCGCAAGTCGACCGAGATCACCGTGGCGGACATCATCGTGTCCGTCGACGAGCCGATCGACGCGACCCAGTGCGGCGGCAAGGAAAACTGCCACGGCGAGGGCGGCCAGTGCATGACCCACGAGCTGTGGTCGGCGCTGAACCAGCGCATGGTCGAATTCCTCGACTCCGTCACGCTGCAGAAGCTGGTGGACGACCAGCTCGCCAAGGGCGTGACCGTCGAGGACAAGCCGGCGACCAAGCGCGCGATCTCCAGCGCGCCCGTGGTCAAGCCCATCCGCGTGAACGCACCGAACTCGGTGTTCGCGCTGGGCAATTCGTTCGCCAAGCAATAAGAGCAACCCGCCAGCAGAGACTGCCAGCAATGGACATGACGCCCCATTTCCCGATCTACATGGACTACGGCGCGACGACGCCGGTCGACCCGCGCGTGGTCGACGCCATGATCCCGTGGTTGCGCGAGCATTTCGGCAACCCCGCTTCCCGCAGCCATGCGTGGGGCTGGGAAGCGGAAGAAGCCGTGGAGAAGGCGCGCCAGCAGGTGGCCGACCTGATAGGTGCCGATCCGCGCGAGATCGTCTGGACCTCCGGCGCCACCGAGTCGAACAACCTCGCGCTCAAGGGCGCGGCGCACTTCTACAAGACGCGCGGCAAGCACCTGATCACGGTGAAGACCGAGCACAAGGCCGTCCTGGACACCACGCGCGAGCTGGAGCGCCAGGGCTTCGAGGTCACCTACCTCGACGTGCAGGAAGACGGCATGCTCGACCTGGAGAAGTTCAAGGCGGCGATCCGTCCCGACACGATCCTGGCTTCCGTCATGTTCGTGAACAACGAGATCGGCGTGATCCAGGACATCGCCGCGATCGGCGCGATCTGCCGCGAGAAGGGCGTGCTGTTCCACGTCGATGCGGCGCAGGCCACCGGCAAGGTCGCCATCGACCTGAAGACGCTGCCCGTCGACCTGATGAGCCTGGCGTCGCACAAGACCTATGGCCCCAAGGGCATCGGCGCCCTCTACGTCCGCCGCAAGCCGCGCGTGCGCCTGGAAGCGCAGATGCACGGCGGCGGCCACGAGCGCGGCATGCGCTCCGGCACCCTGCCCACCCACCAGATCGTGGGCATGGGCGAGGCCTTCCGCATCGCGCACGAAGAGATGCAGAAGGACCTGGACCACGTTCGCCGGCTGCAGAAGCGCCTGCTGGACGGCCTGAAGGACGTGGAGCAGGTGTTCGTCAACGGCAACCTGGAGCACCGGGTGCCGCACAACCTGAACATGAGCTTCAACTTCGTCGAGGGCGAGTCGCTGATCATGGGCATCAAGGGCCTGGCCGTGTCCTCGGGCTCGGCCTGCACCTCGGCTTCGCTGGAGCCGAGCTACGTGCTGCGCGCGCTGGGCCGCAGCGACGAGCTGGCGCACAGCAGCCTTCGCATGACCATCGGCCGCTTCACGACCGAAGAAGAGATCGATTACGCGGTGACGACGATCAAGCAGAACGTCGCCAAGCTGCGCGAGCTGAGCCCGCTGTGGGAGATGTACCAGGACGGCATCGACCTGGCCACGATCCAGTGGACCGCTCACTAAGAGACGAGATATCAGGAGTACCGAAATGGCCTATTCGCAAAAAGTCGTCGAACACTACGAGAACCCGCGCAACGTCGGCTCCTTCGAGAAGGGCGACGAGAGCGTCGGCACCGGCATGGTGGGCGCGCCTGCCTGCGGCGACGTGATGAAGCTGCAGATCAAGGTGAACCCCTCCACCGGCGTCATCGAGGATGCGCGCTTCAAGACCTACGGCTGCGGCTCCGCCATCGCCTCCAGCTCGCTCGTGACCGAGTGGGTCAAGGGCAAGACGCTGGACCAGGCCGCGTCGATCAAGAACGCGCAGATCGCCGAGGAACTGGCGCTGCCGCCGGTGAAGATCCACTGCTCCATCCTCGCCGAGGACGCCATCAAGGCGGCCGTGGCCGACTACAAGAAAAAGCACGCGAACTGACAGCCATGGCAGTGAGTTTGACCCAGGCCGCGGCGCGGCACGTGACCCGCTACCTTGCCAAGCGCGGCAAGGGCGTGGGCGTGCGCCTCGGCGTGAAGACCACCGGCTGCTCGGGCCTGGCCTACAAGCTGGAATACGTGGACGATGTCGCGCCCGAGGACGTCGTCTTCGAGAACCACGGCGTGAAGCTGCTGGTGGACCCGAAGAGCCTGGCGTACATCGACGGGACCGAACTGGATTTCGTGCGCGAGGGCCTGAACGAGGGCTTCCGGTTCAACAACCCGAACGAGCGCGACCGCTGCGGCTGCGGAGAGAGTTTCCGCGTCTGACGACGGTGAACCTGCACTACAGCGATTTCGAACTGTTCGGCCTGCCGCAGCGGTTCGCCCAGGACCGCGCGGCCATCGACCAGCGCTGGAAGGAACTGCAGCGGGAGGCCCATCCGGATCGCTTCGCCGCGCAGGGTGCTTCCGCCCAGCGCGCGGCGCTGCAGTGGTCCGTGCGCATCAACGAGGCTTACCAGCGCCTGAAGGATCCGCTCAAGCGCGCGATCTACCTGTGCGAGCTGCTGGGCGCGCCCATCGACGCCGAAAACAACACCGCCATGCCGTCCGACTTCCTGGTCGAACAGATGGAGTGGCGCGAGGCGCTCGACGATGCCGAGGGCGAGGACGCGCTGGAGGAGCTTTCCGCGCGCGTGCTGTCGCACCGCAAGGAGATGCTGGCGCGCATCGGCCAGCTGCTGGACCTGGAAGGCGATGCACCGGCCGCGGCGCAGCAGGTGAGAGCCCTCATGTTCATTGAGCGCTTTGCCGGCGACGTGGAGTCGCGGCTGGCGCAGCTGGGACAATAGGGGCAGCCATGTCCCTGTTGCAGATCTCCGAACCCGGCGCCTCGCCGGATCCCCACCAGCGCCGCATCGCCGTCGGCATCGACCTCGGCACCACGCATTCGCTGGTCGCTTCCGTGCGCAACGGCGTCGCGGAATGCCTGCCCGATGCGGATGGGCGCGTGCTCCTTCCTTCCGTGGTCCGCTACCTCGAGAACGGCCGCCGGCAGATCGGCGACGAGGCCGCCGCCGCGCAGTCCGAGGATCCCGAGAACACGATCGCTTCCGCCAAGCGCTTCATGGGCCGCGGGCTCGCGGACATCGCCGGCCGCGAGAAGCTGCCGTACCGCTTCATCGACGAGCCCGGCATGCTGATGCTGGACACGCGCGAAGGCCGCAAGTCGCCGGTGGAGGTGAGCGCCGAGATCCTGGCGACCCTGCGTTTCCGCGCCGAGGACACCTTCGACGGCGACCTGTACGGCGCCGTCATCACCGTGCCGGCCTATTTCGACGACGCGCAGCGGCAGGCCACCAAGGATGCGGCGCAGCTCGCCGGCCTGAACGTGCTGCGGCTGATCAACGAACCGACGGCCGCTGCGATCGCGTACGGCCTGGACAACGGCAGCGAGGGCCTGTACGCCGTGTACGACCTCGGCGGCGGCACGTTCGACATCTCCATCCTGCGCCTGTCGCAGGGCGTGTTCGAGGTGGTGTCCACCGGCGGCGATTCCGCGCTGGGCGGCGACGACTACGACCGCTGCCTGGCCGACTGGATGCTGCAGGTGGCGAAGCTGGAGCCGGAGACGGCGGCCGAGAAGGCGGCCATCAAGATGCTGGCGCGCGAGGTGAAGGAACGCCTGACCGACCAGGACGTCGTCACGGTGCCGGTGACTGTCGGAGGCCGAGCCGTCGAGGTGCGCGTCACCCGGGCGGATTTCGAGCTGCAGACGCGCGAACTCACCGCCCGCACGCTGGGCGCCGTGCGCAAGGCGCTGCGCGACGCGAAGCTGGCGAAGGACGAAGTGCAGGGCGTCGTGCTGGTGGGCGGCTCGACCCGCATGCCGCAGGTGCGCCACGCGGTGGGCGAGTTCTTCGGCCGCGAACCGCTGACCAACCTGAATCCCGACGAGGTCGTGGCGTTGGGCGCGGCCGTCCAGGCCAACCAGCTCGCGGGCAACAACCCGCAGGGCGAGCTGCTGCTGCTGGACGTGATCCCGCTGTCGCTGGGGATCGAGACCATGGGCGGGCTGGTGGAGCGCATCGTGCCGCGCAACGAGACCATCCCGACGGCGAAGGCGCAGGACTTCACCACCTTCAAGGACGGCCAGACCGCGATGGCGATCCACGTGGTGCAGGGCGAGCGCGACCTGGTGCAGGACTGCCGCAGCCTGGCGCGCTTCGAACTGCGCGGCATCCCGCCGATGGCGGCGGGCGCCGCGCGCATCCGCGTCACCTTCACGGTGGACGCCGACGGATTGCTGAACGTGGCGGCGCGCGAGCAGGGCAGCGGCGTGGAAGCGCAGATCGCCGTGAAGCCGTCCTACGGCCTCTCCGACGAGCAGATCGCGACGATGCTCAGGGAAAGCTTCACGACCGCCGAAGCCGACATGAAGGCGCGCGCGCTCACGGAAGCTCGGGTGGATGCCGAGCGCATGCTGCTGGCCACCCAGAGCGCGATGGATGCGGACGGCGCCCTGCTGGACGCGCAGGAGCGCGCGGCGATCGAAGCGCTCATGGGGCGGCTGCGCGAGAGCGCGCGCACCGACGACGCGGCCGCCGTCGAAGCCGCGGTGCAGGCGCTGGCGAAGGGCACCGAATCCTTCGCCGCCCGCCGCATGAACGAGGGCATCCGCAAAGCCCTCGCAGGAAAGAACCTCGAGGCGATTTGAGCCATGGCCGTCATAAAGATCCTCCCCCATCCCGAGTACTGCCCGAACGGCGCCGAAGTGAAGGCGCCCGCGGGCACCTCGATCTGCGAGGCCTTGCTGGACAACGGCATCCAGATCGAGCACGCCTGCGACATGAGTTGCGCCTGCACCACCTGCCACGTGGTGGTGCGCGAGGGTTTCAACTCGCTCAACGAGATGGACGAGAACGAGGAAGACCTGCTGGACCGCGCCTGGGGCCTGGAGCCGAACTCGCGGCTGTCCTGCCAGGCCATCGTCGCGCAGAAGGACCTGGTGGTCGAGATCCCGAAGTACTCGATCAACCACGCGAAGGAAACGCACTGATCCGTCGTCCCCGCGCAGGCGGGAATGACGATCAGGAGATCGAGTAACCCCCGTCCACGGTGATCGCCGTCCCCGTGACGAAGTCGCTCGCGCGGCTCGCCAGGAACACGGCGACGCCGGCGAGGTCCTCGGGCCGGCCCCATCGCCCGGTGGCCGTGCGAGCCAGCACCCGTTCATTCAGTCCCGGCACCTGGGCCCGTGCGCTGTCGGTCAGCTCGGTCGCGATCCATCCCGGCAGCACTGCATTCGCCTGGATGCCGTCTTTCGCCCAGGCCAGCGCGATCGATTTCGTGAACTGCACGATCCCGCCCTTGCTCGCGCAGTAGGCAGGCGCGTACGGTGCCGCCAGCACCGACATGATCGATCCGATGTTGATGATCTTGCCGCCGCCCGCCTGCACCATCAGCGGGTGCGAGGCACGGCAGCACAGGAAGGCGCTGGTGAGGTTGACGTCCATCACCGCCTTCCATTCGTCCAGCGTGAAGTCCTGCGGCGGCTTGCGCACGGTGCTGCCGGCGTTGTTCACCAGGATGTCGAGCCGCCCGTGGCGCCCCCGCACCTCGTCGAACAGGCGCTGCACCGCCCCTTCGTCCGTGACGTCGGCGGCGATCGCCTCGGCCCGGATGCCGGCGGACTGCAGTTCGCGCAACGCCGCCGCGGATTTTTCCTCGTTGCGGCCCACGATGACGAGGGTGGCGCCGGCCTGCCCCAGGCCCCGCGCCATGCCAAGGCCGATGCCGCCGTTTCCCCCCGTGACGAGGGCGATCCTGCCGGTGAGATCGAACATGCTCTCAAGCATAATCGCGGCGATGCGCCAGATCGTCCTCGACACCGAAACCACGGGTTTGTCCGCAGAAGCCGGCGACCGCATCATCGAGATCGGCTGCGTCGAGCTGGTGGCCCGCAAGCTCACCGGCAACAACAAGCACTGGTACCTGAACCCGGAGCGCGACTCGCACGAGGACGCGCTCAAGGTCCACGGCATCAGCAACGAATTCCTGCGCGACAAGCCCAAGTTCGCCGCCATCGCCGACGAGCTGATGGAGTACGTGGCGGGCGCCGAGATCATCATCCACAACGCCGCCTTCGACATCGGCTTCCTGAACAAGGAGCTGGAGTTGCTGGGGCGCCGCGGCTTCACCGGGCACGTGGCCAAGGTCACCGACACCCTGGCCATGGCCAAGGAGATGTATCCCGGCAAGCGCAACAGCCTCGATGCGCTGTGCGACCGCCTGGGCGTGGACAACTCCAGCCGCACGCTGCACGGCGCGCTGCTGGACGCGGAGCTGCTGGCGGACGTCTACATCAACCTCACGCGCGGCCAGGACGCGCTGCTGATCGACGAGGCCGATGCGGGCGCGGCGGGTGCGATCCTCACCCGCGTGGACCTGCGCCAGTTCACGCTGCCGGTGCTGCTGGCCAACGACCAGGAAGCCGCCGCCCACGAGGAAGTCCTCAAGCAGTTGGACAAGGCTTCGGGCGGCAAGACAGTCTGGCGTCAGGTGCCCACTCAGCCTGTGGCATAATTGCGGGCTTCCCGAACAGGGAAACGGGTGATTAGCTCAGCGGTAGAGCACTGCCTTCACACGGCAGGGGTCACATGTTCGATCCATGTATCACCCACCAATTCAGACGCCACCTTCGGGTGGCGTTTTCGTTGGCGGCCCTACTTTCCGGGCGGCCGGTACTTGATAGCGCCGGCCTTCTTCAGTGCCGCCAATGTGTCCTCGACGCTCAGCAGCACGACGGTGTGCATGGAGCTCAAGGCGCCGCCCGCATTGATCGCCAGGGCCGTGGCTGCCATCGCGACGTTGTCCGGGGCTTCCCACAGGTTGTAGGCGTCGTACTCGCCGAACGCGTACCAGAAGCCGTGCAACTTCCCGCCGACGGCTTCGATGTACTGGGTGGCTGCGGCACGCCGGTCTTCCGGGTTCTGGACGAGCCGTGCCCAGGTCTCGGGCGTGTAGCTGAATTGGGTCAAGTAGAGCGCCATGTGAGTTTCTCCTTGGCTGCATTGCCGGGCACGCAGGTGCGCCGGACCGGCATCAGCATGCGCCCGGCGGGGGGCGGGCGCAAGGGCAAGGCAACCCAGGCACTCAGGGTGTCCGCCGGGTCCTCCCGAACAGTTCGTGCAGCAGCCCCCGAAGCCAGAGCTGCGCCGGATCCCTCCCTGTGATCGCATGCCATACGAGCCGCACGTCGTAGTGCGGCGCGAACGGGAGCTTCCAGGCCCGCAGGCCTGCGCGGTTGGCGGCGTACATGGCCGGCACGATGGCCAGCAGGTCCGAGTTCGCCACCAGGTCGGGCAGGGCGCCGAAATGGCGGGCGCGCAGCACGATGCGGTCGGCGAGCTGCCGGGATTCCAGCATCTCCTCCACGCTGCTGTGGAAGGTGGCGGTGGGGGAGGCCACGACCAGCGAGGCGGCACCGAGTTGCGCCCGCGATAGCGAAGCGCCCACCTTGCCGGTTGCCGGGCGCCAGTCCGGCGCCGTGATCGCGACGTACTGCTCGCGGAACAGCAGCTCCGCCTGGATGCCGCGCTGCTTCGGCTGCAGGATGCCGATCGCGCAATCGATCTCCCGCGTCTCCAGTGCCGTCGCCACGGCGGGCGCGGCCACCGAGATGTTCGACACGCGCGTGTGCGGCGCCCGCTGGCGCAGCGCGGCGCTCAGCGGCGGCAGGAACAGCATCTCGCCCAGGTCCGACAGCGACAGCCGCCAGGTGGTGTCGCTGCGCGCGGGGTCGAAGTTCTCGATGCCGCTCACCAGCGACTCCAGCGATTGCAGGTGCGCGATGACGGCCGGCGCGAGCTGCTCGCACAGGTGGGTGCGGCGCAGGCCGCCGGGGGAGCGCACGAACAGGTCGTCGCCGAAGAAGCTGCGCAGGCGCGCCAGCGCATTGCTGGTGGCGGATTGCGACAGCGCGAGCTCGCGGCCGGCCGCCGTCACCGAGCCGGAGCGGTGGATCGCTGCGAGCACGCGCAGCAGGTTCAGGTCGAGCTGGCGGAAGTTCATGGGGTCTGCGGGTCCACCCTGATCATGGATGCCGTGAATGTAGATCATCCGCACAACCCATTCGCCAAATGGGGCCCGGCTGGCTAGATTCGCGCCACACGAGCATCCGCATGGCCGAAAGATCGTTCACCGCCGAAGTCGAAAAGCTGCGCCTGGGCGCCGGCGAGGAGTTCCATGGCGAGGGCATCCTGGCCGTCACCAAGGCGCTGCTGCAGTCCGGCGTTTCCTACGTCGCCGGCTACCAGGGCGCGCCCATCTCGCACCTGATGGACGTGCTCACGGATGCCAACGACATCCTGCGCGAGCTGGGGGTCCGCTTCGAGCACAGCGCGTCCGAGGCGACGGCCGCGGCCACGCTCGCCGCGTCGGTGAACTATCCGCTGCGTGGCGCGGTGACCTTCAAGTCCACGGTCGGCACCAACGTGGCGTCGGACGCCATCGCCAACCTCGCCTCGGGCGGTGTCACGGGCGGCGCGCTGATCATCGTCGGCGAGGACTACGGCGAGGGCTCCAGCATCATGCAGGAGCGCTCGCACGCCTTCGCGATGAAGTCGCAGGTGTGGCTGCTGGATCCGCGGCCCAACCTGCCCAGCATCGTGCAGGCGGTGCAGCAGGGTTTCGAGCTGTCCGAAGCGAGCCGCACGCCGGTGATGCTGGAACTGCGCATCCGCGCCTGCCACGTGCACGGCAGCTTCGTGGCGCAGGACAACCGGCGCGGGGACTTCACGCTGAAGGACGCGATGGAGCATCCGCGTCGAGCCGTCGACCGGATCGCGCTGCCGCCCTCGACCTACCTGCACGAGCAGGAGAAGGTGACGGAGCGCTGGCCGGCGGCGGTGCGCTTCATCCAGGAGCGTGGGCTCAACGAGTTCTTCTCCGAGGGCGCGCAGGACTTCGGCATCGTGCTGCAGGGCGGGCTCTACAACGGCGTGCTGCGCGCGCTGGAACTGCTGGGCCTGGCGGACGCCTTCGGCCATTCGCGCGTGCCGCTCTACGTGCTCAACGTCACCTACCCGCTGGTGGACGCCGAGTTCACGCGCTTCTGCGCCGGCAAGCGATCCATCCTCATCGTGGAGGAAGGCCAGCCGGACTTCATCGAGCAGGCGGTGCACGCCATGCTGCGGCGCGCCGACGTGCAGACCCGGGTGCACGGCAAGGACTTCCTGCCGATGGCCGGCGAGTACACCGGAGGCGTACTGGTCAAGGGCATCGCGCGTTTCGTCGAAGCGTGCGCGCCCGCGCTGCTGGCCGGCCGCGAGTTGCCCGCCGCCGCGCGGCCGCTGTTGCCCGCAGCCGGGCCGAAGACGATCGCCATCCAGGACGCCGCCAGCCAGGTGCACGGCCGGCCTCCCTCTTTCTGCACCGGCTGCCCCGAGCGGCCGATCTTCACGGCCATCAAGCTGATCGAGCGCGAGCTCGGGCCGCACCACGTGAGCTGCGACATCGGCTGCCACCTGTTCTCCATCCTGCCGCCCTTCAACATAGGCGCGACGACGATGGGTTACGGCCTCGGCTGGGCGGGCGCGGCGGCCTTCAACACCGAGGAAACCGGCAAGCGCACGCTCTCGATCATGGGCGATGGCGGGTTCTGGCACAACGGCCTCACCAGCGGCGTGGGCAACGCGGTCTTCAACCGCACCGACAACGTGCTGGTCGTCATCGACAACGGCTATTCCGCGGCCACGGGCGGCCAGGACGTGCTGTCCTCGCAGGCGGGCAACGCCATCCGTTCCACCCGCCATCCCATCGAGAAGGCCGTGCGTGGCGTCGGCGTCGAATGGGTGCGCACGGTGGACAACACCTACAGCCTCGAGCGCATGCGCAACACGCTGCGCGAGGCGCTCACCACCCCCGAGAAGGGGCCGAAGGTGATCGTGGCCTCCAGCGAGTGCATGCTGAACAAGCAGCGCCGCGTGAAGCCGCTGGTGCGCAAGGCGATCGGGGAGGGCAAGCGCGTGGTGCGCGAGCGCTTCGGCGTCGATCCGGACACCTGCACCGGCGACCATTCCTGCATCCGCCTCTCCGGCTGCCCCTCGCTCACCATCAAGCCCAATCCCGATCCGCTGCGCCGCGATCCCGTGGCGACCGTGCTGGATAGCTGCGTGGGCTGTGGCCTCTGCGGGGAAGCGGCGCACGCGGCAGTGCTGTGCCCCTCGTTCTACCGGGCTGAGATCATCAGCAACCCGACCCGCTGGGACCGCTTCAAGCAGCGCGTGCGCGGCGCCGTCATTGGCTGGTTGCAGGGCCGCATCGAGCGGCGGCTCGCGGGACTGGCGGCATGACCATGACACCCTCCACCCCGCGCGCAATCACCATCGCACTGCTCGCCATGGGCGGGGAGGGCGGCGGCGTGCTGGCGGACTGGCTCGTGGACCTCGGCGAGCACCACGGCTACTTCGCGCAGGCGACCTCCGTGCCTGGCGTGGCCCAGCGCACTGGCGCCACGCTTTACTACCTCGAGCTCTTCCCGCGCGCGGCGGCGGCGGAAGGGGCGCGTCCCGTGCTGGCGCTGGCGCCCGTGCCCGGCGAGCTGGACGTGGTGATCGCCTCCGAGCTGATGGAGGCCGGGCGCGCGCTGCAGCGCGGCCTGGTCACGAGCGATCGAACGACCTTCATCGTTTCGACCCATCGCGTCTATTCGATGACCGAGCGCACCGCGATGGGCGATGGCCGGGTCGATGCCGACAAGCTGCTCGAAGGCTCCCGGGCCGCCGCGGCCCGCTTCGTCGGTGCGGATTTCGCCGCGATCGCGGAGGAGGCACGCGGCCCGATCGCGCCGGCGCTCTTCGGCGCGCTGGCAGCATCCGGCGCTCTGCCGTTCTCGCGCGTCCAGTGCGAGGAGGCGATCCGCCGCGCGGGAGTGGGCGTGCAGGCGAGCCTGCAGGCCTTCGCGGCCGGCTTCGAGGCTGCGATCGCACCAGCGCCGGTGGAAGCCGTCACCGTCGCCGGGCCGGTGCTCGGCCCCCGGCTGGCGCCGCTGGCGGCGCGCATCGCGGCGGAGTTCCCGGCCGCCGCGCACGACGTGCTGCGCCACGCGGTGCTGCGCCTGGCGGACTACCAGGACGAAGCCTATGCGGCCGCCTACCTCGATCGCCTGCTGCCGCTGCGCGCGCACGGTGCGGAGCTGCTGGGGGAAACCGCGCGGCACCTGGCGCTGTGGATGACCTACGAGGACGCCGTCCGCGTGGCGGACCTCAAGACGCGCCGCTCGCGATTCGACCGGGTCGCGGGCGAAGTGCGGGCTTCGGAGTCGCAGCTGCTGCTGGTCAACGAGTTCATGCACCCGCGCCTCGAAGAGATCGCCGACATCCTCCCCGCGCGCATGGGCCGCTGGCTCCTGGCTCCCGGCTGGGCCCGCAGCCTCGTCGGGCGCTTCACGCGCGAAGGCCGCGTCGTGCGTACCAGCACCTTGCGCGGCTACCTGTTGCTGTACGCCATCGCCGCCCTGCGGCCGCTGCGCCCGCGCTCGCTGCGCTCCGTGCAGGAGCAGGAACGCATCGGCCAATGGCTGGCCGAAATTCGCCGGCTTGCCGCCACGCATCCCGCGCTGGCCCTCGAACTGGCCCGTGCCCAGCGCCTGGTCAAGGGCTACGGCGACACGCATGCGCGCGGATGGCGCAACTTCCAGCGCCTGCTGGAGGTGGTGCCGCGGCTGGAGTCCGATCCCGCCGGCGCCCGGCGCCTCGGCGAGCTTGCCGCGGCCGCGCTGGCCGACGACAGCGGCCACGCGCTGGACCGCATGCTCGCGTCTGCCTGAATTGACCGCGACCACCGCACCGCTTATGTTCGAACCCAACCACAAGGAGAACAGCTGATGAAGCCTTCCATCGTGCACAAGGCCGCCGCACTGCTGCTGGCGGCAGGCTTCGCGGCGGGCGCCGCCGCGCAGGAAACCACCCTGCGCATGGTCAGCGCCTTCGCGGAGAACGGCATCTACGTGCAGCGCCTGCAGCCGTGGATCCAGAAGTTCAACGCCGAGGGCAAGGGCGTGCTGCAGATCAACTTCATCGGCGGGCCGAAGGCGATCCCCACCTTCGAAGCGGGCAATGCCGTGAAGACGGGCGTCGTGGACATGGCGCTGAACACCGGCGCCTTCTACACCAACGTGATGCCCGAGGCGGACTTCCTCAAGCTCACGCAGATCCCGGTGGCGGAGCAGCGCAGGAACGGTGCCTTCGACGCCATCAACAAGGTGTGGAACGAGAAGGCCAACATGCAGTACCTGGCCCGCATGGTGGAGAACCAGCCCTTCCACATCTACACCAACAAGAAGGTGGACAAGCCGGACCTCTCGGGCCAGAAGATCCGCATCACGCCGGTGTACCGCGACTTCTTCCAGGCGCTCAACGCCAACGTGATCACCACGCCGCCCGGCGAGGTCTACACCGCGCTCGAGCGCGGCGTGGTCGACGGCTACGGCTGGCCCATCGGCGGCATCTTCGACCTGAACTGGCACGAGAAGACCAAGTTCCGCATCGACCCCGGCTTCTACGACGCCGAGGTGTCGCT
>SEAY01000027.1 GCA_004144865.1 Comamonadaceae bacterium
ACGGAGAAAACGAAGATGGGCAAGGTCACCGGCTTCATGGAGTTCGAGCGCGTCGAGGAGGGCTACAAGCCCGTGCCCGAACGCCTGAAGCACTACAAGGAATTCGTCGTCGGCCTCGATGACAAGCAGGCGAAGGTGCAAGCGGCGCGCTGCATGGACTGCGGCACGCCCTTCTGCAACTCCGGCTGCCCGGTCAACAACATCATTCCGGACTTCAACGACCTGGTGTACCAGCAGGACTGGAAGAACGCCTGGACGGTGCTGGACTCCACCAACAACTTCCCGGAGTTCACCGGCCGCATCTGCCCCGCACCCTGCGAGGCGGCGTGCACGCTGAACTACAACGATGATCCGGTCGGCATCAAGTCGATCGAGCACGCGATCATCGACCGCGCCTGGGAGCACGGCTGGGTGCAGCCGCGCGCCGCGCGCATCAGGACCGGCAAGAAGGTGGCGGTGGTCGGCTCCGGACCGGCGGGCATGGCGGCGGCGCAGCAACTCGCGCGCGCCGGCCACGACGTGACCCTGTTCGAGAAGAACGACCGCGTGGGCGGGCTGCTGCGCTACGGCATCCCCGACTTCAAGATGGAGAAGCACCACATCGACCGCCGTGTCGAGCAGATGAAGGCCGAGGGCGTGACCATCCGCACCGGCGTCATGGTCGGTGAGCTGCCCAAGGACTCCAAGGTCACCAACTGGGCGAAGGAGACGATCTCCGCGCAGCAGCTGCAGGAGGACTTCGATGCCGTGGTGCTCACGGGCGGCGCCGAGCAATCGCGCGACCTGCCGGTGCCGGGCCGCGACCTCGACGGCGTGCACTTCGCAATGGAATTCCTGCCGCAGCAGAACAAGCTGAACGCCGGCGACAAGCTGAAGGGCCAGATCCGCGCCGACGGCAAGCATGTGATCGTGATCGGCGGCGGCGATACCGGCAGCGACTGCGTCGGCACCAGCAACCGGCACGGCGCAAAGAGCGTCATCCAGTTCGAGCTGATGCCGCAGCCGCCCGAGGAAGAGAACAAGCCGCTGGTGTGGCCGTACTGGCCCTACAAGCTGCGCACCAGCTCCTCGCACGAGGAAGGCGTGAAGCGCGAGTTCGCCATCGCCACCAAGGAATTCATCGGCGAGAAGGGCAAGGTCACCGGCCTGAAGACCGTGCACGTGGAGTTCAAGGACGGCAAGTTCGTGGAAATCCCGGGTACCGAAAAAGAGTACAAGGCCGACCTCGTGCTGCTCGCCATGGGCTTCGTGAGCCCGGTGCAGACCATCCTGGAAGGCTTCGGCGTCGAGAAGGATGCGCGCGGCAACGCGAAGGCGACCACGGACTTCCACGGCGGCTACGCCACCAGCGTGCCGAAGGTGTTCGCCGCCGGCGACATCCGCCGTGGCCAGTCCCTGGTCGTGTGGGCGATCCGCGAGGGCCGCCAGGCCGCGCGCGCCGTCGATGAATTCCTGATGGGTTTCTCGGACCTGCCGCGATAAAGCCACAGGTTCGCGCGGCCAGCCATCCGGGGGAGCGCTGCTCTGCAGCAAAGGACCTATCATCCTTTCCTTTGGCTTCCCGCCGGCAGCGATGCCGGCCTGACCCCCGGATGACGGACCCGGACACCAGCGCGCTGGTCGAATGCCGCAACCTGAGCTTCGGCTACGACCAGCGGCGCATCCTCGATGACCTCACGTTCACCGTGCCTCGCGGCAAGGTGACGGCGCTCATGGGCGCCTCGGGCGGCGGCAAGACCACCGTGCTGCGCCTGATAGGCGGGCAGGTGAAGCCGCAGTCCGGCGAACTGCTGTTCGACGGCGAAAGCATCCCCGCGCTCGATCGCGAGGGGCTCTACGGGATCCGCCGGCGCATGGGCATGCTGTTCCAGTTCGGCGCGCTGTTCACGGACCTCTCGGTGTTCGACAACGTGGCCTTCCCGCTGCGCGAGCACTCCGGCCTGCCCGAGAACCTGGTTCGCGACATCGTGCTGATGAAGCTCAACGCCGTGGGCTTGCGTGGTGCGCGCGACCTGATGCCCAGCCAGGTGTCCGGCGGCATGGCGCGCCGCGTCGCCCTGGCCCGCGCCATCGCGCTCGACCCCGACCTGATCATGTACGACGAGCCGTTCGCCGGCCTGGACCCGATTTCGCTCGGCACCGCCGCGCAATTGATCCGGCGCCTGAACGACACGCTGGGCATCACCAGCATCGTGGTGTCGCACGACCTCGAAGAAACCTTCCGCATCGCCGACCACGTGATCATCCTGGCCAACGGGCGCATCGCCGAGCAGGGCACGCCCGAGCAGGTGCGCCACTCCACCGATCCGCTGGTGCACCAATTCGTGCACGCGCTGCCGGAAGGCCCGGTGCATTTCCACTATCCCGGCCCGAGCGTGGCCGAGGACTTCAGCGGAGGCCTGCAATGAGCTGGTGGAAACCGGCCGACGTCGGCTTCGCGGTGCGCTCCGGCCTGGGCGACATCGGGCACGCGGCGCGGCTGCTCGTGCGCCTGCTCGCGCTGCTGGCTCCCACTTTCGCCCGGGGCCGGCTTCTGCGTGACCAGATCCATTTCCTGGGCAACTACTCGCTCGCCATCATCGGCGTGTCGGGCCTGTTCGTCGGCTTCGTGCTGGCGCTCCAGGGCTACTACATCCTCCAGCGCTACGGATCGTCGGAGGCGCTGGGCCTGATGGTGGCGCTCAGCCTGGTGCGCGAGCTGGGGCCGGTCGTCACCGCGCTGCTCTTCGCGGGCCGCGCCGGTACCTCGCTGACGGCCGAGATCGGCCTGATGAAGGCGGGCGAGCAGCTCTCTGCCATGGAGATGATGGCGGTCGATCCCGTGCAGCGTATCCTGGCCCCGCGGTTCTGGGCCGGCGTGATCGTGATGCCGCTGCTCGCCTCGGTGTTCAGCGCCGTGGGCATCCTCGGCGGCTGGGTCGTCGGCGTGATGATGATCGGCGTGGACCCCGGCGCTTTCTGGAGCCAGATGCAGGGCGGCGTCGACGTCTTCCAGGACGTGGGCAACGGATTCGTCAAGAGCCTGGTGTTCGGCGTGGCCGTCACCTTCATCGCGGTGCTGCAGGGCTTCGAGGCGAAGCCGACGCCCGAGGGCGTCTCGCGCGCCACCACGCGCACGGTCGTGATGGCTTCGCTGGCGGTGCTCGGCCTGGACTTCGTCCTCACCGCGATGATGTTCAGCATCTAAGGGAAAGAGTAGTCATGGAGCGAAACAAGAACGACGTCTGGGTGGGCCTCTTCGTCCTCATCGGTGGCGCGGCGCTGGTGTTCCTCGCGCTGCAGGCCGCGAACCTGCTGACGCTGAGCTTCCAGCCCACCTACCAGGTGGCCGCCAAGTTCGACAACATCGGCGGGCTGAAGCCCCGCGCGGCCGTGAAGAGCTCCGGCGTCGTGGTGGGCCGCGTGGAATCCATCACGTTCGACGACAAATCATTCCGGGCACATGTCACGCTCGAGATGGAAAACCGTTACCAGTTCCCCAAGGACAGCTCCCTCAAGATCCTGACGAGCGGGCTGCTGGGCGAGCAGTACATCGGAGTCGAGGCCGGCGCTGACGACAAATCCCTCGCGCCCGGGGATACGATCACCAGCACGCAATCCGCGGTGGTGCTCGAGAACCTGATCGGCCAGTTCCTTTACAACAAGGCAGCGGAAGGCCCGGCTGCCGGGGCGCAGAAGAAATGAAATTTGCCATGCCGAAGGCGCCGCGTGCGGTCGCCGCAACGCTGCTGGCGCTGTCGCTGGCAGCGCTGCAGGGGTGCGCCACCACGCAGACCGCGCGCAACCCGCGCGATCCGTGGGAGCCGTTCAACCGGCAGGTGACGGAGTTCAACGACGACGTCGACCGCGTGGTGCTCAAGCCCTCCGCGACCTGGTACCGCGAGAAGGTGCCGCCGCTGGTGCGCACCGGCGTGGCCAACTTCTTCGGCAACCTCTCCGATGCCTGGTCCGCCGTCAATTCGCTGCTGCAGTTCCGGCTGCAGGAGGCGGAGGAGAACTTCGCGCGCTTCCACGTCAACACGATGTTCGGCGTGTTCGGCATCTTCGACGTGGCCAGCGACCTCAACATCGAGCGCCACCGCGAGGACTTCGGCCAGACCCTGGGCCGCTGGGGCGTGCCTGCGGGCCCTTACGTGGTGCTACCGCTGTTCGGGCCCTCGACGCTGCGCGATGCGGTGGCGATGCCCGTGGACGGCCGCTTCGACCTCGTGCGCCAGATCGACCCCACCGGCACCCGCACCGCGCTGTACACCCTGCGCGTCGTCGACAAGCGTTCCAACCTCCTGCGCGTGAGCAACGTGCTGGAAGAAGCGGCGCTGGACCGGTATTCCTTCACGCGTGATGCCTACCTCCAGCGGCGCCGCGCCGAAGTCAGGCAAGCCCCGGAGAGCAGCGAAGTCCCGCCGCCGCTTCCGGACGACGTGCGGTACGACCTCGACCTGCCGCCGGCACCGGCCGCGCCGGCCGGACAACCCGCGCCCGCCCCCGGCCGATGACTGGTTGCATGCTGTTGCGCGCATTCCGCGCCACGGCCGAACCCGGCGGCGCCGTTGGGTTCCAATCGAGAGGAATCCGGGCCCGGCCCGGCACAAAGGATGCAGATGAAGAGACGTAACCTGGTTCAACTGGCTGCCGCCGTGTTGGCCTCCACCCTCATGGCCGGCGTGATGCCGCTGGCGCATGCCCAGGAAGCCCCGGACGCGATGATCAAGCGCCTGTCCGACGAGGTGCTGGCCGAGATCCGCAGCGATGCGGCCATCCAGGCGGGCGACATCGACAAGGTGATGGCCCTGGTGGACCGCAAGGTCATGCCCAACGTGAACTTCCAGCGCATGACGGCCTCCGCAGTGGGCCCGGCCTGGCGCCAGGCCACGCCGGAGCAGCGCCAGCGCTTGCAGCAGGAATTCAAGACGCTGCTGGTGCGCACCTATTCCGGCGCGCTGTCGCAGGTGTCGAACGAGCAGGTGCAGATGAAGCCGCTGCGCGCCGCGCCCACCGACACCGACGTGGTGGTGCGCAGCGAGATCCGCGGCCGCGGGGACCCGATCCAGCTCGAATACCGGATGGAGAAGGCCGACAGCGGCTGGAAGATCTACAACCTGAACGTGCTGGGCGTGTGGCTGGTGGAAACCTACCGCAGCCAGTTCGCGCAGGAAGTCAACGCCAAGGGCATCGACGGACTGATCGCGAGCCTGGCCGAGCGCAACAAGACCAACGCCGGCAACGGCAATGGCGTGCGCAAGGGCTGAGCGCGGTGCTGGTACTCCCGCAGCAGCTCACGCACGCCGAGGCGCCGGCCTGCTGCCGCATGCTGGCGCAGGCGCTGCGCTCGGAGGCCGGCACGCAGGCCGTGGCCGATGCTTCCGCGCTGGATCGCTTCGACAGTTCCGCGCTCGCCGTGCTGCTGGAGTGCCGGCGCGAGGCGCTGGCCCTGGGCAAGACTTTCGCGGTCAGCCAGTTGCCGGCGCGCCTGCGGGAGCTGGCCACGCTCTATGGCGTGGCCGACCTGCTTCCCGCCGCGGCGTAGGTCTTCCCGGGGCCCGGCCGGCCCGGCCGGGGGTGCCCCCGTAAAATGGCGGGCTCCCCATGCCTGCCATCTCCTTCCAGTCCGTCTCCAAGACCTACAGCACGCCCCGCGGCCAGTTCCAGGCCCTCGACGGGGTCACCTTCGACATCGAGGAAGGGGAGTTCTTCGGGCTCCTCGGCCCCAACGGCGCGGGCAAGACCACCCTCATCAGCGTGCTGGCCGGACTGGTGCGCGCGAGCTCGGGCCGCGTGCTGGTGCACGGGCACGACGTGCAGAAGGACTATGCGCAGGCGCGCCGCCAGCTCGGCGTGGTGCCGCAGGAACTGGTGTTCGATCCCTTCTTCTCGGTGCGGGAAGCGCTGCGCATCCAGTCCGGCTATTTCGGCGTGAAGAACAACGACGCCTGGATCGACGAACTGCTGGAGAACCTGGGCCTGGCCGACAAGGCGCAGTCGAACATGCGCCAGCTTTCGGGCGGCATGAAGCGCCGCGTGCTGGTGGCGCAGGCGCTGGTGCACCGGCCGCCGGTGATCGTTCTGGACGAGCCCACCGCGGGGGTGGACGTGGAACTGCGCCAGACCCTGTGGCAGTTCATCGCCCGGCTGAACCGGCAGGGACATTCGGTGCTGCTCACCACCCACTACCTGGAAGAAGCGGAGGCGCTTTGCAGCCGCATCGCCATGCTGAAGGCGGGGCGCGTGGTCGCGCTGGAGCGCACGAGCGAGCTGCTGAAGGCCGCTTCGAGCAACGTGCTGCGCTTCAAGCTCGATGGTGACCTGCCGCGCGAATTCGAGGGCAAGGCGCGCGTCACCGGCCGCATCGTGCAGCTGCCCGCGCACGACGCGCACGAGATCGAGCAGCACCTGGCCGTGATCCGGCAGGCGGGGCTGCGGGTGGAGGACGTCGAGATCCGCAAGGCCGACCTCGAGGACGTGTTCATCGACGTGATGGCGGCCGGCGGGCGGGAGGTTGCCGCATGACCGGCTGGCAAACGCTCCTGTACAAGGAAGTGCTGCGCTTCTGGAAGGTGAGCTTCCAGACCGTCGCCGCGCCCGTGCTCACCGCGCTGCTGTACCTGCTGATCTTCGGCCACGTGCTGGCGGACCACGTGAAGGTCTACGACACCATCAGCTACACGGCCTTCCTGGTGCCGGGCCTGGTGATGATGAGCGTGCTGCAGAACGCCTTCGCCAACAGCTCCTCGTCGCTGATCCAGAGCAAGATCATGGGCAGCCTGGTGTTCGTGCTGCTCACGCCGCTGTCGCACTGGAGCTGGTTCATCGCCTACGTCGGGTCCTCCGTGGCACGCGGGCTGTGCGTGGGGCTGGGCGTCTTCATCGTGACGGCCCTGTTCACGCAGGTCTCGTTCGCGGCGCCGCTGTGGATCCTGGTGTTCGCCGTGCTCGGCGCGGGCATGCTGGGCGCGCTGGGGCTGATCGCCGGCCTGTGGGCCGAGAAGTTCGACCAGATGGCGGCCTTCCAGAATTTCGTGATCATGCCGATGACCTTCCTGTCCGGCGTGTTCTATTCGATCCATTCGCTGCCGGCGTTCTGGCAGCGCGTCAGCCACCTCAACCCGTTCTTCTACATGATCGACGGTTTCCGCTACGGCTTCTTCGGCGTCAGCGACGTCTCGCCGTGGATGAGCCTCGCGATCGTGGGCAGTGCCATGCTGGTGGTGAGCGGCATCGCCGTGCACCTGCTGCGCATCGGTTACAAGATCCGCGGGTAAGCTCCCTTTCCATGACCGCCGACGAACTGCGCTCCCTCATCGCCTCCGGGCTGCCCTGCGACCACATCGAGGTGGAGGGTGACGGCCGCCACTGGCAGGCGGTGATCGTGTCAGCCGAGTTCGCCGGTTTGCGTGCGATCCAGCGGCACCAGCGCGTGTACCGCACGCTGGGTGCGAGAATGCATAACGACGAGGTACACGCCTTGTCGATGAAGACATTCACGCCCGAAGAATGGGCGGCACTTCCACACTGAGGCCCATGGACAAGCTCTTGATTCGCGGCGGCCGGCCGCTGCGTGGCGAGATCCGCATTTCCGGCGCGAAGAACGCGGCGCTGCCCGAGCTGTGCGCGGCGCTGCTCTCGGCCGAACCGGTCACGCTGCGCAACATCCCTCGCCTGCAGGACGTGGCGACGATGCTCAAGCTCATCCGCAACATGGGCTCGACGGCGGAGTTCAGCCCCGACGGCACTGTCGTCATCGATTCCAGCCAGCTGCACTTCCCCGAAGCGCCCTACGAGATGGTGAAGACCATGCGCGCGGCGGTGCTGGCGCTGGGGCCGCTGCTGGCGCGCTTCGGCGAGGCGACGGTGTCGCTGCCGGGCGGCTGCGCGATCGGCGCGCGGCCCGTGGACCAGCACATCAAGGGCCTGCAGAAGATGGGCGCCGAGATCGTGATCGAGCACGGCTACATGATCGCCAAGCTCCCCAAGGGCTGGACGCGCCTGAAGGGCGCGCACATCCGCACCGACATGATCACGGTGACGGGCACCGAGAACTTCATGATGGCCGCGGCGCTGGCGGAGGGCGAGACCATCCTCGAGAACCCGGCGATGGAGCCCGAGATCACCGACCTGGGCGACATGCTGATCGCCATGGGCGCCAAGGTGGAAGGGCACGGCACCAACCGCATCCGCATCGAGGGCGTCGAGAAGCTGCATGGCGCCACCCACAGCGTGGTCGCCGACCGCATCGAATGCGGCACCTTCCTGTGCGCCGTCGCTGCCACCGGCGGCGACGTGCTCCTGAAGGACGGACGCACCGACCACCTCGACGCCGTGATCGACCTGCTGCGCTCGGCTGGAGCTTCCGTGGAAGCCGTCGATGGCGGCATCCGCGTGCGCGCCGAAGGGCGCATGGAAGCCCAGAGCTTCAAGACCACCGAATACCCCGGCTTCCCCACCGACATGCAGGCGCAGTTCATGGCGCTCAACTGCATCGCCGAGGGCGACGCCAAGATCACCGAGACCATCTTCGAGAACCGCTTCATGCACGTCAGCGAGCTGATGCGCATGGGCGCGCGCATCACGGTGGACGGCAAGGTGGCGCTCACGCACGGCGTCGAGCGCCTCTCCGGCGCCACGGTGATGGCCACCGACCTGCGCGCCTCCGCCAGCCTGGTGATCGCCGGCCTGGTGGCCGATGGCGAGACCCTGGTCGACCGGATTTACCATCTCGACCGTGGCTACGAGCAAATGGAAGCCAAATTGCGGCAGCTCGGAGCGGAAATCGAAAGAGTGAAATGAGTTCTGCGGGACGACCCGCCATCACGCTGGCCCTGTCGAAAGGGCGCATCTTCGAGGAGACCCTGCCGCTGCTGGCGGCCGCGGGGATTTCCGTGCTGGAAGACCCCGAGAAGTCGCGCAAGCTGATCCTGCCGACCAGCAACCCGGACCTCCAGGTGGTGCTGGTGCGCGCCAGCGACGTGCCCACCTACGTGCAGTACGGCGGGGCGGACCTCGGCGTGACCGGGCTGGACACCCTCATCGAGCACGGCGGCCAGGGCCTGTACCAGCCGCTCGACCTGCAGATCGCGAAGTGCCGCGTGAGCGTGGCCGTGCGCTCGGATTTCGACTACGCGTCGGCCGTGCGGCAGGGCGCGCGCCTGAAGGTGGCCACCAAGTACGTGGGCATCGCGCGCGAGTTCTTCGCGGCCAAGGGCGTGCACGTGGACCTGATCAAGCTGTACGGCAGCATGGAACTTGCGCCCCTCACCGGCCTGGCCGACGCCATCGTGGACCTGGTGTCCACCGGCGGCACGCTGAAGGCGAACAACCTGGTGGAAGTGGAGCGCATCATGGACATCAGCTCGCGGCTGGTAGTCAACCAGGCCGCGCTCAAGCTCAAGCAGGAACCCATCCGCCACCTCATCGACGTTTTCCAGCGGACCGTCACCGCGCGATCCCAATGACCTTCACTGCCCGACCCCTGCGCCTCGCGACCACCGAGAGCGGCTTCGATGCCGCCCTGGCGGCGCGGCTGCATTGGTCGGCGGACACGGACAAGGCGGTGGAGCAGGCGGTCGAGGGCATCCTGGCCGACGTGCAGGCGCGCGGCGACGCCGCGGTGCTGGAGTACACCCGGCGCTTCGACATGCAAGCGGCGTCCATGGGCGAACTGGAGTTGAAGCCCGCGGAGCTCAAGGCCGCCTTCGACAGCCTGCCCTCGAAGCAGCGCGAGGCCCTGGAGTCCGCCGCCCAGCGCGTGCGCAGCTACCACGTGGCGCAGCGCAAGGCGTCCGGCGAGAGCTGGAGCTACCGCGAGGCCGACGGCACCCTCCTGGGCCAGAAAGTCACGCCGCTCGACCGCGTGGGCATCTACGTGCCGGGCGGCAAGGCGGCCTATCCGTCGTCGGTGCTGATGAACGCGATTCCCGCGCACGTGGCCGGCGTCGGCGAGATCATCATGGTGGTGCCCACCCCGCGCGGCGAGAAGAACCCGCTGGTGCTGGCCGCCGCGCACGTGGCCGGCGTCACGCGCGCCTTCACCATCGGCGGCGCGCAGGCCGTGGCCGCGCTGGCCTACGGCACGGCGACCGTGCCGCGCGTCGACAAGATCACCGGCCCCGGCAACGCCTACGTCGCCAGCGCCAAGCGGCGCGTCTTCGGCCAGGTCGGCATCGACATGATCGCCGGACCGAGCGAGATCCTGGTGCTGGCCGACGGCAGCACGCCCGCGGACTGGGTGGCGATGGACCTGTTTTCGCAGGCGGAGCACGACGAGCTCGCCCAGAGCATCCTGCTGTCGCCCGACGCGAAGTACATCGAGGCCGTGCAGGCCGCCATCGACCGCCTGCTGCCGGAGCTGCCGCGCGCGGAGATCATCGCCAAGTCCCTCAACGGGCGCGGCGCGCTGATCCACACCCGCAGCATGGAAGAAGCCTGCGAGATCAGCAACCGCATCGCCCCCGAGCACCTGGAAATCGCCAGCGCCGACCCGCACCGCTGGGAGCCGCTGCTGCGGCATGCCGGCGCGATCTTCCTGGGCGCGTACACCAGCGAATCGCTGGGCGACTACTGCGCGGGGCCCAACCACGTGCTGCCCACCAGCACGACCGCGCGCTTCTCCAGCCCGCTCGGGGTCTACGACTTCCAGAAGCGCAGCAGCCTGATCGAAGTGAGCGAGGCGGGCGCGCAGTCCCTGGGCGTGGTCGCGGCCGAATTGGCCTACGGCGAAGGGCTGCATGCGCATGCCCGCGCGGCGGAGCTGCGGCTCAAGCGGTAGTATCGGGTTGCGGCCCCGGCTGCCGCACCCCCTTTCCTTTTCCCATTTCCATGCCGTCCGCCTTGCGGACCCGCCTTCCATGAGCGCCACCCTGGACCGACTGATCGCCACCCGCATCCGGCAGGACGTGCAATCCATGCACGCGTACGCGATCCAGGACGCGCGCGGCATGGTCAAGCTGGATGCGATGGAGAATCCGCATCGGCTGCCGCCCGCGCTGCAGCGGGAGCTGGGCGAGCGCCTGGCCGCCGTGGCGCTGAACCGCTATCCCGGCGAGCGCATCGCCGACCTGCACGGCGCCCTGGCGCGCCACGCCCGGCTGCCGGCGGGCTTCGGCCTGATGCTGGGCAACGGCTCCGACGAACTGATCGCGTTGCTGGCGCTCGCCTGCGACGTGCCCGGCGCCACCATCCTCGCGCCGCTGCCCGGCTTCGTGATGTACGCCATGAGCGCGCAGCTGCAGGGGTTGCAGTTCGTGGGGGTGGACCTCACGCCGGATTTCGAGCTCGACGAGCGTGCGATGCTCGACGCGATCGCGAAGCACCAGCCGGCCATCGTCTACCTCGCCTACCCGAACAACCCGACGGCCAACCTCTGGGACGACGCGACGATCGAGAAGATCGTCCAGGCGGCGCCGGGGCTCGTGGTCATCGACGAGGCCTACCAGCCGTTCTCCAGCCGCAGCTACCTGGACCGGATCACGCGGCACGAGCACGTGCTCCTGATGCGCACCCTGAGCAAGTTCGGCCTGGCCGGCGTGCGCATCGGCTACATGATGGGGCCGGCGGCGCTGGTCGCCGAGGTCGACAAGGTGCGCCCGCCGTACAACATCAGCGTGCTGAACGCCGAAGCCGCCCTGTTCGCCCTGGAGCACGAGGACGTGTTCGCCGCCCAGGCCGCGGAGCTGAAGCGGGAGCGCGAGCGCCTGCAGGAGGCCCTGAAGGGCATGGGCCTGAAGGCCTGGCCCAGCGACGCCAACATGATCCTGGTGCGGGTGCCCGATGCGGCGCGCAGCTTCGAGGGCATGAAGGCGCGCAAGGTCCTCGTCAAGAACGTTTCTAGAATGCACCCATTGCTGGCCGGCTGCCTGCGCCTGACCGTCGGGACGCCCGACGAGAACACGCAGATGCTCGCCGCCCTGCAAGCGACCCTATGAGAACCTCGGAAGTCACCCGCAACACGGCGGAAACCCAGATCACCGTCCGCGTCAACCTCGATGGCACGGGCCAGGCGAAGCTCGCCACCGGCATCGGCTTCTTCGACCACATGCTGGACCAGATCGCCCGCCATGGCCTGATCGACCTCGAGATCGATGCCAAGGGCGACCTCCACATCGACGGGCACCACACGGTGGAGGACGTCGGCATCACGCTGGGCCAGGCCGTCTACAAGGCCGTGGGCGACAAGAAGGGCATCCGCCGCTACGGCCACGCCTACGTGCCGCTCGACGAGGCGCTGTCGCGCGTGGTGGTCGACTTCTCCGGCCGGCCCGGCCTGATCATGAACGTGCCGTTCAAGAGCGGCATGATCGGCAGCTTCGACACCCAGCTCACGCACGAGTTCTTCCAGGGCTTCTGCAACCACGCCTTCGTGACGCTGCACGTGGACAACCTGCGCGGCGAGAACGCGCACCACCAGTGCGAGACGGTGTTCAAGGCGTTCGCGCGGGCGCTGCGCTCCGCGCTGGAGCTCGATCCCCGCAGCGTCGGCACCATCCCCTCGACCAAGGGATCGCTTTGACGCGAACGGTTGCGGTCGTCGACTACGGGATGGGCAACCTGCGCTCCGTGTCGCAGGCGGTCCTGCACGTCGCCGCGAATGACAGCGGCGTGCGCGCCATCGTCACCTCGCGCCCCGAAGAAGTGCGCGCGGCCGAGCGCGTGGTGCTGCCCGGGCAGGGCGCCATGCCGGACTGCATGCGCGAGCTGCGCGAGTCCGGCCTGCTCGAATCGGTGCTGGAAGCCGCCGCCACCAAGCCGCTGTTCGGCGTGTGCGTGGGCATGCAGATGCTGCTGGATCGCAGCGAGGAAGGCCCCACCGACGGCCTGGGCCTGATCCACGGCGAGGTGGTGCGCTTCCGCCTCGAGGGGCAGCTGCAGCCGGATGGCAGCCGCTACAAGGTGCCGCAAATGGGCTGGAACCGCGTCCACCAGGCGCGGCCCCACGCCATGTGGGCCGGAATCCCGGACGAGAGCTGGTTCTATTTCGTCCACAGCTTCTATGCCAGGCCGTCGGACCCCCGCCACAGTGTTGGGGAATCCGAGTACGGCGTTCGCTTTACCTGTGCAGTGGCTCGCGATAATATTTTTGCGACCCAGTTCCACCCCGAGAAAAGCGCCGACCAGGGGCTCTCCCTCTATCGCAACTTCCTGCACTGGACACCCTGACCGCACAGGAAGCGGTCCCTCCCCCGACTCCAGTCGCTTGCCAACACCATGCTCCTGATTCCCGCCATCGACCTGAAAGACGGCCACTGCGTTCGCCTGAAGCAGGGCGACATGGACCAGGCCACCACCTTCAGCGAGGACCCCGCCGCGATGGCGCGGACCTGGCTGCAGCGCGGTGCCCGCCGGCTCCACCTGGTCGACCTCAATGGCGCCTTCGCCGGCAAGCCGCAGAACTTCGCGGCGGTGCGCTCCATCCTCAAGGCCGTCGGCGACGACATCCCGGTGCAGCTGGGTGGCGGCATCCGCGACCTCGACACGATCGAGAAGTACATCGACGGCGGCCTGCGCTACGTGATCATCGGCACCGCTGCCGTCAAGAATCCCGGCTTCCTGCGGGACGCCTGCACCGCCTTCGGCGGCCACATCATCGTGGGCCTCGACGCCAAGGACGGCAAGGTCGCCACCGACGGCTGGAGCAAGCTCACCGGCCACGAGGTGGTCGACCTCGCCCGCAAGTTCGAGGACTGGGGCGTCGAGTCGATCATCTACACCGACATCGGGCGCGACGGCATGCTCACCGGCATCAACGTGGAGGCCACGGTGAAGCTCGCGCAGTCCCTCAGCATCCCCGTGATCGCGTCGGGCGGCCTGTCGTCCATCAAGGACATCGAGGCCCTGTGCGCCGTGGAGGACGAGGGCGTCGAGGGCGTGATTTGCGGCCGCGCGATCTACTCCGGCGACCTCGACTTCACGAAGGCGCAGGAACGCGCCGACGAACTCAACGGAACTTCCTGACTTGCTCGCCAAGCGCATCATCCCTTGCCTCGACGTCACCGGCGGACGGGTCGTCAAGGGCGTCAACTTCGTGGAGCTGCGCGACGCGGGCGACCCGGTGGAGATTGCCGCGCGCTACAACGAGCAGGGCGCGGACGAACTCACCTTCCTGGACATCACCGCTACCAGCGACGGGCGCGACCTGATCCTGCACATCATCGAGGCGGTGGCCTCGCAGGTGTTCATCCCCCTGACGGTGGGCGGCGGCGTGCGGACCGTGGAGGACGTGCGGCGCCTCCTCAACGCCGGCGCCGACAAGACCAGCTTCAATTCCGCCGCGATCGCCAATCCTGACGTGATCTCGGCCGCCTCGGCCAAGTACGGCGCGCAGTGCATCGTGGTGGCGATCGACGCCAAGCGCCGCACCGGCGAGGACGCCGCGGCCCGGGGCCCCGGCTGGGACGTCTACAGCCACGGCGGACGGCGCAACACCGGGCTGGATGCGGTCGCGTGGGCCATCGAGATGGCGAAGCGCGGCGCCGGCGAGATCCTGCTCACCAGCATGGACCGCGACGGCACCAAGTCCGGCTTCGACCTGGAACTCACCCGGGCGGTCAGCGACGCCGTGCCGGTGCCCGTGATCGCCTCGGGCGGCGTCGGGAACCTTGACCACCTGGCCGACGGCGTGCAGCAGGGCGGAGCCGACGCGGTGCTGGCCGCCAGCATCTTCCACTACGGTGAGTACACCGTCGCGCAGGCCAAGCAGCGCATGGCAGAACGGGGCATCCCGGTGCGGCTCTGACCCGTCGTCCCCGCGCAGGCGGGGACCCAGGGCATCCGCCCCCGGCTCCACGCCCTGGATTCCCGCCTCCGCGGGAATGGCGGGGAGTCTGCGGGTATGGGGGAGAATACCGCCATGGATTGGCTGTCGGAAGTGAAATGGGACGCCCAGGGGCTCGTCCCGGTGATCGCCCAGGAGGCGTCCACCGGCGACGTGCTCATGTTCGCCTGGATGGACCGCGAGGCGCTCGCGAAGACCGCCGAGACCGGGCGCGCGGTGTATTTCAGCCGCTCGCGCGGCAAGCTGTGGTTCAAGGGCGAGGCGTCCGGCCACGTGCAGCAGGTGCACGAGATCCGCATGGATTGCGACAGCGACGTGCTGCTCCTCAAGGTCACCCAGCATGGGCATGATCCGTCCATCGCGTGCCACACCGGCCGCCACAGCTGCTTCTTCCATCTTTACCGCGACGGCGCCTGGCAGGTGGTGGAACCTGTCTTGAAAGACCCCGCGCGCATCTACAAGTAGCGACCATGACCGCCCCCGACCCGCTGGCCCGCTTGGCCGACGTCATCGAAAGCCGCAAGCCCGCCCGCGGCGGCAATCCCGAGGCGAGCTACGTCGCGCGGCTGCTGCACAAGGGCCCGGACGCCTTCCTCAAGAAGATCGGCGAGGAGGCGACCGAGGTCGTGATGGCCGCCAAGGACGCCGACCACGGCGGCGACCGCTCGAAGATCGTCGGCGAGGTGGCCGACCTGTGGTTCCACTGCATGATCGCGCTCGCGCACTACGGCCTCAGGCCGGCGGACGTGGTCGCGGAGCTCCAGCGCCGCGAGGGTTTGAGCGGCCTGGAGGAGAAGGCGCTGCGCAAGGCGCGCGAGCGCGATGGCAGCGGCGAGTAACCTGCACAGGAGAAGCGCGATGTCCGAGACCGACTACGCCACCCTCGAGGACAAGACCCCCGCCGACCGCACGACGATGCACGTGCTGTACGGGCTGCACACGGTGGCGCCGTTCACCATGTGGTTCCTCTCCGTCATCGCCGTCATCGTCAACTACGTGAAGCGCTCCGACGAGAGCGATCCGCTGTACGCCCGCCACCACAGCTACATGATCCGCACCTTCTGGTGGGCCATCCTGTGGCTGCTGGTCACGTCGCCGCTGTTCCTGCTGTTCGTCTTCCCGGGCTTCATCGCCTGGTTCCTGGTCGGCGCGTGGTACGTTTACCGCTACCTGCGCGGCTGGCTGCGCTTCAACGACAACCAGATCCCCCCGACATGAGCTCACGCGACCCGGACTGCATCTTCTGCAAGATCGCCGACGGCACGATTCCCTCGAAGAAGGTGTACGAGGACGAGGAGATCCTCGCCTTCCACGACATCCACCCCTGGGCGCCAGTGCATTTCCTGCTGGTGCCCAAGCAGCACATCACCTCCATGGCCCACGTGGAGGAGGCGCACGCGCCCATGCTCGGCAAGCTCATGAGCCTGGTCCCGAAGCTGGCGAAGCAGGAGGGCTGCCGGCCGTACCCGCAAGGCGGCTTCCGGGTGGTGATCAACACCGGCGACGACGGCGGGCAGGAAGTCCCGCACCTCCACGTCCACGTGATCGGCGGCCCGCGGCCCTGGCTCAAGGGCTGACCCTTACCCCACTGCGAAGGATGAACTTCGCAGCCCGACTAGAATCCGAGCCGTAGTTACAGGAGAAATCCATGGGTTCCTTTTCCATTTGGCACTGGCTGGTCGTGCTGCTGATCGTGGTGCTCGTCTTCGGCACCAAGAAGCTGAAGAACATGGGCTCCGACCTGGGCGGCGCCGTCAAGGGCTTCAAGGACGGCATGAAGGACGGCAGCCAGCCGGACACGCCGGTTCCCCCCGCCAGCCAGGTCACCGCTTCGCAGGGCCCGTCCGCCACGCCCGCGGCCGACAAGACCACCATCGACGTCGAAGCGCGCAACAAGTCCTGATCGCCCCCAGTGATCGACATCGGCCTCACCAAGATGGCGCTGATCGGCGTCGTCGCCCTGGTCTTCATCGGGCCGGAGAAGCTGCCGCGCGTGGCGCGGACGGTGGGCACGCTGCTGGGCAAGGCGCAGCGCTACGTCAATGACGTCAAGGCCGAAGTCAACCGCTCCATGGAGCTCGACGAGCTCAAGAAGATGAAGGACACGGTCGAGAGCGCGGCCCGCGACGTCGAGAACTCGGTCTCCACCGCCGCCTCCGATTTCGAGAAGGACTGGCAGCAGGCCACCTCGCAGGCGCTGGCGGAACCCCCTTACTTTCCCGAGTACAAGAACCCGAAGAAGAAGTGGCGCCTGAAGCAGGGCGCCATGCCGCACTGGTACAAGGCGCGCAACGGCGTGCGCACCCGCGCGCTGTCGGGCGCCGCGCGTGTGGCAAAGTACCGGCCGCGCAAGTTCAACTGAAGACGGCAGCCGGCAGCCGCGCCGGCCCCCGTTCCCCTATGTCCACAACTCCGAACGACCAGGAAGACGAACTGGCCGGCACCGAGCAGCCCTTCGTATCGCACCTGATCGAGCTGCGCGACCGCCTGATCAAGGCCACCATCGCCGTGGCGGTGGTGTCCGCGGTGCTGGCCATCTGGCCGGGGCCGGCGGCGCTCTACGACATCCTGGCCGCGCCGCTGGTGGCGCACCTGCCCAAGGGCGCGACGCTGATCGCGACCTCCGTGATCTCGCCCTTCATCGTGCCGCTGAAGATCCTGCTGATGGCGGCCTTCCTGATAGCGCTGCCGGTCGTCCTGTGGCAGGTGTGGGCCTTCGTGGCCCCGGGCCTGTATTCGCACGAGAAGAAGCTGGTGATGCCGCTGGTCGTTTCCAGCACCATCCTGTTCTTCATCGGGGTGGCGTTCTGCTACTTCTTCGTGTTCGGGCAGGTGTTCTCGTTCATCCAGAGCTTCGCGCCCAAGAGCATCACCGCGGCCCCGGACATCGAGGCCTACCTGAGCTTCGTGCTCACGATGTTCATCGCCTTCGGCGCGGCCTTCGAGGTGCCGATCGTGGTGATCGTGCTGGCGCGCATGGGCATCGTGAGCATCGACAAGCTCAAGGAATTCCGCGGTTACTTCATCGTGCTGGCGTTCATCATCGCCGCCGTGATCACGCCGCCCGACGTGGTGTCGCAGCTGGCGCTGGCCATCCCGATGGTGCTGCTCTACGAGGTGGGCATCTGGGCGGCGCAGCTGTTCATCAAGCACACCAAGGCGCCGGACGAAAGCGGCGAAGCCGCCAAACCCTGATCGGGGCGCTCAGCGCGCGGGCAGCCCCGGCACCGCCTGGCCCTGCTGCTGGCGTGGCTTGGGCCGGCGGCCCGGCGTCACGCTCACGTCCAGCGCCTCCTCCCGCCGCTGCAGCTTGAACCGCGTGGCGGCGCCCGGCTTCAGCGATGCCACGGCGGTGAGCAGCTCGGAGACGTTCGCGATGTCCTTGCCGCCCACCTGGACCACCACGTCGCCCGGCCGGATGCCCGCCTGCGCGGCCGGCCCGTTCTGCAGCACGCCGGTGATCAGCACACCCTCGCGGGCTTTCACCCCGAAGGTCTCCATCAGCTCCGGCGAAAGGTCCGCCGGCTCCACGCCGATCCAGCCGCGGGTGACCACCCCGTCCTTGACGATGCCTTCCAGCACCAGCTTGGCCGTCGACACGGGGATCGCGAAACCGATGCCCATGCTGCCGCCGGAGCGGGAGTAGATGGCCGTGTTGATGCCCATCAGGTTGCCGTGGACGTCCACCAGCGCCCCGCCCGAGTTGCCCGGGTTGATGGCGGCATCGGTCTGGATGAAGTTCTCGAAGGTGTTGATGCCCAGCTGGTTGCGGCCGAGCGCGCTCACGATGCCGCTGGTGACCGTCTGGCCCACGCCGAAGGGATTGCCGATGGCGAGGACCTGGTCGCCCACCTGCAGGGCGTCGGAGTTGCCCAGCGTGATCACCGGCAGGCGCCCGATGCTGATCTTCAGGATCGCGAGGTCGGTTTCCGGGTCCGTGCCGATGATCTTCGCGCGGGTCTTGCGGCTGTCGTTGAGCGCCACCTCGATTTCGGTGGCGCCCTCCACCACGTGGTTGTTGGTGAGGATGTAGCCGTCCGCGCTGATGATCACGCCGCTGCCCAGCCCCGTCTGCGGGATGGCGCCCTGGTCGCCGAAGAAGAAGCGGAACCACGGATCGCTGGCCGAGGGCCGCTCGCCGGCCTTGAGCGTGTTGATGCTCACCACGGCGGCCGAGGCCTTCTGGGCGGCCAGCCGGAAGCTGCCGGCGGGCGGCGGCGCGTTGGCCTGCGTGGGCGCCTCGGTGAGCGCCACGCCCGTGGACGCGCTGGTCACGGGCCGCTGGCTCAACCACTCCGGCTTGAGCGTCAGCACCACGAAATAGACCGCCAGCAGCACGGTGGCGGCCTGGGAAAAAACCAGCCAGTAGCGTCGCATGTTCTTGACTTGGGGAAAACCCAAGTGTATGCCCCCGCCGGGCCAGGCGGGCTCAGGGTGAAGCGCGCGCCAGCTGCACCCCTTGCGGCGCAGGGGCGTAGGGGCCCTGGGGGCGGAAGTCGACCTGTTCCACGGGCACCGGCTCGCCGCTCGCGGGATCGGCGATGGCCGCGCGGAAGCGCATCGCGCGAGCCGCCTCGGCCAGGCGCTGGGCGGCGTCCAGCACGTCTTCCACCTCCGCATGGCGCGGCCGCAGGTGCACGATGCCCACGCCGATGTCCAGCCGCACCTGCATGGGTTCGCCGTCGCGGCCGGTCACCTCCACCGGCCGCCGCAGGCTGGCCGCGAGCCGCAGCCCCAGCGCGCGCAACCAGGGAGCCGCCGGGATGGTCTCCACCAGGCCGACGAAGCAGTGGTCCCAGTAGCGGCCCACGGGATTGACCACGCCCAGCTGGCGCTGCATGCGGGTGGCGACGGCCATCCAGGCCTCGTTCAGGGCCGCGGTGCCGGCCAGCGCCGTCACCCGGCCGGTGTCGAACACCGTCACGGCCACCACGGCGCCTTCGCGCCGCGTGCGGCCGCGGCGCTTTTGCGAAGCCACCATCCTGTGCACCAGGGCGGCGCTGCTGTGCACCTTGGTCACCGGGTCCACGGCGGGCACGCTGCCGCGTTCGCGGGTGCGCCATTCGTGGCGCTCGCGCCGCCACAGCACCGCGCCGGTGACGCCGTTGCTGAGGGCGGCGCACAGGGCGATGGCAGCATGCCCCGCCCAGCTCCACTGCCCCAGGCGCATGGCGATGGCGTACAGGCCTGCGATGGCGGGCAGGGTGAGCAGGCAACCGGCCGCCATCAGCAGCGCCAGCCGGTCGCCGATGATCCAGGCGCGGAACACGAGCCAGCAGGTGAGGGCGCTGCCCGCCAGCGAGAGCGCGGCGGCGGCCGGCAGGCGCAGCTCGGGCGGCAGCGCCAGCGCCGCCGCCCCGAGCAGCGGCAGGGCGAGCGCCGACAGGCGCAGCATGGCGGCCATCAGGCGGTCGCGGTGGCCGGCGCCGAGCCACCCGTGGATCCACAGGTTGGACAGGCCCACGCAGAGCGGGCCGGCCAGCACCTGCAGGACCTGCAGCCGGCCCGCGCCGGGATGCGCGACCTGCCGCAGCACGCCACTGAGCACCAGCACCAGCAGGAACACGCTGGCGTGATAGCTCACGGCGCGCAGCTGCGACACGCTGGGGCGTGCCAGCAGGTCGCCCGTGCGCGCGACCGCCACCGCGGCCACCGCCCCCAGGGCCATGCTCCACATGGTCAGCGTCTGCGCGTTCATCCCGGCTCCTTGGAAGCCGCGGAATGTTCCGTCCGGGCGGGCCCGGCCTGCCGTAGCAGAATGAGGCCTGATCCTGTGCCCTATTCCCATGAGCCCACGGCAAGACCTGCTGACCGCCTTCGACGACCTGCTCGCGCCCGAGCGCTTCAAGGACTACGGGCCCAACGGCCTGCAGGTGGAGGGCCGCGACACCGTGCGCAAGATCGTGTCCGGCGTGACGGCCAGCCGCGCGCTGATCGAGGCGGCTGCAGCGCGCGGCGCCGACGCGATCTTCGTGCACCACGGGTTGTTCTGGCGCGGCCAGGACGGCCGGGTCACCGGCTGGATGAAGCAGCGCCTGGCGCTCCTGCTCGCCCATGACATCAACCTGTTCGCCTACCACCTGCCGCTCGACGCCCATCCGGAGCTGGGCAACAACGCGCAGCTGGGCCGGCAGCTCGGCCTGCTTGCCGATGGCCGCTTCGGCGAGCAGGACCTCGGCTTCATCGGTGCGCGCGCCGATGGCGACGCGTTCGCCGACAGCGACGCGCTCGCAGCCCACGTGCGCGCGGCGCTGGGCCGGTCCGTGACCTGCGTGGCGGGCGCGACGGGGCCGCTGCGCCGCATCGCCTGGTGCACGGGTGGGGCCCAGTCGTACTTCGAGGCGGCCATCGCGGCCGGCGCGCAGGCCTTCCTGACCGGCGAGATCTCGGAGCCGCAGGCGCACTACGCGCGTGAATGCGGCGTGACCTTCCTCGCCTGCGGCCACCACGCCACCGAACGCTATGGGGCGCCCGCGGTGGCGGCCCACGTGGCCGCTGCGTTGGGGCTGGAGCACGAGTTCATCGACGTGGACAACCCCGCATGAGCGCCGCGCCTGGGGGACGTCTCTTGAGGCCGATCGCGATCACGATGGGCGATCCTGCCGGGATCGGGCCGGAGATCGTCGCCAAGGCGTTCGCACAGGCGCCGGACCTGGTGGCGGGCTGCTTCGTCGTCGGCGATGTCGCGTGCATGCGGCGCGGCGCGGCGGCGGTGGCCGGCACGCGGCCGCCGCTGGCGACGGCGCGCATCCAGGCGCCGGAGGAAGCGTTCGACGTGCCGCCGCGATGCATCCCCGTGCTGCAGGTGGGCGACGCCGGTGCCGCACCGCCGGCGATCGGCGTGGCGAGCGCCCAGGGCGGCCGCATGGCCGCCGACGCCGTGCTGTGGGCAACGCGGGCCGCCCTGCGCGGCGAAGTCGCGGCGATCGTGACCGCGCCGCTGCACAAGGAAGCGCTGGCCGCCGCCGGCCTGCCCTACCCGGGCCATACCGAACTGCTGCAGGCCGAGGCCGCCGCCCATGCCGGCGTGCCGGTCTCGCAGATGCCGGTGCGGATGATGCTGGCCAACGACGAATTGCGCACCGTGCTGGTCAGCATCCACGTGGCGCTGCGCGAGGCGCTGGACGCCGTCACCTTGCCCCAGGTGCTGGAGACGGTGCGCATCACGGACCGCTCGCTCACCGCCTTGCTGGGGCGCCGGCCGCGCATCGCCGTGGCCGGCCTCAACCCGCACGCGGGGGAGGGCGGCCTGTTCGGGCGCGAGGAGATCGAGACCATCGCCCCAGCCATTGAGACGGCGCGCGCCGAAGGCATGGCCGCCAGCGGTCCCTACGCGCCGGACACCGTCTTCATGCGCGCGCGCCGCGGCGAGTTCGACGCGGTGGTGGCGATGTACCACGACCAGGGGCTGATCCCGGTGAAGTACCTGGGGGTCGAGAAGGGCGTCAACGTGACCCTGGGGCTGCCGCTGGTGCGCACCAGCCCCGACCACGGGACGGCGTTCGACATCGCCGGCACCGGCCGCGCGGACGCCTCCAGCCTGCTGGCGGCCGTGAACATGGCGCGAGAGCTTTCTTCGTAGGCTGGGTTCGGCGAAGCCGACCCCAGCGTCACGCGCGCTTCAGGCTGTCGCGGATCTCCCGCAACAGCATCACGTCTTCCGGCGGCGGCGCGGGTTCCGCCGCGGCGGCCGGCGCTTGATGGCGGCGCAGGCGGTTGACCTGCTTGACCATCAGGAAGATCACGAAGGCCAGGATCAGGAAGTTGACGGCCACCGTGAGGAAGTTGCCCCAGGCGAGCACCGGCACGCCGGCCTTCTTCAGCGCGTCGAGGGTCATGGCGGTGCCGGCTGGGGGTTCTGCGAGCACCCAGAACATGCTGGAGAAGTCCAGCTTGCCGACGATGCGGCCTATCAGCGGCATCACGACGTCGTTCACCAGCGAGTCGACGATCTTGGCGAAGGCCGCGCCGATGATGACGCCCACCGCCAGGTCGACCACGTTGCCCTTGACCGCGAACTCGCGGAATTCGTGCAGCAGCTTTGCCATGCGCATCTCTCCTCTCCGGTTGGGACGCGCGCGAGTATGCGCCAGCCACGCCCCCCTGGATTTCGCCAGACACGACCCGCTACAATCGCGGGTTGACCCTAAACAGCAGAGATCCTTGAGGACCCCATGAGCAACTCCACGGTCGACGCCAGCAAACGGACATGGCTCATCGCCTCCGGTTGCGCCGGCGCGGTGGGCGCAGGCTTCGTTGCCGTCCCCTTCGTCAGCAGCTTCCAGCCCTCCGAACGCGCCAAGGCCGCCGGCGCTCCTGTCGAAGTCGACATCTCCGCGCTGCGGCCCGGCGAGAAGATGACGGTCGAATGGCGTGGCAAGCCGGTGTGGATCATGCGCCGCACGCCCGAGCAGGTCGCCGCGCTGCCCAAGCTGGACGCCCAGCTGGCCGACCCGAAGTCCGAGCGCACGGCGTACCCGACGCCCGAGTACGCCAAGAACGAGGCCCGCTCGATCAAGCCGGAATACTTCGTCGCCGTGGGCATCTGCTCGCACCTGGGCTGCTCGCCCACCGACAAGCTGGCCGCCGGCCCGCAGCCCTCGCTGCCCGACGACTGGCAGGGCGGCTTCCTGTGCCCCTGCCACGGCTCGACCTTCGACCTGGCCGGCCGCGTCTACAAGAACAAGCCCGCCCCCGACAACCTGGAAGTGCCCCCGCACATGTACCTGTCGGACACGCGCCTTCTGATCGGCGAAGACAAGAAGGCCTGAGGGACCCATGGCTGAATTCAAGGAAATCTCCCCGAACGCCAGCGCCGGCGCCAAGCTGAACAACTGGCTGAACAACCGCTTCCCGACGGCCTACGACGCGTACCGCGTCCACATGTCGGAGTACTACGCGCCGAAGAACTTCAACGCCTGGTACTTCTTCGGCTCGCTGGCGCTGCTGGTGCTGGTGATCCAGATCGTCACCGGCATCTTCCTGGTGATGCACTACAAGCCGGACGCGGCCACGGCCTTCGCCTCGGTCGAGTACATCATGCGCGACGTGCCGTGGGGCTGGCTCATTCGCTACATGCACTCCACCGGCGCCTCGGCGTTCTTCGTGGTGGTGTACCTGCACATGTTCAAGGCGCTGATGTACGGCAGCTACCGCAAGCCGCGCGAGCTGGTGTGGATCTTCGGCTGCACCATCTTCCTGATGCTGATGGCCGAGGCCTTCTTCGGCTACCTGCTGCCCTGGGGCCAGATGTCCTACTGGGGCGCGCAGGTGATCGTGAACCTGTTCGCCGCCGTGCCCTTCATCGGCCCCGACCTCGCCCTGCTGATCCGCGGCGACTACGTGGTGTCCGACGCGACGCTCAACCGCTTCTTCAGCTTCCACGTGATCGCGATCCCGCTGGTGCTGATCGGCCTGGTGGTGGCGCACCTGTTCGCCCTGCACGACGTGGGTTCGAACAACCCCGACGGCGTCGAGATCAAGGGCCCGAACGCCCCGAATGACGCGAACGGCAAGCCGGTCGACGGCATCCCGTTCCACCCCTACTACACCGTGCACGACATGGTGGGCGTGGGCGTGTTCCTGATGGTGTTCAGCGCGATCATCTTCTTCGCGCCGGAACTGGGCGGCTACTTCCTGGAGTACAACAACTTCATCCCGGCCGACCCGCTGAAGACGCCGCCGCACATCGCGCCGGTCTGGTACTTCACGCCGTTCTACTCGATGCTGCGCGCCACCACCGACGTGATGGTGAACGTGTTCGTCGTGGTCGTGGCGCTGGCCGCCATCTTCGCCGTGCTGCGCATGCGCCTGTCGACGATGGCCAAGGGCGCGGTGATCGTGGCCGCGCTGGTCGCCATCCTGCTGCTGAAGGTCTTCGACGCCAAGTTCTGGGGCGTGGTGATCATGGGCGTTTCCGTGATCATCCTGTTCTTCCTGCCCTGGCTCGACCGCAGCCCCGTGAAGTCCATCCGCTACCGTCCGGGCTGGCACAAGTGGGTCTACGCGATCTTCGTGGTGTGGTTCTTCGTCCTCGGCTACCTGGGCATCCAGGCGCCCTCCGACGTGAAGACCCTCGTGGCCCAGGTCGGCACGCTGTACTACTTCGGCTTCTTCCTGCTGATGCCGTGGTGGAGCCGCCTCGGCGAGTTCAAGCCGGTGCCCGAGCGCATCACCTTCGCCGCCCACTGACGAAGGAGTGCAAAGAATGAAAAAACTCATCTCCATCGTGCTGCTTGCCCTGGGCATCGCCTCCGGCGCCCAGGCCGCCGAAGGCGGGATCCACTGGGACAAGGCGCCCGACCGCACCAACGACCTGCCGGCGCTGCAGAACGGCGCCAAGCTGTTCGTCAACTACTGCCTCAACTGCCACTCGGCCGCGTTCATGCGCTTCAACCGGCTGGCGGACATCGGCATCTCCGAGCAGCAGATCAAGGACAACCTGCTGGTGGGCACCGACAAGGTGGGCGACATCATGCGCTCCGCCATGGACGCCAAGGAAGCCAAGGAGTGGTTCGGCGCGCAGCCGCCCGACCTGACGCTGATCGCGCGTTCGCGCTCCGGCGCGGGAGGCAGCGGCGCCGACTACCTGTACACCTACCTGCGCACGTACTACCGCGACGCCACCAAGCCGACCGGCTGGAACAACCTGGCCTTCCCCAGCGTGGGCATGCCGCACGCGCTGTGGGAACTGCAGGGCGACCGCGAGCCGCAGTTCGACAAGGTGCAGAGCCACGGCCACGAGGTCGAGGTCTTCAAGGGCTGGAAGCAGGTGTCGCCCGGCACCATGACGCCGCTGCAGTACGACGAAGCCGTGGGCGACCTGGTCGGATTCCTGCAGTGGATGGGCGAGCCCGCCCAGAACCAGCGCATCCGCATCGGTGCCTGGGTGCTGCTGTTCCTCGGCGTGCTGACGGTCATCGTCTGGCGCCTGAACGCGGCCTTCTGGAAAGACGTGAAGTAACGAGGTGGGAACGCGGCCGGCCCGGTGCCGGACCCGCGTCCACCGATGTAGAGTGGGCCGCATCGCGGTTCCACTCTTTTTGGTTTTTAAAGGACATTCCAAATGATGGTGCTGTACTCGGGAACGACCTGCCCCTTCTCCCATCGCTGCCGGTTCGTGCTGTTCGAAAAGGGCATGGACTTCGAGATCCGCGACGTGGATCTCTACAACAAGCCGGAAGACATCAACGTCATGAACCCGTACGGCCAGGTGCCCATCCTGGTCGAGCGTGATCTCATCCTGTACGAGTCGAACATCATCAACGAGTACATCGACGAGCGCTTCCCGCACCCGCAGCTGATGCCCGGCGACCCGGTCGACCGCGCGCGCGTGCGCCTGTTCCTGCTCAATTTCGAGAAGGAGCTGTTCGTGCACGTCTCGACGCTGGAGTCGCGCGCTTCCAAGGGCAACGAGAAGGCGCTGGAGAAGGCGCGTTCGCACATCCGCGACCGCCTGACGCAGCTCGCCCCGGTGTTCCTGAAGAACAAGTACATGCTGGGCGAGAACTTCTCGATGCTGGACGTGGCCATCGCGCCGCTGCTCTGGCGCCTGGACTACTACGGCATCGAGCTGTCGAAGAACGCCGCGCCGCTGCTGAAGTACGCCGAGCGCATCTTCTCCCGCCCCGCCTACATCGAGGCGCTGACGCCTTCCGAAAAGGTGATGCGCAAGTAAATGCTGGCCCCCACGCTTGCCGCCTTCGGCTTCGGCGCTGCCCCCCGAGGGGGCGTCGGCCGCCTTGGGGCGGCCCGGCGGCGACCGAAGCGTTAAGCTCGGGGCTTCCGCAGTACCGCCGCAGCATGAACGCGCTCGAATCCACGTCCACCCGCCCGTACCTGATCCGGGCCCTGTACGAATGGTGCACCGACAACGGCTTCACGCCGTACGTGGCGGTGCTCGTGGACGATTCGGTGCAGGTGCCGCGCGAGTACGTGAAGAACGGCGAGATCGTGCTGAACATCAGCTACGACGCGACCAGCTCGCTCAAGCTCGGCAACGACTTCATCGAGTTCAAGGCTCGTTTCGCGGGCAGCGCGCGCGAGATCATGGTGCCCGTCGATCGGGTGATCGCGATCTACGCGCGCGAGAACGGGCAGGGCATGGCCTTTCCCGTACCGGTCACCGGATCCGCGGAAGACGCGAAGCAGCCTTCGCCCTTGTCCAAGGTGCCCGCCGCTCCCGCGGAGGAGGCCCGCATCGTGCAGCTGGTGACCGACGAGAACGGCAAGCCGCCGGAGCACGAGCCGCCCAAGCCACCGGGCGGCGGCCCGCGGCCGGCGCTCAAGCGCGTCAAGTAGGCCGGATTCACTCCGGACTTCTTCATCTGCTCTAATTCCACGCGAAGGCGCTTCGGCGTCTTTCGAGTGACCCGTGCCGGTTTAGCTCAGTTGGTAGAGCAACCGCCTTGTAAGCGGTAGGTCGTCCGTTCGATTCGGACAACCGGCACCATCCCCATGACGAGCGGCCGGCTTTCGACAGCCGGTGTCAACCGCCGGGATGGGCGGACCCCCGCGTTACCTCTGGAGGCTTCCAACCCGCAAGCGGATCGCGGTAACCTCCCAACCACGACTGCTGAGCTTCTGTTGCAGGAGTGGCAACAACTGTCGAAGCTTCGCAGCCGCCGCGTTGCTGTCCACCAGCAAGCACCAGGTGGTCCCTTCGATGGGCCCTGGCCGGATGGACGCACGCAGGGGTGCAGGGATGGACGACTCGATCGCCCGCAGCCTCTCGCCGGACTCGCGCGCCAGTTGCGCCAGCCGGGCGAGCGTCGGCGACTCCTCCGCAGCCTGGTGCAGGCTGACCGGTTGGTGGCGGCGGTTCATGCGGTCGGGGGAAGAGAACGACGAGGGGGAAGAAGAATGCAGTTCATTATCACGGATGGCTGGGGGGCCCGCAGCCGCGCGATCCACCTGAGCGGCGCCCGCCTGGTGCTGGCCATGTGCGCGGCTTCGGTCGTGCTGATGCTGGTCGCGGCAGTCCTCTACCACTGGGTGATCCTCAAGGGCGCGCGCGAGCGCTGGCCCGTGGTGGGCACGGTGGTGCGCTTCGTCGTGCAGGACGAATTCGAGCAGCGTGACCGCTTCATGCGCGAAAACCTCGACGCGATGGCCCGCCGCCTGGGCGAGATCCAGGCCAAGATGGTGCAGCTCGAGGCGCTGGGCGACCGCGTGTCCGGCCTGGCCGGCGTGAACCCCAATGACCTGAAGGTCGCGGACGCCCGCGGCGGCGCGCTGGTCCGCGGGGGCTCGTTGACGGTGGAGGAACTGCAAGCGACCCTGAACGACCTGGAGCAGCTGACCGGCGAACGCACGGACCTGCTCACGGTGATGGAATCGCGCCTGTTCGACCAGCGCGTCAAGAAGATGATGCAGCCCACGCAGCATCCGCTGAACTCCGGCCAGGCCGGCTCCAATTTCGGCTGGCGCATCGACCCGTTCACGGGGCAGAAGGCGCTGCACACCGGGCTGGACTTCCAGGCCGACACCGGCACGTCGATCTACGCCGCCGCGGGGGGCGTGGTGGTCGCCTCCGAACACCACTTCGCCTACGGCAACATGATCGAGATCGATCATGGCAACGACCTGATCACCCGCTACGCCCACGCATCGAAGCTGCTGGTGAAGAAGGGCGACCTGGTCAAGCGCGGGCAGCAGGTGGCGCTGGTCGGGACGACCGGGCGCTCCACGGGGCCGCACCTGCACTTCGAGGTGCTGGTCCAGGGTGTCCCGCAGGACCCGCAGAAGTTCCTGGCCGCCGGCCGCAATGCGCAGCCCCTGAAGCCCCCGGCGGTTGCGGCCCGTACCGCGGTGGCCCAGCCCGCCGCGCAGCAGCAAGTCGCCTCCGTCACGATGCGCGCGGGCCGCTAAGCCCGCGCTCCCCGCGGCCGGCGCCCGGCCGCCGTCCCATCCCCGGCTCCCGCACAGGTAAAATCGGCAGCTTTGGCCGCCGTGGCGGCGCCTTGGAAAAGGCGCGTGGCGGCTCCACTTGATCCTGCTGAACAACAAAAGGACTGCGCTGTCCGGTTCCGCCCCCGTGCGGACCGTGACGACAACCGCGCCCCCATGGCCACGAACTTCCTGACCAAACTCTTCGGCTCCCGCAACGACCGCCTGCTCAAGCAGTACCGGCGCACGGTGGAGCAGATCAACGCCCTCGAGCCCTCCCTGGAGCCGCTTTCCGACGAGCAGCTGCGCGCCAAGACGCAGGAGTTCCGCGAGCGCATCGCCAAGGGCGAAGCACTCGACGACCTGCTGCCGGAGGCCTTCGCGGTGGTGCGCGAGGCTTCCAAGCGCGTCATGAAGATGCGCCACTTCGACGTGCAGCTGATGGGCGGCATGGCGCTGCACCAGGGCAAGATCGCCGAGATGCGCACGGGCGAGGGCAAGACGCTCACCGCCACGCTGCCGGTGTACCTGAACGCGCTGGCCGGCAAGGGCGTGCACGTGGTCACGGTCAACGACTACCTGGCCAATCGCGACGCGAAGTGGATGGGCAAGCTGTACAACTTCCTCGGGCTGAGCGTGGGCGTGAACCTGCCCCAGATGCAGCGCGAGGAAAAGCAGCAGGCCTACGGCTCCGACATCACGTACGGCACCAACAACGAGTTCGGCTTCGACTACCTGCGCGACAACATGGTGTACGAGGTGGCCGACCGCGTGCAGCGCGGCCTGAACTACGCCATCGTCGACGAAGTGGACTCGATCCTGATCGACGAGGCGCGCACGCCCCTGATCATCAGCGGCCAGGCCGAGGACCACACCGACCTGTATCTGGCGATGCGCAAGGTGGTGCCGCTGCTGTCGAAGCAGGAAGGCGAGGCCGACCCGCGCACCGGCGAAGGCATCATCAAGCCAGGCGACTTCACGGTGGACGAGAAGACGCACCAGGTGTTCCTCACCGAGCAGGGCCACGAGAACGCGGAACGCATCCTGGCGCAGATGGGAATGATCCCCGAGGGCGCCACGCTGTACGACCCGGCGAACATCTCGCTGATGCACCACCTCACGGCCGCCCTGCGCGCGCAGCACCTGTACCACCGCGACCAGCATTACGTGGTGCAGGAGGGCGAGGTCGTCATCGTCGACGAATTCACCGGCCGCCTGATGACGGGCCGCCGCTGGAGCGACGGCCTGCACCAGGCCGTGGAGGCCAAGGAAGGCGTCGCGATCCAGCCCGAGAACCAGACGCTCGCCTCGATCACCTTCCAGAACTACTTCCGCCTGTACGGCAAGCTGTCCGGCATGACCGGCACGGCCGATACCGAGGCCTACGAGTTCCAGGAGATCTACGGCCTCGAGACGGTGGTGCTGCCGCCGAACAAGCCGAGCAAGCGCGACGACCAGCTCGATCGCGTGTACAAGACCGCGCGCGAGAAATACGACGCCGCCATCCAGGACATCCGCGAGTGCTACGAGCGCGGCCAGCCCGTGCTGGTGGGCACCAGCTCGATCGAGAACTCCGAGATCATCTCCGCGCTGCTGGACAAGGCGAAGCTGCCGCACCAGGTGCTCAACGCCAAGCAGCACGCGCGCGAAGCCGAGATCGTGGCGCAGGCCGGGCGGCCGAAGATGATCACCATCGCCACCAACATGGCCGGCCGCGGCACCGACATCGTGCTGGGCGGCAACGTGGAGAAGGCGATCGAGGCCGTGGAGGCCGACGAATCCGTCGACCCGTCCACGAAGCAGGCGCGCATCGCCGAAATGCGCGCGCAGTGGGAAAAGGACCACGAGCTGGTCAAGCAGCTCGGTGGCCTGCGCATCATCGCCACCGAGCGGCACGAGAGCCGCCGCATCGACAACCAGCTGCGCGGCCGCTCCGGCCGCCAGGGCGACCCGGGCTCCTCGCGCTTCTACCTGAGCCTGGACGATCCGCTGATGCGCATCTTCGCGGGCGACCGCGTGCGCGCCATCATGGAACGCCTGAAGATGCCCGATGGCGAGGCCATCGAGGCGGGCATCGTGACGCGCTCCATCGAGAGCGCGCAGCGCAAGGTCGAGGGCCGCAACTTTGACATCCGCAAGCAGCTGCTGGAGTACGACGACGTCGCCAACGACCAGCGCAAGGTGATCTACCAGCAGCGCAACGACATCCTCGACGCGTCCGCGCTGGGCGCCCAGATCGCCGCCCTGCGCGAGGGTTGCTTCACCGACCTGGCGCACCAGTTCGTGCCGCCGGAGTCGGTGGAGGAACAGTGGGACCTGCCGGGCCTCGAGAAGGTGCTGGCCGAGGAATGGGGCATCCAGCTGCCGCTCAAGCAGCAGGTGGAAGCCGCCACGGCCGTGTCCGACGAGGACGTCGTGGAGAAGGTCGTCGCCGCCGGCAACGAGGCCTTCGCCGCCAAGGTGGCGCAGGTGGGCGAGGAGAACTTCACCCACTTCGAGCGCATGGTGCTGCTGCAAAGCATCGATTCGCACTGGCGCGAGCACCTGGCCGCGCTGGACTACCTGCGGCAGGGCATCCACCTGCGCGGCTACGCGCAGAAGCAGCCGAAGCAGGAATACAAGCGCGAGGCCTTCGAGCTGTTCGGCCAGATGCTCGATGCCGTGAAGAACGAGGTGACCAAGGTCCTCATGACGGTGCGCGTGCAGTCCGCCGAGCAGCTGGAACAGAGCGCTGAAGACATGGAGCAGCGCGCCGAGCGCATCTCCAACGTCACCTACACGGCGCCCACCGAGACCGGCGAGGTGCAAAGCCTGCTGGACGAAAGCACCGCGCCGCGCGCCGGCGCGGCAGCGGCAGGCCTGGCGGCTGCGGGCGGCATGCCGCGCGTCGGCCGCAACGATCCCTGTCCCTGCGGCAGCGGCAAGAAGTTCAAGCACTGCCACGGCCAGCTCACCTGAGCAGGGCCTTAGGGTGCGAGCTTAACCATCGACAACGCTCTGTAAGCAACCCCTGTCAGAAATGACAGGGGTGAGGCCGCATGAGCGGCGGACTTTCTCTTCAATGGGCGACTCAAGCAATGAGGAGTAGTTGTCCATGGAAGTCGTTGAGAACCACACACCCGCCGCCGTCCGTAGCGCCCCGGGCGCCGAACCCGGCTTGTCGCCCCACCTGCGCGAACGCATCGAGACGCAGTTCCGCCAGCGGTGGGAGCAGGACTGGAAGCGCCGGTTCGTCACCCACGGCGTGACGCCCGGGCCGGACGCCGTCCGGCTCGACGGCAACGACTACCTGTCCGTGACGGGCCGGCCGGAAATCGTGCAGGCCCAGCTGGATGCCCTGCGGTGCAATCGCGAGTTCGTCGTGCAGTCCGGGGTGTTCCAGCTCGACGGCAGCCCGACCTCCCGTTTCGAAGCCGCGCTGGCCGCCTTCGTGGGCAAGGAGGGTGCGCTGCTGTGCCAGTCCGGCTACACGGCGAACCTCGGCCTGATCCAGGTGATCGCCGACCCCCAGACGCCCGTCTACGTGGACAGCCTGGCCCACATGTCGCTGTGGGAGGGCGTGCGGGCCGCCGAAGCGCCGGCGCATTCCTTCCGCCACAACGATCCGGACCACCTGGACCGCATGATCCGCCGCCAGGGGGGCGGCGGGCTCGTGATCGTCGATTCCGTCTACAGCACCACCGGCGCCCTGTGCCCGCTGGAGGCGATGGTGGAAGTGGCGGAGCGGCACGGCTGCATGATCCTGGTGGACGAATCCCATTCGCTCGGCACGCACGGACCCGAAGGCCGCGGCCTGTGCGCCGAACTGGGCCTGACGCATCGCGTGCACTTCATCACGGCCAGCCTGGCCAAGGCCTTCGCCGGGCGTGCCGGCTTCTTCACCCTGCCCGACGAGCTGCGGCCCTACCTCATGTGCCACAGCTATCCGAGCATCTTCAGTTCCTGCCTGTTGCCGCACGAGATCGCCGGCCTGGCCGCCACGCTCGAAGTCGTGCGCCACAGCGATGAGGCGCGCCGCAAGCTGCGGGCCAACACCGTGCGGCTGCGGACCTCGCTCGGCGCGCTGGGCTATCCGATCCAGCACGGCAGCGAGCAGATCCTTTCGCTGGAAGCCGGCCCGGAAGTCGACACCCTGGCGTTGCGCGATGCGATCGAGGCCCGCGGCATCTTCGGCGCCGTTTTCTGCGCGCCGGCGACCAGCCGCAACCGGTCCATGGTGCGCCTCACGTTGAACGCGTCGCTCACCGACGCCGAGATGTCGCACCTGGAGGCCGTGGCGGCCGAACTGGCGCCGCGGTTCAAGCCCTGGGACTGGCCCATCGCGCGCCGCCTGAAGGGCCGCGAGTAGGCAGGCGCGCCGCCTTAGTCCTGCACGTGCCGCTTGGGCTGGCGCGCCAGCCAGCGGTTGTAGCTGTTGTCGGGGTCGGGGCCGGCGGGCGCCTCGACCGGGAACAGCGCGCCCAGCAGCGTCCCGTTCTCGCCGATGGGGATCGCGTCGACCAGCGCCGGCGGGTGCGTGGAGGCCAGCGCCTGGCGCAGCTCGATGTCGGCCAGCTTCGTGCCGGCGCGGATCGCCTCCACCGCCGCCGCGGGCACGCCCGCGACCGTGGCCAGCTCCGCCAGCGCATGCAGGCCCTGCGGCGTCTCCAGCTGCAGCCAGCCGATCGCGCCGTTGGCGTCCATCCCCAGCACGCCGAAGGGAGCGCCGATCACCACGTGCTCCACCCAGTGCCTGGCGGAGTACGCCGCCAGCCAGCTGTCCACGCCCGGGGCGCGCAGCAGGGCGCTTTGTTCCGGCGTGAGGGTGGAGCGCCAGATCTGCGCGTGGCGCGCGTGCGCCGTGAACAGCAGCCGGTCCACCGCCTCGATCAGGCGGCGCGAGATGTCCTGCGTCTGCTTGGGGATGAACTGGTCGATCAGGCCGCGGTTGAAGGCACGCACGGCGACCTGTTCGTCGGCCTGGCCGGTGAGCAGCACGCGCGAGCCGGGCCAGTCCGCCAGTTCGGCGAGGGCCTGCAGGCCGTCCATCCCGGGCATGGAGAAGTCGACGACGCACACCCGCGAGAGCGCGTAGCGCTCCGTATAGCGCGACCAGTAGGCCAGGATCTGCGGGATCAGCGGCTTGCCTTCGCGCCACAACCCGATCAGCTGCTGCTGGTTCCAGGCATCGGCTTCCCAGAACGGCGGCTCCTGCAGCAGGTGGGCGATGCAGTCGGACGGGCGCAGGAACAGCTTCACGTGCCAGTGCCGCGGAAGCACCAGCGCCAGCATCTCCAGGTAGTCGGGATCGTCGTCCAGGAAGACGACGGTGCCGGGGCGGTGGAAGAGGGGGAAGGTCATGTCGTGCGGCGCGCCGGTCGCATTGTGCTACGCGGCCGGCAGGTCGATGGTGAAAACGGCGCCCTGGTGCGGGGCCGACTTCACCCGGATGGTGCCGTGGGCGGCATGGACGACCCGCTGGCAGAACGCCAGCCCCAGGCCGTGCCCGGTGCCGCGGTCGGTGGAGAAGAACGGCTGGAAGATGCGCTTGCGCAGGTCGGCGTCCATCCCCACGCCGTTGTCGGTGAAGGCGATGCGTCCGCGCTGCCCCAGCGAGCCGATCTCGATCAGCAGGTCGCCGGGCTGCGGCGCCGAGGAGGCGGCGGCCAGCGAGCGCAGGGCGTTCTTGGTCAGGTTGTCCACCACCTGCGCGAAGAGGTCGCGCGAGCCGGTGAAATGGAAGTCGTTGTGCACGCGCACCAGCACCGCCTGCTTCTCGCGGCTGCTGCGGAACGGGTATTCGGCCAGGGCCGAGCGCACCAGTTCGGCCGCCGACACGCGTTCGGCGTGGCCGCCCAGGCGCATCAGCCGCGCATTGGTGATCTGCATGTCGATCTGGTGGTTCATGTTGCGCACCAGGTGCGCCAGGCGCAGCCCGAGCTGCTGCAGGCGTTCGCCGTTGTCGCCCCCGACCTGCGGCGCCTCGTTGCGCACCGCTTCGGCGATCAGCTGCATCGTTGCAAGAGGCGTGCGCAGTTCGTGCGCCATGATCCCCATGGTGCCCAGCGTGTGATTGAGCTGCTCGCGCCGCAGGTTGGACGAGGACAGGCCGAGCACCAGGCCCATGAACCAGCTGAACGCGAGCACCACGGTGTTGGTCGCGGCCTGCTCGAATCCGATCGGCGGCGAGGGCGGGCCGAAGGCCTCGAACAGCAGCCAGGCCACCACCAGCCCGCTGGTGGACCCCAGCGTGGCCAGGCGCCAGTCGGTCAGGTGGTAGTAGATCAGGAGCATCGCGCCCACGCTGGCCAGCCAGACCGCGTTGCCGCTGTTCGCGAAGTACATCCAGAAGAAGAACAGCGGCAGCGTCACCCAGAAGATGAGCGAGAAGGTGAGGGCGGCCGCGCGGGTGGGCGGCGACGCGCTGATCCCGGGCAGGACGAGCAGGCCCAGCCCGGCCACGGCCATCAGCACCCGCAGCACCAGGTTCTCGTAGGGCTGCGGCAGCCACAGGGCCCACATCAGCCAGAAGACCGGGTGGCCGACCATCGTGGACACGCCCAGCGCGCGGATGCGCCACTGGGACGGATGGAGGATGGGCTCCACCAAGGGCTGCACCACCTCGGTGGAGGTCCACTGCCGCAGCCGCTGCTTCATGGCGATGAGCAGCGCGCGCGGAGGCGGGGAATAGGCAGCCCGGTGCAGGTCCTCGTTCATGAGCGTGGGTCCGAAGGTGATATTGTCACAGCCCGGCGGTGTGCCATTCACGATTGCGCATGGGGATCCCTGTTAACTTTGACAGTGTCAGCCTGGATGGCAT
>SEAY01000205.1 GCA_004144865.1 Comamonadaceae bacterium
GTGCCGGCGGCTTCCAGCTCCTGCAGCATGGGCGTGGCGATGGCCTCGATTTCGGGCACCACCAGGTGCGGGCGCTCGGCCTCGATCAGCGCCTTAAGCTGCGCCGGGTCGCTCATGGTGATGGTGCGCGCGTGGTGCGCCACCTGCTGGCCGGGCGCGTTCTCGTAGCGGTCGACCGCGATGGTTTCCACGCCCAGCCGCTGCAGCGCGATCAGCACCTCCTTGCCGAGTTCGCCGGAGCCCAGCAGCATGACGCGGGTGGCCGAGGGAGAAAGGGGGGTACCGAGACGGGTCATGGATGGCTCGCGCTGAGGTTGGAGGAGCCCGGACTTTAGCCGAGCCGGCCGCGCAGTAGACTGCTTGCCGCCATGTCCGAACCTCTCTTCCAAGCCAGCCGGCTGACCAAACGCTACGGCGCATCCACCGTGGTGGATGACCTGTCCTTTCACATCGCACCCGGCGAATGCCTGGGCGTGATCGGCCCCAACGGCGCTGGCAAGACGACCACCATCCGCATGTGCCTGGGCCTCACGGCGCCCGATGGCGGCAGCGTGCAGTTCCAGTTCGGCCAGGGCGACCAACCCCCGCTGTCCATGCCGCACGACACGCTGGCCATCAAGGAGCAGCTGGGCGTGGTCACGCAGTTCGACACGCTGGACCCCGACTTCAGCTGCGCCGAGAACCTGCGCGTGTTCGGCCGCTACTTCGGCCTGTCCCGGCGCGTGATGGACGAGCGCGTGCCGCAGCTGCTGGAGTTCGCCGCGCTCACGCACAAGGCCGACGCCAAGCCCGGCGAGCTGTCCGGCGGCATGAAGCGGCGCCTGTCGCTGGCGCGCGCCCTCGTCAACAACCCGCGCCTGCTGCTGCTGGACGAGCCCACCACGGGCCTGGACCCGCAGGCCCGCCACCTGATGTGGGAGCGGCTGCAACTGCTGCTGCAACAGGGCAAATCCATCTTGCTGACCACGCACTTCATGGACGAGGCCGAGCGCCTGTGCTCGCGCCTGCTGGTGCTGGACCACGGCAGAAAGATCGCCGAAGGCCGCCCGCGCGACCTGATCGCCGAGCACCTGGAGCCCGACGTGGTGGAGGTCTACGGCAACGGCGCGCTGGCGCTGGCGCAAGACGCCGCGCTGCGCGCCCAGGCCGCCCGCGTGGAGGTGAGCGGCGAGACCGTGTTCTTCTACACCCAGCGCGCCGCCCCGCTGCTGGCCCTGCTGGCCGCCCACCCGCACCTGCGCACGCTGCACCGGCCGGCGAACCTGGAAGACCTGTTCCTCAAGCTCACGGGCCGGCAGATCAGGGAGTGAGGCTCGGGCGGCAGGGCCGCAGGGCGACCGGCCGACGGACCGCCTGCGAGCAGCCATCAAAAAAGATAGCTGGTCACGCTCGTATCCAGGCCGTTTGAAAGGCTTAGGGCTTGAAACCAAGGCAGGGCAAGCGCTATCAATCCTTTTTTGATAGCACCTTGGGATGCGCCGGCAGCGCCATCAAGCACTGCCGCCAGCGCTGCCAGCCCCGCCTCAGTACTGCTTGTACGGCAGGAACTTGCCCGACAGCACCACGTTCACGCGGTCGCCCTTGGGGTCGGCCTCGCGGGTGATGTCCATGCTGAAGTCGATGGCGCTCATGATGCCGTCGCCGAACTCCTCGTGGATCAGCTCCTTGATGGTGGTGCCGTACACACTCACGATCTCGTACCAGCGGTAGATCAGCGGGTCGGTGGGCACGGGGGTGGGCAGCGAGCCCTTGTAGGGCACCACCTGCAGCCACTTCTGCTCTTCGTCGGTGAGGCCGAACAACTCGCCCAGCACGGCGGCCTGCGTGGGCGATGCGGTCATCTGGCCCAGGCACAGGGCCGTGGTCCATTCCTTGGACTGGCCCACCTTCTGGGCGATGGCCTCCCA
>SEAY01000137.1 GCA_004144865.1 Comamonadaceae bacterium
TCCACCACTGCCAGCTTAAAAGCCAGCGTGTAGTCCCGCTGCGTCCTCTTAACCCATTGATCCAATTGACATTCCTTTCTGTTGGCCAGAAAGGTGTCAACCCAGATCAGGACGGGTCAAACCCGTGCCGCCACGACGCGAGAGCGCCGGCCGCAATCAGCCTGGGGTTGAAGAGGGCGACCTTCAAAGTCGCTTCGACGGCGAGATCGAGCGCCTCTACCAGCGCTGATCACCGGATCCCCCCGTCATTCCCGCGAAGGCGGGAATCCAGGGCTTCCCTGCAACGCCTTCGCGACAGCCTGCGAGCAATCCCTCGACAGGCACGAGGGTCGGAGTTGGAGCGCAACTCTCGCCCCGTGCCTGTCCTGTCTCCTCACTCCGCCGTCGCCGGATCGATCACCGCCCTCACCGCGCTCACCTGGTTCGCCGGGAACCCGCCGCGCTTCGCGTGCTCCAGCACGTCCTGCTCGCTGTCGGCGATGTAGACGCAGTACAACTTGTCGTCGGTGACGTAGCTTTGCTGCCATTGGGCCCGCGGACCCATCTCGCGCAGCACCTCGCAGGACTTCTGCGACAGCCCCTTGAGGTCCATGGGGGACATCTTGCCGGCGCCGGGCACCTGGCGTTCAATGACGAATTTCGGCATGTGCATCTCATTGGGTTGGGGATGCGAAGGATCGTGCCGCCAGGACGGTTTTCCAAGCACCCGGACGCCGAACTTCATGCCCGAAACACCGGATCGCGCACAGCAGCCCCTGCAGCCCGCCACCGAGCTGCTGGCGGACGTGCTGCGCCGCATCCACCTGGCCAGCGCGGTGTTCCTGCGCGGCGAGTTCACCGAGCCCTGGGCCTTCGCTTCGACCGACGCGGCCACCCTGTGTGCGATCGTGCAGCCGCAGGCCCGGCGCCTCGTGCTGTTCCATGTCGCCGTCGAGGGCAGCTTCACAGTGTCGCTCGGCAGCGGTGAGACGGCCACGGCGGTCGCAGGCGACGCCGTGGTGCTGCCCTACTGCGATGTGCACACCATGGGCTCACCGCCGGGGACACCGCCGGTGCCCATCGCGAGCCTGCTGCCCGCGCCGCCATGGCCGCAGGTGCCCCTGTTGCGGCACGGTGGTGGCGGCGCGCCCACGCGCATCCTGTGCGGCTACCTGCACTGCAACGACCTCCTCTTCAATCCCTTGTTGCGGGCGCTGCCCCGGCTGATCCACGTCCGGCCGGCCTCGGAGCAGGCCGCGCAATGGCGGCAGGCAAGCCTGCGCTATGCGGCGGAGCAGGCGGAGCCCGCGGCGGCCGGCCTGGCGCCGCTGCTGGCCCGCCTGCCTGAGCTGGTGCTGGTGGACTGCCTGCGCCAGTACGCGACCGAGCTGCCGCCGGGGCGCTCGGGCTGGCTGTCGGCGCTCGGCGATCCGGTGCTGGCGCGCGCACTGATGCTGCTGCATGCGCGTCCGGCCGACGGGTGGACGGTGGACGGGCTTGCGCAGAAGACAGCGGTGTCACGCTCGGTGCTGGCAAACCGTTTCGGGCAGGCGCTGGGCGTGTCGCCCATGCGCTACCTCACCCAGTGGCGGATGCAGCTGGCGGCGGACCTTCTTCGTGCCAGCCCCCGGCTGGGCGTCGCCGAAGTGGCAGATCGCGTCGGCTACGAATCGGAGGCGGCATTCAGCCGCGCCTTCAAGCGCTGCCTGGGCTCGGCGCCAGCGAGCTGGGCCAAGCGAGTGCAAGACATCCCGGACTGAACGACTGCCGGGCGCCTTCCGGATCAGCCCCGCGGTCCCGTGCAGCGCGAGTTGACCGACCTGGCCGCTGCGGGATTGCTGCAGGGTCACTTCGCACGCAGGCTGTCGCGAAGGCGCTGCAGGGAAGCCCTGGATTCCCGCCTTCGCGGGAATGACGGGGATCCAGGGATCAGCTGGTAGAGCCGCGCGATCTTGCCGCCGAAGCGACGAAACGCGCGGCCCGCGGCAGCGCCGAGTCGACCCGCGCCGACACGGGGCCGGGCGCCTCGCGCCTTCGCAGGCGGCTGCGGTTGGCATGAGATGGTGGGCGTGGCGGCCGTTTGCGCCGCCCCCACGTCCAAGGAGCCATGTCAATGCAACCCGATCAATTGAAGCAAAGCATCCACCGCATCGAGGAATGCGCCGACGACGCCAAGCGCTCCGTGCAGCAGCAAGCCTCCATCCCTTCGGAGCTGCGCGATTGCGTGAACCAGCTGCACGACCAGGCCAAGCAGGCGCAGCAGCAGGTGGACAGCGGCCAGCAGCAGCAAGGACAGGGGCAGCAGGACAGCCTGCGCCAGGCCGTGATGCAGATGGAACAGACGGGCGACCGCGCGATGCAGGCCTGCCGCCAGGCCGGCAACAGCGTCGACCAGCAGACGCAGCAGTCGGTGAAGCGGCTGCACGACGAGGTGTCCAGCCTGAAGAAGCAGATCCAGATGGGTTGACGCGCGGCTCCGGGCCCGCGGGGGCTCCCGCTGTTACATTGCATGCACAACACAGCAGGAGCCCACCATGCCCAAAGGCGAACAACGCAGCAACAAGATGTCCAAGAAGCCGAAGAAGGACACTTCGGCCCCGAAGGAGTCGTCGTCCACGAGCGACCGGCCCACGCCGCCGATGACGACGGTGCTTCCCAAGGGGAAGCTGAAAAACAAGGCCTGACGCGCAGGCCTCGGCGCTGCACCCGCTTCGCGCCGGGTCCGCGCCTGCCGGGCGCCAGGCGCCCATTCCCTTCCCCCGACTGGCGGGTGCCGCCGCAGCCCGCCGCAGCCTACATTGGGGCCGTTCCCAGGAGGCTGCCATGGCGTCATTCGTCCTCTACGACCGGGACTTCAGCCGCGAAGTGAACCAGGGCACGCTGCAGCTGGAGAACTTCGACCACTACTTCCTTTGCGAAGGCGACTCGTGGATGGACCGCAGCTCGCCCGCCCAGCTCTCGCTGCCGTGGGCGCTGGCGAACAGCTTCCGCGGGCCGCAGGGCGACCGCGCGCTCTTCATCAACCTCTCGCAGTTCGGGCACACGATGCGGCAGATCGGCGACTGCCTGAATGACGTGTTCCACCAGTGGCTGACCACGCCGCTGGGCGTGCGCTTCGATGCGCTGCTGTTCAGCGCCGGGGGCAACGATTTCATCGATGCCGCCCTCATCCCGCCGCCGGGCGAAGGCATCCTCGTCAACGTGCGGGGACGCAACCCGAACCGGCTGCGGTCCGAGGACTGCGTGGATGCGGCGGCGGTGGCCGCGATGGTGGCCGGCATGGACGAGGACTTCCGCCGCCTTCACGACGCCGTGCGCGCAAGCCCCCTGCACGGCGACATCCCCATCCTCCTGAACAGCTACAACGCGCCCGTGGCGCGCGATGCGCCCGCGGTTCCGGGACGCCGCGCGTGGCTCGCCGAGGCCTATCGCAAGAATGGCATTCCGCGCCGGCTGTGGAACGAGGTGACCGAGCGGATCTTCATCGACGTGAAGTTCACGGTCACGGGCTGGCTGGAAGAGGACGGCCGCGAGGGCCTCTTCGTGGTGCCCACCGACGCGGTGCCGCTGGTGCCCGCCGATCCCGACGCCACCGGCAGCAGCGGCGACTGGCTCAACGAGATCCACCCCAACGTGAGCGGTTGGGAGAAGCTGGCCGACGTGTGGCAGCAGGATCTCGATCGCGTGCTGGCCTGAGGCGCGTCACTCCAGCAGGTCGGCGATGGCCGGCAGCGCGCGATCCACTGCACGCTCGCCTTCCGCCGCAGCGATGGCACCCCGGTGGAAATCCATCGCCGCGATGCCCGACAGCCGCGGCCGGATCACCACGTCGGCCGGCTCGCCCGCCAGGCGGCTTTGCGTGATGCGCACCTGCATGATGTTGAGGCTGGTGGTCAGCACGTCCAGCATCGACGGGATCTGCGTCACGGCCGCTTCGCTGCGCGGCTGGCGAAAGCGCGCGAGGATGGCCTCCAGCACGCCGTTGTCCACGGCGCCGTCGGCGTTCTTCACTTCGTCGGGCACCCGGCTGCGGCGGCCGATCAGGTCCCAGTTCAGGTCCACCGCGATCACGATGTCGGCGCCTAGCGCACGGCACAGCGACACCGGCACCGGATTGACCAGGCCGCCGTCCACCAGCAGGCGCTCGTCCAGTGCCACCGGGGACAGCAGCCCCGGCAGCGCGATCGATGCGCGCACGGCATCCACCACGGAGCCTTCGCGCAGCCACACTTCGCGGCCGCTGGTGAGCTCGGTGGCCACGCAGCCGAAAGGCTTGGGAAGGTGCTCGATGCCCGCGTCGGCGAAACGCGAGCGGAAGAAATCGACCAGCCGGGCGCCCTGGATCAAGCCGCCGGACATGCGGAAGTCCATGAGGCCCATCACCGACTGCCAGGTGAGGCTGCGCACCCATTCGTCCAGCCGCTCCGCCTCGCCGGCCGCATAGGCAGCGCCCACCAGCGCGCCGACGGAGGTGCCGCACACGACGTCGGCTGGATAGCCGGCGCGCTCCAGGGCGCGGATCACGCCCAGGTGCGCCCAGCCGCGCGCGGAGCCGCTGCCCAGGGCCAGGCCGATGCGGGGACGGGTGGATGCCAAGCGTGCCTCCTTTTGCAGGCCCCTAGCCTACCTGCTCTTCCGCGCCGCGCCACATTCAGGCAGCATCGCCGGGGAACAACCGGAGGAGACTGCCATGGTCCTGCTCGAATTCGCGATGACGCCCTCCGGCGAGGGCGAGAGCGTCAGCCGCCACGTGGCGCGCATCCTGGACATCGTCGACCGCAGCGGCGTCAGCTACCAGCTCACCGCCATGGGCACAATCCTGGAGGGCGACTGGGACGAGGTGATGGGCGTGGTGAGCGACTGCTTCCGCGCCCTGCAGGCGGACTGCCGGCGCATCGGCATGAACCTGAAGATGGATTACCGCGAAGGCAGCGAGCCGCGGCTGCGCAGCAAGGTGGATGCGGTGGAGGGGCATGTGGGGCGGAAGCTGCGCACTTAGACCGCAACTTCGTAGCCTCGTAGGGTGGGCAGCTTGCTGCCCACCATGCACGGAGCGGTGGGCAGCAAGCTGCCCACCCTACGCGTACCGGCGGCGTCAGGCCGCCTTCGCCGGCGCCTTGATGCCAAGGCGATCGAGCACGTCCGCCAGCGACTTCACCGTGCGGTCCACCTGGTGCCACTTGTCCAGGCCGAACAGGCCGATGCGGAAGGTCTTGAAGTCCACGCCTTCGTCGCACTGCAGCGGCACGCCGGCGGCGGTCTGCAGGCCTTCGTTGAGGAATTTCTTGCCGTTCTGGATCTCGGGATCGGTGGTGTAGCTCACCACGACGCCGGGCGCGCGGAAACCGTCGGCGGCCACGCTGGGGAAACCGCGGCTCTCGAACAGCTGGCGCACCTTGCGGCCCAGGTCCTCCTGCTCCGCCTTCACCTTCGCGAAACCGTACTCGCGCGTCTCCTTCATGGTGGCGCGCAAGCGCGTGAGCGCATCGGTGGGCATGGTGGCGTGGTACATGTGCGTGCCGGACTCGTACGCCTCCATGATCTGCAGCCACTTCTTCAGGTCCATCGCGAAGCTGTTGCTGGTGGTGCCGTCGATCGCGGCGCGGGCGCGCTCGGAGAGCATCACCATCGCGCAGCAGGGCGAGCTGCTCCAGCCCTTCTGCGGCGCGGAGATCAGCACGTCGATGCCGCAGGCCTTCATGTCCACCCACATCGCGCCGCTGGCGATGCAGTCCAGCACGAACAGGCCGCCCACCTCGTGCACGGCATCGGCCACCGCGCGCATGTAGTCGTCGGGCAGGATCATGCCGCTGGCCGTCTCCACGTGCGGTGCAAACACCACGGCGGGCCTCTTCTCGCGGATCGTGGCCGTCACCTCGGCGATGGGCGCGGGCGCATAGGGGGCGGTGGGCCCGCTGCCTTGCTTGCGCGCCTTGAGCACCGTGGCGGACTTCGCGATGTTCCCCATGTCGAGGATCTGCGTCCACCGGTAGCTGAACCAGCCGTTGCGCAGGATCACCACGTCCTTGCCGCCGGCGAACTGGCGCGCCACCGATTCCATGCCGAAGGTGCCGCTGCCCGGCACCAGCACGGCGCTGCGGGCGTTGTACACCTCCTTCAGGATGGAGGAGATGTCCGTCATCACGCCCTGGAAGCTGCGCGACATGTGGTTGAGCGCGCGGTCGGTGTAGACCACGGAGAATTCGAGCAGGCCGTCGGGATCGACGTTGGGCAGCAGTCCGGGCATGGTCAGGTGTACGGAAAGGTAAAGGAGGAGGCAGCTTAACACCCGTCCAAACCCCGCCGGAACAGGAGGTTTCAACCATGCGCGACCGTGGCAGGATGCGCCCATGGCCGCTCCCGCCCACCACAGCGAAGTCCTCGCCTCGCCCTGGCCCCGCGTGTACGCCGCCGTGGTCCGCAGCGAGCGGCACTACGGCCGCCACTCGCACGGTACCTTCGGCTTCGGCGTGGTGGATGCCGGGGCGCACCGCTCCAGCAGCGGCCGCGGCACGGTGGACGCGTTCGCCGGCCAGATCGTCACCACCAATCCCGGCGAGGTGCACGACGGGCGGCCGCTCGGCGCGCCTTCGCGCAGCTGGTGCACCGTCTACGTGGAGCCCGCGCTGCTGGCCTCGCTGGCGGCGCAAGGCGACGGCGACATCGCGATCACGCAGCCGGTGCTGGTGGACGCGCAGCTGCAGCGCGCCACGCGCCGGCTGCTGCAGGCCCTGCGCGGATGGCAGCTCCACGGCGCCGATGCGCTCGCCTGCGAAGAGGCGCTGGTTCAGGCCTGCGGCCTGCTCCTTGCCCGCCATGCCAACCGGCGGCTGGCAGGCGACGCGGCCGGCGTCCCGCTCGAGCGCATCCGGCAGCGCATCGCGGACGACCTGCTGGCTCCGCCTTCGCTGGCGCAGCTGGCTGCGCAAGCGGGCATCGGACGCTTCCAGCTGCTGCGCCGCTTTGCCGCGGTGTACGGCTGCACGCCGCACGCCTTCCTGCTGCAGCAGCGCGCCGAGCGGGCTCGCGCGCTGATCCGGCAGGGCAGCAGCCTCGCCGGCGCCGCCGCCGACGCCGGCTTCGCCGACCAGCCGCACCTGACGCGCATCTTCACGCGCCAGTTCGGCTTCACGCCCGGCGCATGGCAGCGCGCGGTGCGCCCGCAATAACGTTCAAGACGGCAGCGGCCCAGGGCCGCAAACTGCCTCCATGGACTTCAGCCACCATCCCGCGATCTGGCAGCAGTACCCCGAACTCGTGGCCGGCGTGCTGCAGGCCGGCGGCATCCGCGCCGATGTGGACGCCGGGCCCCTGGTGCTGCACCACGAAGCCACGGCGCGTGCACGGCTGGAAGCGGCCGGCGGCGAGTCGGACCTGCCGGAGGTGCAGGCGTGGCGCCGCACTTTCGCCCGCATGGGCCTCAAGCCGACGCAGTACCGCTGCGCCTCGGAATCGCTGCTGCGGCGCTTGCGCAAGGAGGACGCGATGCCGCGCATCCATCCGCTGATCGACCTGTGCAACGCCGTCTCGATGGCCCATGCGATCCCGGTGGCGGTGCTGGACCTCGCGCACGTCCAGGGCGCGCTGCAGGTGCGGCACGCGCAAGGCAACGAGCGCTACCTCACCTTCGGCGGCGAATGGGAGAACCCCGAGCGCGACGAAGTGAGCTTCGTCGACGAGGCCGGGCACGCCCACGCCCGCCGCTGGACCAACCGCCAGAGCGGCCTGTCGGCGGTGCGCGCATCCACGTCGCAAGTGCTGGTCGTGTGCGAGGCCATGCACGCCTCTGCGCGCGACGACATTCCCAAGCTGCTGCAGGCCTTGCAGGAAGCCTTGATGCAGGTGTGGGGGACTCCGTCGCGCAGCGCGATCCTGAGCGCCGCCGAACCACGTTTCACCGCCTGACGGCGGGCTTCAGCAGCGCAGTTCGCGAAAGCGCTTCTGCGTGAACACCATCGGCATTTCGTCTTCCAGCGTGACGGCTTCGCCCTTGGCCTTCAGTTGCGCCTTGTGGTCCGCCAGCTTCACGTCGAGCGCCTTGCATTCGGCACGCGCTTCTTCGGACAGCATGGCGCGGCGCGCGATCTTCGCGCGGTCCTGCGGCACGGCGCGCGTCCTCTCCGTCTTGCGCGGACCTGCCGGGCCCAGCATGCGGCCGCCCGGACACGGCCGGTCCGCATAGGTGGTGCCGCCGCGCGACGAGCACTTGTAAGCCGTGTCCTGTGCATGCAGCGGGCTCGCCGCCAGCCACAAGGTGGCGGCGGCGGCGAGCAGCGCAAGTCCTCTCCTGGCTCCGTTCATGCGCGCATGCTAGGGCGCACGCGCACGCGCGGGCCACTACAAGACGTATCGACGATGCATGCGGCCAACAGGACCGCCGCCTGTCGGCGTCATCAAGCCGCCTGGCCGCCGCCGACCATCCACGGCGTGCCGAAACGGTCGGTCAGCATGCCGAACGTTTCGGTCCAGAACGTCTTCTGCATCGGCATGAGCACCGAACCGCCGGCTGCCAGCGCGTCGAAGATGCGGCGCGCTTCGGCCGCCGTGGGGTAGTTCAGGGCCAGGCCGAAGCCCGCCATGGGGCGGTGCTGCGCGGAGTTCGGCGAATCGGAAGCCATGAGCATCCGGCCGTCCAGCGCGAGGGCCGCATGCATCACGCGCTGCGGGTCGACCGGGCCGCCGCCGCCGCCGCACCCTTCGGCGTCCGGCGGTTCCGGCGATTCGCTGTACTTCATCAGCGCCTGCAGCTTGCCGCCGAGCGTGCGCTCGTAGAAGCGCATGGCCTCGGCGCACTGGCCGTCGAAGAAGAGATAGCTGTCGAGCGTGGGCATGGTGTCCTCCCGCCCCTTCGCTACGACGAACGAGACAGCGCGGGATCGACAACGCTCGGCGCCGCGGCATGCGACACATGCCGCCGCCCGTGGATCTCCAGCACGAGCGCACCGATGCCGGCCAGGCTGAGCAGCGCGACGGCGATGGCGCCCACCACCGGCACCGCGCCCGCCAGCATGACCAGCAGCAGCGCGAGGGCGAACCAGCCGACGCTCGCGCCGAACCCCTGCGGCTGCGGCTTGCGCATGGCGGCCGGCAGCAGTCCCGCGATGAACAGCACGCCCAGCACGAAGCCGGCGAGCAGCATCACGGGGTACAGCGCCAGCACGGCGATGCCCAGCGGGATCCCCAGCAGCGTGATGAAGAGCAGCACCGCCAGCACGGGCACGGCGACGAGCATGGCGAAGCCGACCGCGAGCGCCAGCCAGGGCGAGGTGCGCACGCGGGTCGCGGCGTGCCGGCCGAAAACGGGCAAGAGCAAGAGGAATACGGCGCCGCAGGCCAGCAGCGCAAGGAAGGACATGACGCCGCCGGCGATGACCGCGCCCGGCCCCGGACGCTGCGGAGTGCGCGCAGCCCCGGCGGGTCCACCCGCCTCCCTGCGCGTGATGCCGCCCGCCACCGTCGCGGTTTCCGCCTTCTTCAACTCCGACTCCGACGCATAGCTCAGCACGCCGCCGATGCGGGCCTGCGGCCCGAGCACGATCTTGCCGCCGTCCACGTGCGCGTCGCCCCGCACCTCTCCGTTGATCGTGATCTTCTGCGCCCCGGCGTTCAGGTTGCCGTCGATGCGGCCGTCGATCGTCACCGCGGCGCCGTAGAGGCGGGCCGGGCCGGCCACGGTGGTGCCGCTTCGCAGGTGGATCTGTCCGCCGCTCGCGACGAGCTCGCCGCCGACGCTGCTTTCCAGCGTCACGTCGCCACCCATGGCGCGCAGGTCGCCGGCCACCGGAGCGCGCACGTCCACCGCGCCGCCGGCGAGCGCGGCATCGCCGCCTACCGGCTGGTCCAGCACGATGCGCCCGCCGCCCGCCATGAAGTCGCCTTCCACGGGGCCGCCGGGACGCACCTGCGCGCCGCCGGCGTACACGTTACGACTGCCGGCGACCGTGGAGACGGAGGGTGCGCCGGTCGCGGGCTGCGCATGGACGGTGGGCGCGGCAAGCGCCGCCAACGCCAGCCAGGCAGCAACCGACAAGCGGCGAAGGAGAGGTTCGAGCGGCATCGCAGCTCCCGGGAGGTCGATCCCCGCAATCTACCCCTGCGGACGAGCGGTCGCTCGCGGTAGGACGAACGGTGGCAAGCGCGGCATTTGACACATCTGGTTGCAGCCAAACGGACTAAAGATGGGCTGTTGACTACCGGTTTTTCAGGCGTTTCGGCGGTCCCAAAAGGACGCGCCGCGCCGGTCGTTCCCCTCTGGAAATGCGGTTTTTCGCACACCCGGCAGTCGGCCGACGGCCGGTAACTGTTGCAAATCGTAATGGTCCGGCATACTAAGCAAAACACCTAAAGCATGACGTCCCTTTCCCGCATGACCTGTCACGCCGTGCACGCCATGGCGCCCGAAGCCCGCGAGGCCCTCGCCCGGGAGCTCTACACCGTGCACTCGCAGATCTTCGCGGGACTGGACTATGCGGGCTTTCGCGATTACGTCGTCAATCGCGACTCCTGGCGGACCTGGATCTACACCAAGCACAACGTCGCCGGCAACCTGGTGGGCTACACCTCCCTGCACTTCTTCCGCATGCAGCTGGAAGGCCGCCCCTGCACGGTGCTGCGCATGGAAGCCGGCACCCTGCCCGCCTGGCGCGGCCGCGACCTGACGATGGTGCACGGGCTCATCCGCCTCATGCGGGTGTGGCTCAACGAACCGTGGCGCCGCTTCTGCATCTTCGCCGCCCTCAC
>SEAY01000138.1 GCA_004144865.1 Comamonadaceae bacterium
CGCCCGAACCGCCGGTCGCGCCGCCGGCCGCTCCTCCCGCGCCGGAGTCCGCACCCGCCCCCGTCCCCGCACTGCGCCTGGCCGACTTCAACGGCGAAGATCCCTCACCCGATGCCCGCCACGTGGCGGACTGGGTGGTGCATACACGCAACAACAAGCGGCAACCCTTCGTGATGGTCGACAAGAAGGACGCGCGCGTCTACATGTTCTCGCCGGCGGGCAAGCTGGTCGAGAGCGCACCGGTGCTGCTGGGCTCGGCCGTCGGCGACGATTCCTTCCCGGGCATCGGCGACAAGCCGCTGTCCGCCATCAAGCCGCACGAGAAAACCACCCCCGCCGGCCGTTTCGTCGCGGAGCTGGGCCTGAACGCCAACCGCGAGGACGTGGTGTGGGTGGATTACGACGCCGCCGTGTCAATGCACCGGATCCGGCCCAACAGCCTGAAGGAGCGCCGGCTGGAGCGCCTGGCCTCGTTGACGGTGGATGACAACCGCATCTCCTTCGGCTGCATCAACCTGCCCGTCAGCTTCTACGAGAACGTGCTGAGCCCCGCGGTGCGGAAGCAGGGCGCCGTCATCTACGTGCTGCCGGAGACCCGCACTCCCCAGCAGGTGTTCGGCTCGTACGACGTGAAGGAGGCCCTGCAGCAGGCAGCCTCCGGCCGAACCGGGCGCATGCAGCCGGTTGGCATGCGCGCAACGCGCTGATTCCTCTAACCTTCTTCTCACTTGCCGCCCTACTGTTGGGCTTGCTAGCATCCTGTCCAGCTGAGCCATACCGGCCCGGCAGAGGGGACTCGGATGTCGGCAAGGCGCCGGTGGCTGCGGCATGCAGCCGGCTGTACGGCAGGATTTGCACTGGCTGCGCTCGCGCAGCCGTCCGCGGCGGAAGGCCGCGATTTCCTTTCCACCCGGCCTTCGGCCGAGGCGCAGAGCCTCGTCGCCTGGGTGCAGCGCAGCGGGGATGCCGCCGGCCGCCCTTACGCCGTGGTCGACAAGCGCCATGCCCGCATTTACGTCTTCGGGGCCGACGGTCGCCTGGCCGGGTATTCGCCCGCGCTCCTGGGCAGCACTTTCGGCGATCACATCGTGCCGGGCGTGGGAGAGCGTGCGCAGATCGGGGCCGTGCGCGACGACGAGCGCACCACGCCGGCGGGTCGCTTCGACGCCAGGGCGGGGCGCAACGACAAGGGTGAGCACGTGGTGTGGGTGGACTACGACAGCGCCTTCGCCATCCACCGCCTGCGGCCGGGCTTCGCGTATTCGGCGCGCTCCACGCGGCTCGCGACGGTGGGCGCCACCGACAAGCGCGTCTCGTGGGGATGCGTGGTGGTGCCGGTGCCCTTCTACACGGGCGTCGTCGAGCGCGTGCTGGGCGCCGGCCGCAGCGTCGTGTATGTCATGCCTGAGGTACGTCCGCTGCACGCGCTGTTCGAACGCGTTGCCTCGCGCTGACGCGGCCGCGTGCTGGCGTTCGTCCGACACGCGGGTGCGGGCGGCACTGACGTAGCCTCAACGGGCTCTCCTTATCTTGGGAGGCCGGCTTGCATGCCGGTGAAAAGTACCCAAGCAATCAAGGAGTCCTGAAAAATGTCCTCGCTCAAGATTCTCGCCGCGGTCGCGGCCGCTGCCACCGTCAGCCTGGCTTTCGCCCAGAGCACCCCGCCGCAACCTGCGTCGAACCCCGCCGTGGGCGCGGGCCAGCAAAGCACCCAGTCCACCCCGATGGGCACCACCGGCACGCCGGGCGGCGGCGGCGCGGCCGCCCAGGGCTCGACGGCGGGTTCCACCGCGGCGGGTACCGGCTCCACCTCGGGTTCGATGAGCTCCGGTTCGAGCGCGGGCGCCAGCGGCAGCGGTTCCACCACCATGGATACCAGCGCCGGCACGTCCACGCGCCCCCGCGCCGACCGCAACTGAGAACGCCCACGGGCCGCATGGCCCGTGGATGCAGCATGAAAAAGCGCGGCCTCGCCGCGCTTTTTCATGGACCCGGGGGAACTCAGGTGAGTATCTGCTTGCCCTCGGGCGTCACCACGCAGCCGCTGATGCGCCACTGGTTGTCCTGCTGGCGGTTCAGCAGGTAGGTGAGGGACCACGCGGAGCCCGTGTCATCGCTGATGCGCACCTTCTGCACCGCGATCGTGCCGTCGGACTCGGGCTTGAGGAACAGGATGCTGGACGCGTGCATGAGCATCGGGTATTGCTCCTTGACGGTCGCGAGGAAAGCGTCCGCGTTTCCGAACTGGGTGCGCATGTCGGCATCGGCCAGGGCGAAGGCGCTGCGCGCGTCCTGGTGCTTCAGCGCGTGGAGTTGCTGCTCCACCACCTTCTGCACGAGCTGTGGCGACACCACGCGCGGGGCGGCCGCCTGCGGCGGATCGGAGACGGCCATGCCGCCCATGAGGACGGCCGTGAAGAGCAGGGCCCACGTGGTGGCGGGGTTGCGCAACAAGCCGCGGCGGCGCTGCTTCGAAGGGGTGGACGGATCGTGCACGGCTTGTTTCCTTGGGTCATGCCTGGGCGCCGGATTGCGGCTGGGCCGCGGCGCAGGCCTGGATCTGGGGGGCTGCCACGGACGTGACGGTTTCGGCCCGCGCCTTCAACTGCATGCTGGCTGCCGCCAGCGCGATCCCGACCAGGGTGAAGAAACGCATCATCAGCGGGCTCATCGCGAGGTCTCCGGCGCCGTAAGGTGTCACTGCCCTCGAGGTTAGGTCCGTGCGGAGGAGGTGCGCTGTAGGCAAACAGCGCTGCCCGGCGTGGGACCCTCCATGTGCGCGATGCCCGGTGCGCCGGGGCGCAGGGGGCGCACTTGGAAAGTTGGGAGGGGGGAGGCTCCGCAAGGGGAAGCCAGCCGGCCCACTGGACAATGTTCTCGCTTTTCGCCTGCGGAAGCGGAAAGCCCGATACCTGTCGTCGTAGCGCGGTATGCCGGCTGGCTTTGAATGGATTGGAGCCGCCGCGCCGTTGCGCGTGCGCAGGCCGTCCGCGCTAGCGGCTGTAGGTGCGCGTCGGCGCGGCCTGTGGGGCGGGCGGAGCCGGGTCCTCGTCGCCCAGCAGCATCGCCAGGCCGCCATCGGGTTCGAACCGCCGGTTGCGCCAGGCCAGCCGGGTGGGGCCGGGGAGCGCCTGCTCGCGCTCCGGGTGCCAGGGGTCGCCTGGATAGCAAAGCACGCGCACGCCTTCCACGTCCTGTGGCTGCGGGCGGATGCACGGCGGCCTGCGCGCGCGCGCGGCGGAGAACACGCTCTCGACACTCCCGTGCCGCGCGAGGTGCGCCAGGCTCATGATCTGGGGTGGCGCGAGTTCGATCGAGCCGTCCCAATACTGGCGCAAGGCCGCACGCGGCGGCAGCCAGACGCTCTCGGTGGCCTCGTGCTCGTCGTGGCGCGGCTCCTGCCCGGGCGGCACCGCGGCGACGAAGAAGCGGGTGTCGAAGCGCTTGCGCACCACGCTGCTGAGCGTGGGCGTGACCCAGCGCGACCACGGCAGCAGCGCGCTGGCGGTGAGCGTGAGGCCCAGCGGTCCGAGCAGTTCGTCGAAGCCCGGCCCCTGGCGCAGCAGGGCCCAGAGTTCCTGCGACCGCGCCGGCGCCACGTCGGCGAACAGCACGCCGGTTTCCTCGAACACCTCGCGGATCGCCGCGACGAACAGGGCTGCGGCCTCCCCCGGCTGCAGTTCGGGCTCCCCCAGCAGTTCGTGCAGCCGGGGCGCGGGCAGGTCCATGCGCTGGGCCCATTGCGCATCTTCGGGATCGAGCTTGCCGCCGGGAAAGACGTAAGCCCCGCCCAGCACGTCGGACTGGCCGTGGCGGCGCAGCAGGAAGACTTCCAGCTCGCCCTCGCGGTCTCGCAGCAGGACCACGGTGGCCGACGCAGCGGCCGGGCCGTGGTTGTGGAAGGTCTGCAACTCCATGCGTCGAGGCTAGCAGACGGCGCACCGCGCCGTAACGCCCGCGAGGCGGAGGCGTCGTATCCTCGCCGCATGGATTTCAGCGAAGCCATTGTCTACGCCCAGGCGCACGAAGTGCCCTGGCCGCGCGACCCGCATGCCGATCCCGCGCGCTGGGGCGTCCACCACGCGGACCCGCCGCCCTACGACCGCCTGCGCGGCCCCGTGCATGCGCGCGGCGGCGTCTCGGGGGTGATCCGCGTGCGCGGCGAGGAAGTCGCGCGCTGGGGTGAGCCGGACCGGGCGGACCTCACCTTCAGCGTCGCCAAGACCTACCTCGCGCTGCTGGCAGGCCTCGCGCACGCGCGCGGCCTGCTGCCCGACCCGCAGCAGCGCGTCGCGGAGCGCCTGCCGGGCATCGGCTTCGACGATGCGCACAACCGCGCGATCACGTGGGCGCACCTGCTGGAGCAGACGAGCGAGTGGCAGGGCTCCTGCTTCGGCATGCCCGACCAGGTGGAGCACAACCGCCGGGTCTCGCACGACCCGAAGCCCCCGCAAGGCAGCAAGGGCGAGGCGCGCGCGCTGCAGGAGCCGGGGAGCTACTGGGAATACAACGACGTGCGGATCAACCAGCTCTCGCTGGCGCTGCTGCACCTGTTCGGCGAGCCGCTGCCGCGCGTGTTCGAGCAGGCCGTGCTGCGACCGCTGGGCGGTGGCGACGGGTTTCGCTGGGAAGGGTACGACGACGCCTGGGTGGAGATCGGCGGCCGTCGCATGCAGTCGGTCCCCGGCGGCAGCCACTGGGGCGGGGGGGTGTCCATCAGCGCGCGCGACCAGGCGCGCATCGGCCAACTCCTGCTCGATGGCGGCGTGCACGGCGGGCAGCAACTGCTGCCGGCGGCATGGATCGCCCGCATGCAGCAGCCGTGCGCGATCGCGCCTTTCTACGGCTGGCTGGTGTGGCTCAATCGCGAGGGCACGCTCTTCGCCGACGCGCCGCGCGACAGCTGGTTCATGGTGGGCGCGGGCGGCCACTACGTCTGGATGGATCCCGCGCACCAGGCGGTCGTGGCGGTGCGCTGGCTCGACCCCGCGCGCTCGCCCGGGTTCGTCAGCCGCGTGGCGCGATCGTTCGGATAGGCGCGCCGCGCAGGCGCTCCTCGATCAGCTCGCGGGTGGCCCGCACTTCGCTGGCGAAGGGGCTCTGCGGATCGTCGGCCTGGCGGATCACGGCCATCGCCTCGTCCTGCCGGCCCTGGTCCGACAGCGTCTGCGCCAGGTTGTTCAGGAGGATGACGGAGCGCGGGTTCTTCTGCACCGCCGTGCGCAGGACCTCCGTCGCTTCCTGGAGTGAACCGCGCGCATGCAGGTGGTTGGCCAGCCCGACGGCGGCCGGCAGGCTGTCGGGCCAGCGCTGCAGCGCGGCACGGTAGCCGCGCACGGTCGCATCCGCGTTGCCGCCGCGCGCCAGGCCCAGGAGCGCATCCAGCCACCGCTTCTCGGTGGCCGTGGCCGGAATGCGGTCCGGCGGGGTGACCGTCATGGCCCAGTAGTCCCCGGCCATCCAGCTGCGCTCGAAGGCGGTGAAGGAAGTCTCCTGCCGCGCCTGCAGCCCCGAGCGCAGCAGGATCGTGCCGGTGTCGTAGTCGAAGCCGTTCACCACGGCGTAGTGCCACTGCGTGAAGAGCGGTCCGACGTCCTGCAGCACCACCACCGGATTGCCCGCGGCGACCTCGCGCAGCAGGTCCGCATAGCGCGGCTCGAGGCGGTAGCTCACGAGTCCGTGGCGGCGCGGGGTGGCGAGCATCTCCACCTGCAGGCTGCCGTGACGGGAAGGCAGCCACACCTCGTCGACCAGCGACGCGGGCAGCGTGCGCCGCCCCGAGTGCGTCATGGCCGTCGCCAGCGCGGCCGGCCCGCACTGGTAGGCGTCCTGCGCATAGAAGGGAACCTCGCCGAGCTCCACCTGCCGCGGGACGCCGGCGGGCCAGTCGGTGCGCAACTGCACCGTCTGGGGCACGAGCGGGTTCAGCGTGCTGCAGCCCGCGAGAAAGAGCACGGCAGCCGCGAGGGCCAGCCGCCGTACCCGGTGCAGGAAGGAATCTTGTGCCTGCATCCGCCCTTACTTGCGGAAGACGTAGTACCAGACGAGCGCGGCCACCAGCACGATGGCGACCCAGCCCCACGTGCTCACCCCGCCCGCGGGAGCGGTCTGGATGTCCTGCGCGAGGGCGTGGACTTCCTGTTCCGACATGGCCTGGATGCGTTCGCGCGCGGCGGCAGTGTCGACGCCCGCTGCCTGCAGCTGCGCGATCACTTCGGCGCGCTCGAGCGAGCCGAGCACGAGCGCGCGCTCGGGGCTGGCCGTTCCGGCGGCTGCCTGGTCCGCGCCGATCAGGCCGGCCTGCGCCGTCTGGAACGACAGCGCGAGAAGGGAGACCACCAACGCACGACAGGTCGTTCTCTTGAATGCGAAGTTCATGGATGCGCTCCTTGATTGTGGGTCCGTTGCCAGTCGAATCCGCCGGAACGGAGCGCCATTTACGCACGCAGGGCCGGCCCACGGTGTGGCGCTTCGCCAAGGCGAAACACGTTCATACAAGTGTTTCTGCCGGTGTCCGCCCCGCCCTGCGCGGGGCGCTATTCGTCGTCGCCCCCGAGAACGCCGCCGAGCAGGCCTCCTGCCGCGAAGCCCGGCACGATGGAGCCTTCTTCCCGCGACCCGCCGCGCTGCGGCGCCGCGGCGAACACCCGCGATGCGAGCCGCGAGAAGGGCAGGCTTTGCAGCCACACGGTGCCTGGGCCCGAGAGCCGGGCGAAGAACAGGCCCTCGCCGCCGAAGAGCGCCGTCTTGATCTTGCCCACGAACTGGATATCGAACTGCACGCCGGGCGTGAGCGCGACCACGCAGCCGGTGTCCACCAGCAGCGACTGGCCGGCCACGAGTTGGCGCTGCACCACCGTGCCGCCGGCGTGCACGAAGGCCAGGCCGTCGCCTTCGAGCTTCTGCAGGATGAAGCCTTCGCCGCCGAAGAAGCCGGCGCCCAGGCGCTGCTGGAACGCGATGCCCAGCGACACGCCGCGTGCAGCGCAGAGGAACGCGTCCTTCTGGCACAGCAGGGTGCCGCCCAGTTGTCGCAGATCCATGGGCAGGATCTTGCCGGGGTAGGGCGCCGCGAAGGCGACGCGCTGCTTCGCCTGCGCCTGGTTGACGTACACCGTGGTGAACAGCGACTCGCCGGTCACCAGGCGCTTGCCTGCCCCGAGCAGCTTGCCGAACAAGCCGCCCTGCTGCGCGCTGCCGTCCCCGAACACCGTGTCCATGGCGATGCCGGGCTCCATGAACATCATGCTGCCCGCCTCGCCGATCGCGGCCTCGCCGGGATCGAGTTCCACCTCCACGAACTGCATCTCCGCGCCGCGGATCTCGTAGTCGATCGCGTCCATCGCCATGGGCCTGCTCCACCTGCCTGTGTAGAGCCGGATGGTAGCGGCTCGCAGCCGCGCGGACGGAGCGGCCCGCGCGGGCTGGTGGTGGAGCGCGGGGGGATCAGGCCTGCGGCGGGACCACGTCCTCCAGCACCTGCGGGTCGCGGCGGATCGTGTCGCGCTCGCGGTGCTCGCGCCGGTCGAGCTTGCCGAAGGCGTGGTCCAGCGCGTGGGCCAGCTTGTCCGCGGCGCCGCGGAAGGCGAGGTTCTGGTCGGGGGCGTAGTTGGTCACCGCGATCGGCGCGCGGCCGGCGACCCGCGCCTCCATCATGCAGCGCTTGTCGATGGCGCCCGCCTTGGCGGCGTGGTTCTCGTCCGTCATCTGCACTTCGATGCTCGTGATGTCCTGGTCGAAGCGACCGAGCTGCTCGTTGAGGTAGTCGCTGGCCCAGCTCTCCAGGGCGTTCTTGTTCTCGATGTCGTTGCTGGTGTTGACTTGGACTTTCATGCGTTTCCTTTCGCTGTCCCACCACTCTGGTGACGGCCGTGCTGGATGGCAAGTCGGACGGCTTGGATAGCCGTGTCGGACATCGCCTGCCGCCCGGTATGCTCGCGGCACAAGGAGAACTGACCCATGCTGGAAGTCATCGAGGCCGAGTCGGGACCGGACCCGCGCGCCTCCATTCTGATCCTCCACGGCCTCGGTGCCGACGGCAACGACTTCGTGCCCATCGCGCAGGAACTCGACCTCGAGGCCGCCGGGCCGGTGCGCTTCGTGTTCCCGCACGCGCCCGAGATGCCGGTGACGATCAACGGCGGGTATCGCATGCGCGCCTGGTACGACATCCTGGGCACCGAGAGCCAGGGCGTGCAGGACGAGGCGGGGCTGCGTCGTTCGCAGCAGCTCGTGGAGGCCCTCATCGCACGCGAGATGCAGCGCGGCGTGCCCGCTTCACGCATCGTGCTGGCGGGGTTCTCGCAGGGCTGCGCCATGTCGCTGCTCACCGGCTTGCGGTTTCGCGAGCGCCTGGGCGGCATCGCGGGACTTTCCGGCTACCTGCCGCTCGCGGAGCAGACGGCTGCGGAACGCAGCCCGGCGAGCGTTGCGACCCCGATCTTCCTGGCCCACGGCTGGCAGGACGAGGTGGTGGACTTCGAACGCGGCCAGAGCTCGGCCGAGGCTTTGCGGCAGCTCGGCTACCAGGTGGAGTGGCACGACTACCCCGTGGGGCACTCGGTGTGCATGGAAGAGATCCGCGAGCTCAACGACTGGCTGGTGAAGGCGTTGTCCGCCGCGTAGCCCGGCCAGAGCCGTCCTGCGCCTACACCGCGCGTGCCCCATCCCCGTAGCCTCGGGAGCATCCAACAAGACAGGAGCTTTCGACATGAATCCAATGCTGGGAACCGTCCTCGGGGGACTCTTCGGCCAGGCGATGCGCCGGCGCGGCATGGGCGGGCTGGGCGGCGGGCTGGGT
>SEAY01000139.1 GCA_004144865.1 Comamonadaceae bacterium
GCAGCTGCAGTGCGTGGCGATCGTGTGCAACCATGCCCTGTGGGACCGCGCACTCGTCGCCCAGGTGCAGGGGGCGGGCATGCGGTGCCTGAGCTATACGGTCAACGATGATTGGGCGGCGCAGCGGCTGATCGCACTGGGCACCGACGGGATCATCACGGACCGGGTCGACCTGTTCTCGCCGGCGTGACGGCGGGGTTCGCCTGCGGGCTCACCCCGCCCTACCCGGGCCATTCGTACGTCGGGGTGGGTCGTAGGTCGGGGTGAGCGCGCAGCCGAACCCCGACGAAAGCATCAGCGCAAATCCCCCGCCAACGAAGCCAGCGTCTCCGGCGCCAACGTCACGTGCGCCGGGTAGTTCGTGTGGTCGCACCCCAGCTTCACCGCCGCCCCCGCCTTCACGGCCTCGCGCATCGCGGGCGCCAGCTCGAAGCGCAGGAAGTGCACGGCGGACGTCTTCTCGTCGTTGTCGCGCTCCAGGTCCTCGTCGGCGATCGCGTACACGCGCGGATGGCCCTCGACCTCGACGAACATGCGGTCCTGCACGCCGATCAGCCGCGCCAGTTCGCGCCGCCGCTCGTTGATCTCCGGGTACTCGATCAGCAGGGTGGCCTTCCAGTTGCCGCCGTCCGGCACCAGCGGCGCGTAGGCGTCGATCTCCTGCTGGATGCCCTCTTCCTCGAAGATCTTCTCGATGCGCAGCATCTCCTGGACCTGGTAGCGCATCGTCATTTCGCTCTCGAACTGCACGGTGATGTGCTCGCCGAGCGCCACGCTGCGCAGCTTGCGGTGGGCGATCACGTCCGCCTTGTGCTGCTTGCGCCACTTCGAGTACGCCTCCAGCGACATCAGGCTGTCGGGCGTGATCCTGCCGGTGAGTTGCATGGTCGTCATTCCAGTCCGTAGGCGATGCGCATGAGCGAAAGGGGATGCTCCAGCCGCGGCGCGCCCAGGGCATTGCGGTCGAACCCCTGGTCGATGTGGTGGCCGCCGAGCGGGCAGTCCGAGCTGATGAAGTCCGGCTGGCCGCCCTGCGGATGCTCCGCCATCTTCTTGAACAGCGGCTTGCCGATCTTCATCGCGACCTCGTGGTACGGCTTCTTCACGCCGAAGGTGCCCGCATGGCCCGAGCAGCGCTCGTTGGTGTGCACCGAGGTGCCGGGCACCATCTTCAGCATCTCCTCGGTCTTGCGCCCGATGTTCTGCACCCGGCTGTGGCAAGGCACGTGGTAGCTCACCTTGCCGAGTTCCTTCCTGAACTCGGTCTTGAGCAGCCCGTCGCGGCGCCGCGCGGCCAGGTACTCGAAGGGATCCCACATCGCCTCCTTCACGGCCTGCACCTCGGCATCGTCCGGGTACATCAGCGGGATCTCCTGCTTGAACATCAGCGTGCAGCTCGGCACGGCGGAGAGGATGGCCCAGCCCTCGCGCGCGTACTTCGCCAGCACCGGCACGTTGGCCCGCTTGCTCGCGTCGACCGAATCGAGGTCGCCGAGCTCCAGCTTGGGCATGCCGCAGCACTTCTCCTTCTCGACCAGCACGTACGGGATCTCGTTGTGCGCGAGGATCTTCAACAGGTCGAGGCCGATGCCGGGCTCGTTGTAGTTGATGTAGCAGGTGGAGAAGATCGCCACCTTGCCGGGCGTGCGCTCGCCGTCCTTCACCGGGAAGTCCGCCGCCTTGGGCGCGGCGCTGCGAAACTTGCGCGTGGCCAGGGCCGGCAGCCAGGCGTTGCGGTCCACGTGCAGCGTGCTTTCCATCAGCGCGCGCATGGGCTTGGTCTGGTTCACCGCATTGGCCACCTGCACCACCACCGGGATGCCGGCGAGCTTGCCGTGCACGTCGGTGGAGGACATGAACTTCGAGCCGAAGTCCACGTCGCCCTTCTTGAACTTGATGGCCTTGGCGCGCAGCATCGTGTGCGGGAAGTCCAGGTTCCACTCGTGCGGCGGCACGTAGGGACACTTGGTCATGTAGCACAGGTCGCACAGGTAGCACTGGTCGACGACCTTCCAGTAGTCCTTCTTCTCGACGGCGTCGACTTCGCCCGTGTCGCCTTCGTCCACCAGGTCGAACAGCGTCGGGAACGCGCCGCACAGGCCCACGCAGCGGCGGCAGCCGTGGCAGATGTCGAAGATGCGCTCCAGCTCCTTGAAGGTCGCTGCCTCGTCGTAGTACTCGGGGGACTTCCAGGCGATGGGGTGGCGCGTGGGCGCCTCCAGACTGCCTTCGCGGACGGCCATGGTTTGTCTCGTGGTGCGTTGCTGCCCGGACGCCGTCATTCCCGCGCAGGCGGGAATCCAGGGCTTCCCTGGGCGCGGAAGCCCTGGGTCCCCGCCTGCGCGGGGACGACGCAGGCCTGGCTCAATCCGCCAGTTCGTTCAGGGCGCGGGTGTAGCGGTTGGCGTGCGAGCGCTCCGCCTTCGCCAGCGTCTCGAACCAGTCGGCGATCTCGTCGTGGCCCTCCTCGCGCGCGGTCTTCGCCATGCCGGGGTACATGTCGGTGTACTCGTGCGTTTCGCCGGCGACGGCGGCCTTCAGGTTGTCGCGTGTGCTGCCGATCGGCAGGCCCGTGGCCGGGTCACCGCACTGTTCCAGCCACTCCAGGTGGCCGTGCGCATGGCCGGTCTCGCCTTCCGCGGTGGAGCGGAACAGGGCCGCAACGTCGTTCTGCCCTTCCACGTCCGCCTTGTTCGCGAAATACAGGTAGCGCCGGTTGGCCTGCGACTCCCCGGCGAACGCCGCCTTCAGGTTCTCTTCCGTCTTGCTGCCTTTGAGGGTTGCCATGGAAACTCTCCTTCAGTGGGTTGGGAAAACCGTTGCGCCCCGGCGGGCCGGGGACGGCTTGAAGCGTAGTGAGCCGCAGGGGCGGCGTCTAATAGCGAGCCTCAATGCAATACATGGGGGATGGCTATGAAAGCGGTCCAGTTGATTAGGGTTCTCACTAGCGGACGCTCCGCTGTTGGAAGCCGGCGGGCGTTTCGTTATAGTAAACGCATTACGAATAGGTAAACACGGAGACTCCGCATGGCCGCCGTTCCCCAGGCCGTGGGCACCCTGCCCGCGCCCGCACCGATCCAGCAGCTGCACCATTACGCCTACCGGGCGAAGGACGCGGAAGAGACGCGCCGCTTCTACGAGGACATCCTCGGGCTGCCGCTGTACCACATCATCCAGAGCGACTACGTGCCCAGCACGGGCGAGTACTGCCCGTACACGCACTTCTTCTTCCGGCTGCAGGACGGCTCGTTCATCGCCTTCTTCGACCTCGGCGATGACCAGGCCGCAGAGCCGTCGCCAAACACGCCCAAGTGGGTGAACCACATTTCGTTCCGGGTCGATTCGGTCCAGGCGCTGCAGGAAATGAAGGCCCGGCTGGAGGCCCACGGCGTCGAGGTGCTCGGCATCACCGACCATCACATCTTCCACAGCATCTACTTCTTCGACCCCAACGGCATCCGGCTGGAGCTCACGGCCCAGCTCGCGGACGAGTTCCAGATGCTGCAGGAGAGCAAGACGGCCCACGCGCGGCTCGACGAGTGGACGGCGCGCAAGGAACAGTGGCGCAAGGACCGCGCGGCCGGAAAGTCGAGCGCCCCGCTCAAGCCGCAGCAGAACGACCGCCCCGAGTTCGTCAAGAAGTAGCAGGGGACGCACATGGCGGACCGCTATGCGGAGGTGGCGTACACCAACGGCTACGAATCCACGGCGGGCAGCGGCTACCAGCTGCCCGAATACCCCTTCCACGCGCCGCCGGAGATCGCCTCCGGGGAGGCCAGCCACCACCCGGTGGTGATCGTCGGCGGCGGCATCACGGGACTCACCGCTGCGTGCGCGCTGGCGCAGTACGGCATCCCGGCCGTGCTGCTGGACGAGGACAACACGGTGGGCGTGAAGGGCGCGTCCTCGCGGGGCATCTGCTACACGCAGAAGTCGCTGGAGATCTTCGAGCGCCTGGGCGTCTACGAGCGCATCGCGGCCAAGGGCATCCAGTGGAGCGTGGGACGCACCTTCGCCGGCAACGACGAGGTGTACTCGTTCGACCTGAAGCAGCAGGGCTCCTTCAACCTCTCCACCCAGCCGCCCTTCATCAACATCCAGCAGTTCTACATCGAGGCCTACCTCGTCGACCGTATCTACGAGCTGGGGCACGTGGAGCTGCGCTGGAAGAACCGGGTCACCGCGTTCCGGCAGGACAACGAGTGCGCCACGCTGACGGTCAGCACGCCGGCCGGCGAATACCACCTGCGCGCCGACCACGTGATCGATGCGACCGGCTGCCACAGCCCTTTCCGCCAGTGGGTGGGCGCCTCCGTCACGGCGAAGAAGGGCGACGACCGCTGGTGCATCGCCGACGTGCGCTTCAGCAAGCACCCTCCGGTGGAGCGCCACACCTGGATCGAGGCGCCCTTCAACGAGAACCGGGCGGTGTGGCAGCACCTCATGGGCGACGACGTCTGGCGCATCGACTACCAGATGGCGCCCGACAGCGACCCGGCGGAGGTGAGCCGCGAGGACGTGGTGCGCGAGCGGCTCGCGCGCCAGTTCGGCGCCGACGCCGGCATCGAGATCGTCTGGGTCGGTCCCTATGCCTACCGCAGCGAATGCGTGGACCGCATGCGGCACGGCCGCGTGTTCCTGATGGGCGACTCGGCCAAGGTGGTGAGCCCCTTCGGCGCGCGCGGCGGCAACACGGGCATCGCGGACGCCGACAACCTGGCCTGGAAGCTGGCCGCCGTGCTGCAGGGCCGGGCGACGCCCGCCTTGCTGGACAGCTACGACGAGGAGCGGCACGAGGCCGCGCAGCAGAACGTGCTGGTGACCAACCGCACCGCCCGCTTCCTGCGGCCGGCCGCGGGGGTCGAGAAGCTGTTCCGCGACGCGGCCCTCAGCCTCGCGCGCCAGCACCCGTTCGCGCGCCAGTTCGTCAACACCGGGCGGATGGCGGTGGCCAACCCGTACACGCGTTCCGGCGCCTGCGATGCGACCGGGGGGCAGTCGGTGCAGAACGTCGCCTTCCACTGGCCGGACGGCAGCCGCGGCACGGTGAACGACCTGCTGCGATGGGCGCAGGGCCGCCTGCTCGTGCTGGTGTTCGGCAGCACCTCCGCGACGGCGCTGGAGCGGCTGCAGGACCTGGCCGCGACCGCGCCGGTGCGCTGCGTGCAGGTGCTCGGGCCCGACGACCTGGCCGGCGCGCTGGAGCACGTGCGCGACCCGCAGGGCCACCTGCAGGGCGCCTGCCACGTGTTCGGCCACGCCTGGGCGCTGCTGCGGCCGGACAGCTACGTGGCCGCCACGGGCGAGAGCGTCGATGCGTCGCTGGTGCACGCCGTCGGCCGCGCGCTGGGCGCGGCCATCGAGGAGGAACCCGCATGAAGACCCCGCTGAACCAGCAGGACGCCGACGGCTTCTACGAACAGCTGCTCGACGCCCACCAGGGGCTGAGCGAACAGCAGTCGGCGCTGCTCAATGCACGACTCATCCTGCTGCTGGCCAACCAGGTCGGCGACCCCAAGGCGCTGAAAGAGTGCGTGGAGGCGGCGCGGCAGTTTCCGGCCTGACCTTTAAAATCCCCGGGTGAGCACCGAACAACCCGGGCTGAACAGCCTCTCCAAGTCCTTCGAACCCGCCGCCATCGAGGCGAAATGGGGCCCGCTTTGGGAACAGCGCGGCTATGCCCGCGCGGGCCACCGCGGCACCGGCAGCGCGAACACGGCCGAACCGTCGTTCGCCATCCAGCTGCCGCCGCCGAACGTGACCGGCACCCTGCACATGGGCCACGCGTTCAACCAGACCATCATGGACAGCCTGGCGCGCTACCACCGGATGCGCGGCTTCAACACGCTGTGGGTGCCGGGCACCGACCACGCCGGCATCGCCACGCAGATCGTGGTGGAGCGCCAGCTGCAGGAGCAGGGCACGAGCCGCCATGACCTCGGGCGCGAGAACTTCGTGAAGAAGGTCTGGGAGTGGAAGGAGAAGTCGGGCAACACCATCACCACGCAGATGCGCCGCATGGGCGACAGCGTGGACTGGTCGCACGAGTACTTCACGATGGACGAGAAACTCTCGAAGATCGTGACCGAGACCTTCGTGCAGCTGTACCGGCAGGGCCTGATCTACCGCGGCAAGCGCCTGGTGAACTGGGACCCCGAACTCAAGACCGCCGTGTCCGACCTGGAGGTGGAGAGCGAGGAGGAGGACGGCTTCCTCTGGCACATCCGCTACGAGCTCTCCGACGGCTCCGGGCACCTGACGGTCGCCACCACCCGTCCGGAGACCATGCTCGGCGACGTGGCCGTGATGGTCCACCCGGAGGACGAGCGCTACATGCACCTCGTGGGCAAGACCGTGCGCCTGCCCCTGTGCAACCGCGAGATCCCCGTCATCGCCGACGCCTATGTCGACCGCGAGTTCGGCACCGGCGTGGTGAAGGTCACGCCGGCCCACGACGCCAACGACTATGCCGTGGGGCACCGCCACCAGCTGCCGATCATCGGCGTGCTCACGCTCGACGCGAAGATCAACGACAACGCGCCGGCCGCCTATCGCGGGCTGGACCGCTTCATCGCCCGCAAGAAGGTCGTGGCCGACCTCGAGGCGCAGGGGCTGCTGGAAGAGACGAGGAAGCACAAGCTGATGGTCCCGCGCTGCGCGCGCACGGGGCAGGTGGTCGAGCCCATGCTCACCGACCAGTGGTTCGTGGCGATGACCAAGGTCAGCGACCAGGACCCCACCGGCCGGTCCATCGCGCAGAAGGCCGTCGATGCCGTGCAAAGCGGCGCGGTGCGCTTCGTGCCGGAGAACTGGGTCAACACCTACAACCAGTGGATGAACAACATCCAGGACTGGTGCATCTCGCGCCAGCTCTGGTGGGGCCACCAGATCCCGGCCTGGTACGACGAGCAGGGCGAGGTCTACGTCGCGGCGAACGAGGCCGATGCGCAGGCGCAGGCGCCCGGGAAGAAGCTCACCCGCGACCCCGACGTGCTGGACACCTGGTATTCGTCCGCGCTCGTGCCCTTCTCCACGCTCGGCTGGCCGGCGAAGACGCAGGACCTGGACCTGTACCTGCCCTCCACCGTGCTGGTGACCGGCTACGACATCATTTTCTTCTGGGTGGCCCGGATGATCATGATGACGACGCACTTCACGGGGCAGGTGCCCTTCCGCCACGTGTACATCCACGGCCTGGTGCGCGACTCGCACGGCAAGAAGATGAGCAAGTCCGAAGGCAACGTGCTCGACCCGGTCGACCTGATCGACGGCATCGGCCTGCCCCCGTTGCTGGAGAAGCGCACCACCGGCCTGCGCAAGCCCGAGACCGCGCCGCAGGTGCGGAAGAACACCGAGAAGGAATTCCCCGAGGGCATCCCCGCCTACGGAGCCGACGCGCTGCGCTTCACCTTCGCCGCACTCGCCACGCTGGGCCGCTCGATCAACTTCGACTCCAAGCGCTGCGAGGGCTACCGCAATTTCTGCAACAAGCTCTGGAACGCCACGCGCTTCGTGCTGATGAACTGCGAGGGCCAGGATCTCGCCGAGCAGGACGCCACGCTGACGCCGGCCGACCGCTGGATCATCTCGCGCCTGCAGAAGGCCGAGGCCGACGTGGCGAAGGGCTTCGAGGAGTACCGCCTCGACAACGTGGCCAACACCATCTACCAGTTCGTGTGGGACGAGTACTGCGACTGGTACCTCGAGATCGCCAAGGTGCAGATCCAGGCCGGCGACGCGGCGCAGCAGCGCGGCACGCGCCGCACCCTGATTCGCGTGCTGGAGGCGATCCTGCGCCTGGCGCACCCGGTGATCCCTTTCATCACCGAGGAGCTGTGGCAGACCGTCGCGCCCGTCGCCGGCAAGACCGGCGACTCGATCAGCGTCGCACCCTATCCGCAGGCCAATCCGGCGAACGTGAGCCCCGAGGCCGAAGCCTGGATGGGCAAGCTCAAGGCGGTGGTGGATGCCTGCCGCACGCTGCGCGGCGAGATGAACGTGTCGCCCGGCACGCGGCTGCCGGCCTACGTGCTGGGCGACACGGCCTTCATGCGCGAAGCGGCGCCCGTGCTGCAGGCGCTGGCGAAGCTGAGCGAAGTCCGCGTCTTCGACGACGAGGCCGCATGGGCCGCGGCGGCGCAGGCCGCGCCGGTGGCCGTGGCGGGCGATGCGCGCCTGTGCCTCTACATGGAGATCGACGCTGCCGCGGAGAAGGCGCGCCTGGGCAAGGAAGCGGCGCGGCTGGAAGGCGAACTGGCCAAGGCGCAGGGCAAGCTGTCCAACGAGGCGTTCGTCGCCAAGGCCCCGCCCGCCGTGATCGAGCAGGAGCGCAAGCGCATCGCGGGCTTCACCGCGGCGCTCGAGAAGATCCGCTCGCAGCTGCAGAGGCTCGGCTGATCCATCGAGAGGCGCCAGCCGGCTTTCCAACGCCGCCGGCTGGCTCTACGCGGAATTGCCTCGCCACGGGCACCGCTTCTTCAGCACAATCTGCGGCCAGGGTCCCCTCTCGGGGCAACTGAAAGCTTCAACTCCACAGTCGGCTCGATGAAAAAATTCACCCATGTCAACAAGGCGGTGTTCCCGGTCGCCGGGCTCGGCACCCGCTTCCTGCCCGCGACCAAGGCGCAGCCCAAGGAGATGCTGCCCATCGTCGACAAGCCGCTGATCCAGTACGCCGTGGAGGAAGCCTACGACGCCGGGATCCGGCACATGATCTTCGTCACGGGGCGCAACAAGCGCGCGATCGAGGACCACTTCGACACGGCCTACGAGCTCGAGACCGAGCTGGAGGCGAGCGGCAAGAAGGAACTCCTCGCCCTGGTGCGCAGCCTCGCGCCGCAGGACATGGACTGCTCCTATGTGCGGCAGCCCCGTTCGCTGGGCCTCGGGCACGCCGTGCTGTGCGCGCGGCACATCGTGCGCGACGACCCCTTCGCCGTGCTGCTGGCCGACGATTTGATGGTGGGCAGCGAAGGCGGCCCCGGCGTCCTCAAGCAGATGGTGGAAGTCTTCCTGGAAGTGCAGAGCTCGGTGCTCGCCGTGCAGGAGGTGCCGCCCGAGCACGTGCGCCGCTACGGCATCGTGGCCGGCGACCCCGCGGGCGAGCGGCTGGTGAAGGTCGGCCAGATGGTGGAGAAGCCGTCGCCGGAGAAGGCGCCTTCGCGCCTGGGCGTGGCGGGCCGCTACGTGCTCACGCCTTCGGTGTTCGACCGCATCGAGAACCAGCCGCGGGGCAGCGGCGGCGAGATCCAGCTCACCGACGGCATCGCGCAGCTGATCGCCACCGAAGGCGTGCACGCGTACCGCTACGAGGGCAAGCGCTACGACTGCGGCAGCAAGGAAGGTTTCCTGGAAGCCTCCGTGGAGTTCGCGCTGAAGCACCCGGAAGTGGGCGCCTCGTTCCGCGCGTTCCTGAAGGGCCTGGAGCTCTGAGCTTCAGCGGCGCCGCAGCACGTGGATGAAATCCTCCCCCACGGTCTGCTGCTCCACCAGCTCGTTGCCGGTCTGCTTCGAGAAGGCCTGGAAGTCGCGCAGCGAGCCGCCGTCGGTGGAGATCACGCGCAGCAGCTGGCCGCTCTGCATGTCGGTCAGCGCCTTCTTGGCCTTCAGGATGGGAAGCGGGCAATTCAGCCCGCGGGTGTCGATTTCCTTGTCGATCTGCATCACGTCTCCTCAACGCGGCTCTGCGGCAGCTCCATGAACTGCGGCTCGTGGCCTCGGCTGCGCAGCCAGTCGGCGAGCGCGTAGCCCGTGCCCGCGGGCCAGCAGCGCACCTGCTCATAGGCGAACAGCCGCCATTCCGCGAGTTCGGGCGAGAGCTTCACCTCGCCTTCGCACACCGCATGGTAGGCGATGATCACCTGGTTCATGCGCTGGAAATCGTAGGCGCCGATCAGCCGCAGGCGGGGCAGCGCAGGCGCTGCTTCTCGCCGCCGTCTTCCAGCTGCGCGATCCACGCGAGCGGCGTCGCGCATTGCGGACAGAAGCGGTAGTCGCCCATCGCGGACCCGCCGCTCAAGCCGGGAACACGCCGGTGGACAGGTAGCGGTCGCCGCGGTCGCAGACCACGAACACGATGGTCGCGTTCTCGACCTGCTGCGCGACCTGCTGCGCGACCCAGCACGCGCCGGCCGCGGAGATGCCGGCGAAGATGCCCTCTTCCCGCGCCAGGCGGCGGCACATCTCCTCCGCGTCGTCCTGCCCCACGTAGACCAGTTCGTCCACGGTGGACGGGTCGTAGATCTTCGGCAGGTACTCCTGCGGCCACTTGCGGATGCCGGGGATGCGCGAACCTTCGTTCGGCTGCGCGCCGACGATGCGCACGGCCGCGTTCCTTTCCTTCAGGTAGCGCGACACGCCGGTGATGGTGCCGGTGGTGCCCATGGCACTCACGAAGTGCGTGATGCGGCCCTGCGTCTGGTCCCACAGCTCGGGGCCGGTGGTCTCGTAGTGCACCCGCGGGTTGTCGGCGTTGGCGAACTGGTCGAGCACGCGGCCCTTGCCCTCGCGCTGCATGTTCTCGGCCAGGTCGCGCGCGTATTCCATGCCGCCGCTCTTGGGCGTGAGCACCAGTTCGGCGCCGAACGCCTTCATGGTCTGCGCGCGCTCGATGGACAGGTCTTCCGGCATGATGAGCACCATGCGGTAGCCGCGGATGGCCGCGGCCATCGCCAGGGCGATGCCGGTGTTTCCCGAGGTCGCCTCGATGAGGGTGTCGCCGGGCTTGATCTCGCCGCGCTCCTCGGCGCGCTTGATCATCGACAGGGCCGGCCGGTCCTTCACCGACCCGGCCGGGTTGTTGCCTTCCAGCTTGCCGAGGATCACGTTGCCGCGTTTCGCGTTGTCCGCCGCACCGATGCGCTGCAGGGCCACCAGCGGCGTCCTGCCGATCGCATCCTCGATGGTGGGATATTTCATGCGGGGTACTGTGCCATAATTTCCGGCTGCCTCTTTTCCCCTGGCCGGAGTGGCGAAATCGGTAGACGCAGCAGACTCAAAATCTGCCGGTGGCAACACCGTGCCGGTTCGATTCCGGCCTCCGGCACCAGGCTTTTCATGGCATCGCGAGCAACCCCACAGCAAGTGTCGCGCCATCGTCACGATGGAGGAGCGCGGGCAAACCTTGTCCCTCGCGCTGCGGTTTTTCGGATGCAATACGGTTTCCCCCAAGAATTCCACCACCAGCCGTGCCAGAACTGCATCCCTTCGCCGCTTTCAGCGTGATCCTGGCCATCGGCTTCGTCCTGGCCCAAGCCATCGTGCTGAGCGCACACAAGCACGGCCACCTCACGATGGACCTGCCCACCGGCGTGCAGAAGTTCCACCTGGACCCGACGCCCCGCGTGGGCGGCGTCGCCATCTACCTCGCCCTGCTGGGCGCCTGGCTGCTGCTGCCCGACGCGGGCACCGGGGAGATCCTCGGCGTGGTGCTGCTCGCGGGCCTGCCCGCGCTGTGCATCGGGCTGCTGGAGGACGTGACGAAGCGCGTCAGCGTGCGCAGCCGGCTGTTCACCACCATGGGCAGCGGCGGCCTGGCCGCGCTCGTCACGGGCGTGGGATTGACGCGCGTCGACATCCCGCTGGCCGACCTGCTGCTGTCGGCTTGGCCGGTGGCCGTGCTGTTCACCGCCTTCTGCGTCGGCGGCGTCGCCAACGCCTTCAACATCATCGACGGCTTCCACGGCCTGTCGAGCGGCACCCTGATCATTTCGGCCCTCGGGCTCGCCGCCATTTCGTATTCCGTCGGCGATCCCGCCCTGGCGATGGCCGCGATCGCACTGGCTGCGGCGGTGGGCGGTTTCTGGCTGGTCAACTTCCCCTGGGGCAAGCTGTTCCTGGGCGACGGCGGGGCCTACTTCGCCGGCTTCGCGCTGGCGTGGCTCACCGTCATCCTGCTGGTGCGCCATCCGCAGGTGTCGCCCTGGGCCAGCGTGCTGCTGTGCGGCTATCCCACCGTGGAAGCGGTGTACAGCATCTTCCGGCGCCGCCGCATGCGCCAGTCGCCCGGGCAGCCGGACCGCCATCACCTGCACAGCCTGGTGGCCACGCAACTCGTGCAGCCGCGACTGCGGCACCTGCCGGCGAACCTCCGCAACGCGGCCGTGTCAGTGCTGATGTGGGGTTGCGCGGTGGTGGCCGTCACGCCGGCGGTCCTGTTCCCCACGCAGGGGAACCTGCTGCTGGCCGTGCTGGCCGGCTGCTTCGTCGCCTACCACCTGGTCTACCGCTTCGTGGCGGCCACCGCGGTGGCCGGCCCGGCGGTCGAAGTCGGCGCGCCTAGCGCGCGCCCTTGACGGCGAAATCTTCCAGGTTGCGCCCTTCCTTCAGGGCTTCCACCACCCACTGAGGCTTGCGGCCGCGGCCACCCGACCAGGTCTCGCCGTTCGGGCCGCGATATTTGGCCGGCGATTTCGCCGCTGCCTTGCCGCGGCCGGAATTGCCGGGGCCATTGCGCGCGAATCCGAGGTCGGCCGCGGTCAATCCATAGAGCTCGATCTTCCGCTTGATATCGTCGATCGCATCCGCAATTTCCTGCTCGCGCATCCTTTCGGCCTCGGCCAGCAGTTTTTCAGCCTGTTCCTTCAATTCGAGATAAGTCGCCACGGAATTCCCTCGTGAAATAGTCGGCGGATTATGCAGAAGATCGCCGAGCATTTGAATTTCAATTCGTGAGTTCCGCGGCCCCCGGCGCCTCCTTGCGCAGTCCGCGCTTTTCCCGCATCCTTGCCGCAGCACTCCGGGGGATCCGCCATGTCCCTGCCCGCCTTCCTGCGCCGGCTTGCCGGCCTCGCCCTCCTCGCTGCATCGTGCGCGCAGGCGGCGACTCCACCCGCCGCGCAGCAGCGCAACCTCGATGCGCTCACCCGCGCCTTCCAGGCGGTGGTCGGCCTGCAGGTCACGGCCGCGGAGGGCGCGCAGTCCGCCGAAACCCTCGGGCGCGAACGCAGCGGCTCGGGCGTGGTCATCGGCCCCGACGGCCTGATCCTCACCATCGGCTACCTGATGCTGGAAGCCGATGCCATCCAGGTCACGACGCACGACAACCGCGTCATGCCCGCGCGGCCCATCGCCTACGACCTGGCCACGGGCTTCGGCCTGGTGCGGCCACTGCTGCCGCTGCGCGGCGTGCAACCCGTGGCGCTCGGCGATCCCGCGGGCACGCCGGTGGACTCGCCCGTGCTGGCCGCCACGGGCGGCGAGGACGGCGGCATGGGGATCACGCGGCTGGTCGCCGCCCGGCCGTTCTCCGGCTATTGGGAGTACCACATCGAGAACGCGCTGTTCACGAGTCCGCCGTTGCGCAACCACAGCGGCGCCGCGCTCTTCAACGAGCGCGGCGAGCTCTTGGGCATAGGCAGCCTGTTCGTGGGGGACGCCCTCGACGATGGCGGGGGCGTGCGCGGGAACATGTTCGTGCCGGTCGACCTGCTCAAGCCGGTCCTCGCCGAAATGCAGCGGACCGGCAGCACGCTTGCCAGCCGGCGTCCCTGGCTCGGACTCAGTTCGGTCGAGCACGACGGCCGCGTGCAGATCCTGCGCGTGAACCGTGAGAGCCCCGCGCAGGATGCGGGGCTGGCTCCCGGCGACGTGGTCCTCGCGATCGACGGGCAGCCGGTCACGAAGCTGGAGGCGTTCTACAAGAAGCTGTGGGCGCGTCCCGCCGCGGAAAGCGAGGTCCAGCTCACGATCCTGAAAGGCGCGGAAATCCGGCAGGTCACGGTGCGGCCCGTGGACCGCATGAAGACCATGCGCAAGCCCGCCGGCATCTAGCACGCAGCGCCCCATCCATCATCTGCCAGCGGCGTCCGACACGCCCTCCGGATAAAACCTGACACGAGGGCGCTCGGCAGTCCTTAGCCTTGCGAACTCAGCCACAAGGGGGAAGTACATGGCGGCGGAACATTCGGCGGCGACGCAAGCGCAGCCCGCGGGCGCGCGCTGGAAGCCGTGGCTCCGCATCGGAGCCGCCGCCGTGACGCTGCTCGTCCTGTCGGAAGCCTTGTGGCTGTGGCAGACGTGGCCCGTCCGGGAGCTGCTCCAGCCCCCCGCCGGCGCCGGCAAGGGGGCGCGATGAGGCTTCCCGCCTGGCTGCCCCGTCCGCGATCGCCTTCCGGCTGGCGCGAAGCGTGCGTCACCGCCGCATGGTTCGTGCTCGGCGCCTGGGCGCTCGGCCTGGTATTTGCCGCCTGGCAACTGGGCAACTGGCGCCAGGAACTCTCCCGCACGCTGATCCAGTTCAATGCCGATGCGCACTTCCGCGCCCGCGTGCAAAGCCGCGACGCGGTGGACCCGGAGTGGTACCGGCGCAAGGCCCTGGCGCTGCTCTCCGCGACCGAGCGGATGCAGCGCGACGCGCTGTGGACGGTTTTCGTCCCGGGTTCCTGGACCGGGCTCGACGACCTCGAAGAACAGGTGCAGGCCCGGCTCGCGCGCGAATTCAACGAGATCGTGGTCGAAACCATGCGGCGCCAGCTGCACGCACGCGCGGACCGCCTCACCGGCGTGGGGCTCGCGCGCGGCTCGGGCGAACTCGCCGCCGGCGCGGATTGCCAGCCGCCCGTGCCGCAGAACGCCGGGCGGCGGCTCACCGCGGCGGCCGAGGAGCTGCCGGAGTTCGCCGCCGTGCGCGACTACGTGCAGGAGGTCGAGGGACTCGACCGTGCGCTGCAGGATTTCCTGTCGCTGCAATACAGCAGCGGCGGGGCCGAACAGCTGCGCGAACTGGTCGCGTACACCCTCGGCAAGGACCTGCCCGGCGCACTCGAAAGCAGCGTGCGCATGTTCCAGTCGGACGACGAGGTGCGCATCCAGCCGGCGCTCATGCAGTCGCGCATGCAATGGGCGGTGCGCTGCGCGCTGGGCAAGGGGATGGCCGCGCTGCACACGCGGCTGCTGAACACCAACGACCTGCTTGCGCTCGAACAGGGCTACGCCCAACGCAGCGCGGGCCTGTTCGATGCGGCTGCGCGGCCCGCCGCCTTCGACCGCACCCTCGAACGCTACCGCGCCGTGCACGCCCTGCTGGAAGACCAGGACGCGCTGCTCTCCCGCGGCCGCAACGACTGGATGCGGCAGGCCACGCTGCAGCTCGGTCCCGCCTACCAGGACGTGCTGCGGCGGGTCGGGCGCACCCGCTTGTTCGGGCCCGAGGTGGTGCAGCAGTTGCAAAACCAGTCGGGCGCCGCCTTCGCCGAGTTCCGCCGCCAGTTCGAGCAGGCTTTCGGCGCGCGCGGGGCACCGGGCATCGTGTGGGTGGAAGCGGAGCAGCGCTTCGGCCTGTCGCCCGAGCGCGCCGCACTGCGCCAGGTGCTGGGCGCCCTGCTCGAGACCTCCTTCATGGCGGAGGACGCCGCCGCCGGTGGCAAGGGGACGGCGCAAGCGACCTCGCTGGCACGCGTTGCGCAGGACGCCCGTGCACTCGCAGCCGAACGCGCCCGGGCGGTGTCGGGCGTCGTTCCGCTCTTTCCCGCGCAGGCGCAGCCGGTGGTCGGGCGCGTGATCAATGCGCGGGTCTCGGAACTGATCTACACGAATGCGTTCCGCACCCTCAAGGCGGCCCTGCCCTCCGATGCGCAGCAGCCCCTGGATCCCGTCGCGTTCCGGCTGCAGCGCGACCAGGTGCTCGCCCTGCAGGCGGTGCTGAAGGAAACCGGCGGCGCGGGACTGGGCGACCGCCTCGGCGCGACGCTGGATGGCGAACTGGTGCGGCGCCTCGCGTCGTTGCACGAACAATGGCGCCAACTGCCCCTGCAGGAGCCGCGTGCCAGCGAGTTCGGCTGGTGGCAGGGCGAACCGCTGCTGCTGGCGCAGGCGCTCGGGGCGGCCGAGGCGCCGGCCGCACCCGCGCTCGCGCGCACGGCGGCGGGTCTCGAACAGCTGGCGCAACAGGCCGCGGCCCTCATCGCCCTGGGGACGCCCGCGCTGGCGGCCGATCCCGGCGCGCAACGCTGGGTGCTGCTGCAGGACGAACTCGCGCGCTACAAGGCCCGCGCGCCGGACAGCAGCCTGCTGCGCCTGGAGAAGTACCTGTCGGTCCTGGGCAGCGACCTGCGGCGCGAGAACTGCGCGGAGCGCCTCGCCACCGCGTCCGCGCCGGGCGCCGCCGCCGACGAGATCGCGCAGCGCCACCTGCAATTGCACCAGGCGCTCGCGAGCCGGTGCAGCGAACTGCGCGCGGCCGCCACGCCCGCCCTCTTCACCCCGTAGCGCGCAGTCCGCTTTCGACCGTCGGGTGCCGCAGCCGCAGGCGCAGCTCGTTCTTCAGCCGCGCGTTGTCCAGGCGGCGCGACTCGCCCATGAAGCTCAGGACCACCAGCGGCAGCTGCTCCTGCGCGGTGCTGCGCGCCACGCGCGGCGGGCGCGGCAGGCCATAGAGTCCCGCGGCGAGGTCGAAGTACTCCCCCATCTTCAGCTCGCTGTCGTCGCTCGCGTTGTACACGCGCTGGGGACGCCCGCGCCACAAGGCCGCGGCGATGGCGCGCGCCAGGTCGTCGGCATGGATGTGGTTGGTGTAGACGTCGTCCTCGGCGCGCAGCACCGGCGTTCCCTTCAACAGGCGTTCGCGCGGGGTGCCGCCCGGACGGTCCGTGGCATAGATGCCGGGGATGCGCAGGATGCTGCTGCGCGCACCCGTGCCGCGCCCGAAGAAGCGCACCTGCCGCTCGGCATCGACCCGCCGTTGCGCGCGCGGCGTCTGCGGCGCCACCGGGCGCGACTCGGACACCAGGGCGCCGCCGCAATCGCCGTAGACGCCGCTGGTGGAGGCATAGACCAGCGTGCGCGGAGGCGTGCGCAGGCGCAGCGCGCGCAGCAACGCGTGCGAGCGCCGGTCCTGCCACCAGCGCACCGCCTCCTCGGACGCGGGCGGAGCGAGGTGAACGACGTGGTCGGCCAGGCCCGCGAGGCGCGCCAGGGTGGAGGGATCGTCGAGATCGCCCACCAGGGGCGTGATGCCCTGCGCGCGCAACGCAGGCACGCGGGCGGGCGTGGACGTGAGGGCCAGCACGCGCACGCGGCGCGGCAGCTCGCGCGCGAAGCGCAATCCGACGTCGCCGCAACCGACCACGAGGATGCGGCTGCGGCGGAAACGGCTGGGCAAGGCGCCGAGGGGGTTTTGGTTTGAGGGCAAAATCGCGCAGGACCAGACCGACAAGAGCCCGAGGATAACCAAAGCATGACCGTCCCCCCGGCCGCCGCCGCCCCCTTCGCGATCACCGTGCAACCGAGTGGCCGTGCCTTCAGCGTGGAGCGGGGCGAAGCCATCCTCGCCGCCGCGATCCGCCAGGGCATCGGCATGCCCTATGGCTGCAAGGACGGCGCATGCGGCTCGTGCAAGTGCAGGAAGCTGGAAGGCACCGTGGTGCACGGCCCGCACCAGACGAAGGCCCTGTCGCCCGAGGAGGAAGCCGGCGGCCTCATCCTCACCTGCTGCGCGGTGCCGCAGACCGACGTGGTGCTGGAGTCGCGCCAGGTCACCGACGAAAGCGCCTTCCCGGTGCGCAAGATGCCCGCGCGGGTGACCACGCTGGAGAAAGTCTCGCACGACGTGATGGTGGTGAAGCTGCAGCTGCCCGCCAACGACACGCTGCGCTACCACGCGGGCCAGTACGTCGAGTTCATCCTGCGCGACGGCGCGCGCCGCAGCTATTCCATGGCCAACGCCCCGCATAACGGCCCCGGCGTCGAACTGCACATCCGGCACATGCCGGGCGGCAAGTTCACCGACCATGTGTTCACGGCCATGAAGGAGAAGGAGATCCTGCGCGTGGAGGGCCCGTTCGGCAGCTTCTTCCTGCGCGAGGACTCGGCCAAGCCGATGGTGCTGCTGGCCTCCGGCACCGGGTTTGCCCCGATCAAGGCCCTCATCGAGCACATGCAGCACAAGGGCATCACCCGGCCGGCCACCCTCTACTGGGGCGGCCGCCGGCCCGGCGACCTGTACATGGACGGCTGGGTGCGCGAGCGCCTGGCGTCCATGCCCCACCTGCGGTACGTGCCGGTTGTCTCGAACGCGTTGCCCGAGGACAACTGGACGGGCCGGACGGGCTTCGTCCACAAGGCGGTGATGGAAGACCATCCGGACCTGTCCGGCCACCAGGTCTACGCCTGCGGCGCCCCCATCGTGGTGGACTCGGCCCGGGCGGAATACGGCGCCCGCTGTGGCCTGCCGCCGGATGAGTTCTACGCGGATTCTTTCACGACGGAAGCGGACAAACACGGTTCGTGAGCCTCCTAGGGGAAGCCGCATGTGCCGGGAGGCCTACGTAATCCCTAAAATGCTGGCTTTTGGGGTGTTTCCACATGAACCGTCACGCGCTCGTGGCTGCCGCACTGTGCGTTTCGACAGTGTGCGCAGCCCAGACCACCCCCCTGGGA